>JAUYLN010000005.1 GCA_030698885.1 bacterium
ATAGGGGCGGTAAAATATTTTGATTTATCGCATAATCGTCATAGCGATATAACTTTTGAATGGGACAGTGTTTTAAATTTTGAGGGCAATACAGGACCGTATTTGCAATATGCCCATGCCCGTATAAAAAGCATCCTAAGAAAGGCCGGCGTTGAATATGGGCCTGTGGAGAGTGGTTTTGTTGGAGATAGTGAGCGGCCCCTCCTGCAGTACTTGGCAAGATTCTCAGATGTTGTAAAGGACTCAGCTATAACTTATTATCCCAGTCAGATTTGCGACTATTTGTATTTCCTTGCTTCTAAGTTCAATTCTTTTTATGAATCATCACCGGTTTTAAATGAGCCGGATGAGTCAGTCCGCACTTTGCGCCTGAATTTAATTGTCGGAGTAGCCCAGGTATTAAAAAATGGCCTCGGTTTACTGGGTGTTGAGGCGCCGGAGGAGATGTAGTAAATACACCGAGCTGAGCTCGGTACACTTAACGAACGGTGCATCCGAATGATACTAATTCCCAATCTCAAGCGAACTACCGCGCTAAAACTTGCGTTAAACGTAGAAGTATGGTATAATAGAAGTATGTAAGGCATGTGAGATTAGGGAGGTAAGAGATGAGAACCTGGGACGTTCTTTTTAGGCTGTTCTTTTCAGGGGCCAGCATTTATGTGGCAATTTTGATGTTACCCCTGCTTGGGATTTTGTGGGTAGATGGCCTGCTGATTTATTGGTTATCTGGGTCTCCGTTCTTCTGGTTGTTGCCCGGGGTAATATTTATCTTCCTCGTTCTCGTTGTACCCGCGGTATTGATTTTATCAATGAGGATTTCGAGAGAAGAAGTAAAAAGTGCTGTCAGGAGATTGTATTCCAAGGGGTTGGCATAGGCCAGCCCCTTGCTTTTTATTCCTGAGTACTTTTATAATGAATACATATGGGCTTTGAGAAACAAACAACAAGTGAAGCATCAGAACCGAAAGAAAAAGGAAGGAAACTATTATTTGAAGTGAACAAAAAAGTCGGCGGGATGGATGTTTCTATCGGCATAGAACGAGGAGGGGGTCCAGCCAGCGGTTTGGTTGATTTGGAAAATAGAAAAGTTGAAGCTAGGGTGACGCCCCAAGACTTAAGAAAGGGCTTTGAATTAATTTCAGATTTTCTAAAAAGTTCCAAGGCACAAAAAGTTAGAGATAAGGTAATACAAAAAATGAATGAGGCCACGGAAAAGATGGAAATAAAAAGGCAAAAAAGACAGGATAAGATTGATAAAGAAACAGTAAAAGATTATGCCGAGCAGGAGGGGATGACAGAAAAAGAAGTCATAGAAGAAATACTCGGCGAGTTGCAAAAAGACAATGAAGGTAGTAATAGCGAGGGCAAAAGTTCTTGTTCAAAATGTGGTGTCAAGACAATTTCGGATAATCAAAACTTTTGTATTAATTGTGGCAGTAAGCTTAGATAAATAATGTTATTTATTTACTCCCCGTGTTTCTTCTGGCGCGGGCTTTTTTGTTTTATAGATTAATACCCAGCAGGGGCCGCCCTTGCCGAGTGGTTCATTGCTAACAGGCTTATCTTGTTGTAATTTTATTATAGGACATTAAAAATGGAACCCCGTCAGACGGGGCTGGAGGCCGTTATGATAATTACTGCGCATGCTTTGACGGCTTGTTGGATAGCTTCTTGGCTTAGGGTTTGGCCGGGACGATGGAAAAAGTTCGGAGAGAATAATGAAAAGAAACTAGTTTTCGCTGTTTCCTGTATTATATCTTTTGCTTCTCATTTCTTACTGGATGCACTGCCTCATTGGGATTATTCTATTAATACGTCAAGCGATATTTTAAATGTTTCTGTTATTTCCCTGGATGTCCTTATGCTATTAGCTGTGATGCTGATTATTTTTTTTAGGCCTCTGGGCCCTATTTTTGATTCTATGTTTGATTTGCCGAAGCATAAACGAGAGGCAAAATTGAGGGGAGGTACCATATATCTGTTTTTTCTTCTGTTGTTTTCAGCTTTTTTCAGTCTTTTGCCTGATATTTTAAAAAATCTGGGCTTGATGTATGGTTTGCCGAGGCTTTTGTTCCTAGAGGGGGTTCATAATAATTTCCACACACATATAAAACTGGACCCTGCCGTAGGCACGCTCATGCTTTTTGCACATGTAGTTTTAATATTGTTTTTATTTTTTTTAAAAAAAAATGGAAATGGCGGCTTAGTCAAAGGTTTTAAGAAATTCAATCTCGTAGATAGGTTAGAGGCAGAATTAAAATTTGAACTTAATGCAGAGGAGATAGAAGAAGAAATCAAAATGGAAAAAACAAAATGACCCGTTCGGAAATACTCAGGGTCATCCTGAGCGAAGCCGAGTGGATGATGATACAGGCCCTAGCAATGGGGCCTTTAATTTGGCCGAATTTAGTGGTATTATAGGGAAGCAGTAAAATCTTGTAAATTATGGCAGAAAACAATTTTTGGCCAAAATCAGAGGAAAAAATACTTAAATTCTGGAAGGACCGCAAAATATTTGAGCGGTCCTTAATTAATCGTAAAGGCAAGGCCCCCTTTGTTTTCTTTGAGGGTCCGCCGACGGCCAATGGCCGACCCGGTATTCATCATTTTATCGGCAGGGTTTTCAAGGATTTATTCGCCCGCTATAAGACTATGCGGGGTTTTTTGGTTGAAAGAAAAGGCGGTTGGGATACCCACGGTTTGCCGGTTGAGATAGAAGTTGAAAAAGAGCTTGGTTTGAGCAACAAAAAAGAAGTAAAAGAATACGGTATTGCTGAATTCAATAAAAAAGCTAAGCAAAGCGTCTGGAAATATAAAGAGGAGTGGGAAAGATTCACCGATCGTATCGGTTTCTGGATAAACCTTGATGAGCCTTATATAACCTATGACCGAAAATACATGGAAACGCTTTGGTGGATTATTTCCGGCTTTGATAAAAAAGGATTTTTATATAGAGGACATAAGGTTTTACCATGGTGCCCCAGATGCGGGACCGGTCTTTCAAGCCATGAGGTTGCCCAGGGCTATAGAGATGTCACGGAGGCTTCGGTTTTTGTCAAATTCAAATTAAAACCGGGTCAGGGCCTGGGGGGCGCAAACAAAACTGATGGCAATACTTATGTATTGGCCTGGACTACTACGCCCTGGACTTTGCCGGGCAATGTTGCATTAGCGATAGGTGAAAAAATAAAATATGCGATTGTCAGAAGGGGAAACGAAAGGCTTATAACCGCCAAGGAATCAATACCGAGCATCAAAACCGGAGAGGTGATGGATATTGAGACTGAAATAAAAGGCAAAGATCTGTCCGGTTTGGAATACGAACCGTTATTTGAAATTAAAGCTCTAAAATCATCCAAATCTTACAAAATATATCCGGCTGATTTTGTCAGTACCGAAGAAGGAACAGGAGTTGTCCATACGGCGGTAATGTATGGCGAAGACGACTATGAACTTGGTAAGAAACTTGGCCTGCCCACGCACCACACTGTTGATGAGGAGGGCAATTTTACGGCGGACGTTAAGGGCTTTGAAGGCCGTTATGTTAAAAAAGCCGATACTGATATTATTGAATATTTAAAAAATAAAAATTTGCTATATAAAACTTTGCCATATACTCACTCTTATCCTTTTTGCTGGAGATGTAAGAACCCTCTCTTATATTACGCAAAAAATTCATGGTTCATAGCTATGTCTAAAGTAAAAAAGAAGCTTATTCAGAATAATAACAAAGTAAATTGGGTGCCGGACCACTTAAAGCAGGGGCGTTTCGGGGAATTTTTAAAAGATTTAAAAGACTGGGCTTTTTCAAGAGAAAGGTTTTGGGGTACTCCGCTCCCGGTGTGGCGGTGCAATAAATGCGAGGCCACAAGGGTAATCGGTTCGTTGGCCGAGCTTGAACAATACAGATATAAATCTAAAAATAACTTGTATACCTTGAGGCATGGTTTCAGTGAGAAGAATGGCCATTCGCATGGGGAGGAGTTAACGGCCTCCCGTCTTGAGCACGATAAATATAACCTTACTCCCGAAGGCATAGAGCAGGTAGAAAAAACATTATCTGCGCTTAAGAAAAAAGGAGGTGTTGATGCTATTTATTCCTCGCCCTTTAAAAGGACTAAACAATCAGCCGATATTATTGCAAAAGCATTTGGCTTGAAGGTTCATATTGATGAACGCCTAAAGGAACTTGACCAGGGGATTGTATGCGAGGGCAAGCCGAGGTCTGAATGTGTTTTGGAGTACGACAGTATGGGTATGGACGACAAGCACGGCGGAGACGGCGAGACTTGGCACGAGACAAGGTCCAGAATGTTTTCAGCCATAAAAGAGATAGACTCAAAGCATGAAGGCAAGAACATATTGTTTGTAAGCCATGGCGACCCGTTATGGTTGCTTGATGCGGCGCTCTTGGGTTTGTCCGATAAAGAAACGATAGAGCAAAGAGATATGTTGTATCATAAACAAGGAGGCTTAAAAGATGCGGAGGTAAATAATTATCCGTATAACGAAATGGGTGAAATTGATATGCACCGTCCCTATGTTGATGAGATATTTTTAAAATGTGCTAAATGCAACGGCAAAATGTCACGAGTTGAGGATGTAGTTGATGTCTGGTTTGATTCCGGTTCCATGCCTTTTGCTCAATGGCATTATCCTTTTGATAACAAAAAGAAATTTAACGATAATTTTCCGGCAGATTTTATTTCCGAAGGCATTGACCAGACAAGGGGCTGGTTTTATACCTTACTGGCTGTGTCCAGCCTGCTTGGTAGGGGAGAGCCATACAAAAATGTTCTTTCCTACGGTCATGTTCTGGATGAAAAAGGCAAAAAAATGTCAAAGTCGGTAGGTAATGTCGTTAATCCGTGGGAAATAATTGAGCAATTTGGAGCCGATGCCGGACGCTGGTATTTTTATACGGTTAATAATCCCGGCGAGCCCAAGCTTTTTAATATCAATGATGTAAAAAAGAAACTTAATAGTTTTATCATGACCGTGCTTAATTCAATCCGCTTTCTGGAGCTTTATAGCGACGGCAATAATAAATTAATCAATGATAGGCCGGCGAGCATACTTGATAAATGGATAATGTCTCGTCTTTCCGGTTTAAGCCATGATGTCAGCAGTAAATTAGATGAATATGATTTGATGCCGGCTGCCCGGGCGATAGAAGATTTTGTAGTTAATGATTTATCTAACTGGTGGCTAAGGCGTTCCAGAAGCCGTTTTCAAAAACCTGCCGGAGACAAAGAGCTTGGTAGGGCCCTGGCCTTCTACAGACATATTTTAGTTGAGCTTAGTAAAATAATGGCGCCGTTCACTCCGTTTTTGGCTGATCATATTTATAAAAAGATAAGCACGCAAAAAGAATCGGTTCATCTGGAAGATTGGCCCAAGTTTCATAAAAAAGAAGTTGATGATGAACTGGAGCAGAAAATGACCGTATTGCGCCATGTAGTTGCTGAGGGTTTGGCCCAGAGGAAGATAAAAAGCATAAGGGTTCGTCAGCCACTGGCGTCCATTTCCATAAAATTATCAAAACCGAAGGAGGGCGCCTCTCTTATGCCGTTTGGTGGAGAGCTTGAGGCGTTGCTTAAGGAAGAGCTGAATATTAAGAAGGTTATTTATAATACTATCCAGGAAGAGGCAGTAGTTCTTGATGCGGATATTACGCCTAAATTGGCCAGGGAGGGTTATGCCAGAGAGGTTATGCGTTATTTTCAGGATATGCGAAAAGATGCGGGTTATAAATTTGATGATAAAATTTTTGCCGGATGGGAGTCAGCCGATGCGGGAGTAAGAGAGATTATGTCTCAATTTGAAGGAGAAATAAAGGAGGCAGTTTTAATAGATAAGTTGGAAGAGGGGAAGAGGGGGGAGGTGGCTTTTGATATAGAAAAGGAATTTGAGCTTGGACCGAATATGAAATTGTGGCTGGGAGTGAAGAAGTAGGCCCGGTTAGCTGTATTTTAATTTTTGGTTTCTTTCACAGACAAATAATATTATAATTTTCTCATTTTTCTAGATAAAAAACTGGTTCCCGTTCCGACCAGTTTTTTATTACGTAAAATATCAAAAATTACAATTTATTTATAACCACTCACTCAAAAGAAATAAAAACACAGCTAGCCGAGCTTGGGTAGTGGTGGGGTGGGAAGCCAACAGGCATAGCGATTTAATCGTAGTACTAATCTACTTTGAATAAAGCATAGCCAGAGGGAACACAATCATGAAGCCCAACATTAATATCGAAAATCCTATAAGAACTGCGACCAAATTTTTCGACTTGCTATTTTCTAAGCTTTTTATCTTATCCACTATCTTAGCTCCTAGATAGAATGACCCACCTATAAATAATCCTGAGGCTCCTAATATCAAATAATCAAATAACATTTTTGTAATTTATTATTAATACTATATCTAATACCTTATTCATTAGAAAGGAGTATACAATATTATAGGAGGTAATTCAATCCTAATTTTACGATTATCCACAAGGGGATAAAATTACAGTTTATTTACAACCGCTCACTTAAAAGCCTGGGTTTTTGATTTAATTCAAGTTGGGGGGTGAGATAGAGAATAATAATAGCCCCGGTTTGGTGTTGCCGTGGCCACTATTATTTTAAGGTTCAACCTTGAAATCGATGTGATTTATTTGCTTGATTTGTTTAGTTTTTATGCTAAGGTATGGGCAATTCATGAAGATGAAATCTGGAGCTACACTTTATATTAAATATGGCTGGGATAAATCCGAGAGGGACGGGGTAGATTTAGATGTACTAGCAGAATCTATTAATGGATTTAATTCTGTAATTCAAGAATTTGCTAAAATAGGAAAATTCAAGGGCGGAATATCAATAAAAGCAAAAAGAGCTGACGGGGGCTCTATAATTTTAGAAACATTTATTACTGCGGCTAGCTCCTTACCTTTTGAGAGTATAACAGATTATAATAATTTCTTAACAACAATAGGGGAGCAGGTGGTTACTACGGGGCTTGATATTTTTAACGAAGCACACAGGGACATTAACGATTTTTTTGGAAAAAATCCTCTGGACTTGGCTCTCTTGGGCTGGTTTGTTGTCAGGATGATAAAATGGGCTAAACTACAGAAAAAATCGCCAGTGACTCAGAACGAGGAGGGCATGTTTTTACCAAAGAATTTTGCAATCCAGCTTCACAGGATGATAAACAGAAAGATCTACAAGAAGGCCTTGCGGCCATTTACCGAGGATCAAGTTAATAAAATTAATATTTATCCCAAAGACAAAGAGGATGATGCCGCAACTATAGATACTGGAAACTTTGAAAATTATTTAAGTGAAGATGAACAAATTTTACCAGAATATGAGAACGGGAGGATATATAGATTTGTTGGGAGGGTAGTTGGTTTAGAAAGTAGTCGGGGGGAATATATGAAATTTAAGGCCGCAGAAGTCAAAAGAGAATACAGTCTTTTAGTGGCTTATCCAGAGATCAACAAGACAACAGAACACTATGTAGACTATTATAAAAAGCCAGTAATTATAAGCGCCGAAGTTATTAGGGGGTCTTTATATCAGAAGCCGAAATTAGCAATTAAAGATATTAAGCTGATGCAGGAGTCGCTAATATAATATAATTTTATTATTTTAGAAGAGGCTCTAAGTTTTGTTTTACTGCCGGCCGTGTTATGTATATGGCATATATACCACGAACCTAAATAAAAATCCCGGGTAACCGGGAGTTTTTGTGAGGCTAGCAGACCGAGGACTCTTATACTAGGCCTTGCTTGGTATGGGTGCTCAAATCCTTAAATATTAGTATTTTAAAATGATTCTGGCCGTGCTATGGTTGTGCCAAGATATTTTATAATAAGTACAGAGGTAAAATATGAGCCAAAAGGATATGCGGGTCTGGGCTAGGCTGGGTATTTTGGCAGGCAGTCTTTCTGCTATTTGTCTTGTCATTTGGTTTTTTACAAGTTGGACAGCTAATAATGTTGAGAAAATAGTCAGAAAGAAAATTGATGTAACTTTTACTAAGTCCGGTGGTATAAATCCTTCTTTTCCGATGCCACGTATTATTTTGGTTAGTGCCAACGGGGATAGTGAGCAAAAAATAGGCAGACCCCTTAGGGAAGAAAATCGACAAAATATCCTTCTTGTTATGAATCGGTTAGGTCTAGATGTGATTTCTTTTGTAGCCAGCTATAGACTTGTGGCAGTTCTTGGAGAGATGGATTCTAAGGGGGATAAATTAAAAAATAATTCCCAAATTGTTTTTTGTGACAGGGTTCCCAAATTAAGCATTAGTGGGATAGCTATACGCATAGAATGGCCGACGAAGCATGTCATAAAAATCTATAGTAATATGCTTATGTCTGTATCTCCGGAAGATTATTTTATTAGAAATTCGGGGGATACTTTCGGCATTATGATTTATGATGCCAGGGATATCATTAGACCTGGAGAGGCCGGCCCCGATGCTTTCAAGGACGGCGAACAACCAAAATCGGAAAGATTATAATAATCCCTGCTTGAGCAGGGTTTTTTGTTGTATAATATATTAGATTACAAAATTCAAAATTTAAAAATCAAAATGCAAAATTAGTGAGTCCCGCTTTGGCGGGACGGCTATATATAGTTGTCGTGAAACGACACAATAATTTTAAACTTTGATATTTAATTTTAATTTATTTTATGCGGGCGGTAATAATCAAAAAAATTCCAATCAGAGAATATGACGAGTTGATAGTATGCTATACCAAAGAAGAGGGGAAACAGGCATACCAGGCAAAGAGCGTCTTATTGCCAACCTCAAAACAGGCGGGCCATTTGGATATTCTTAATCTGGTTGATTTTAATCTGGCATTAGGCAATGGTTATCCTATTATAACAAGCGCATATTGTCTGAACTCTTTTCGTCTTATGAAGGCATCTCTTAGGGCCATGATGCCGGCCTTTTTTTTGGTTGAGTTATTTGATAAGGCGGTCATGGAAGGGGAGCGGGATGATAAGCTCTGGGATTTTTTGGTCAGCAAGCTGGAATATTTAAATAGCGAAGCAAATACCATTAATGTTAAGGAATGCTTGGCTGGAATTCATGGGGAAGCTCTTGAGGTTCTGGGTTATGGCAATAAAAATGATATTGAGTTTGAAACTGGCCGGAGATTTAACTCGTTACAATTTGGACAAGACATGTTATAATCTACTAATTACTAATCAAGCCACTTATATACGAATCAGGATCCTATTAGTACATTAGTGATTTTATTAGTAATTAGTAGACATTGTGGATTTTGAAGTAACTCCGTTATCAAAAGATAACGACACAAATAATAACGTGATACAACCCAATAAGCCCGGCTTTATGCCAGGCCGTTTTAATTTTGATTTGAATTTGAGATTTGTTTTTATCGGTGCCGCTTCCATAATTGCCATCGGGATTTTATTTTTCTTTTTGGGCAAGGCATCGTTCGGAGATGACAAGGTGGAGCTTAGAATAGAAGGGCCAAGCGAGGTTAAGGGCGGAGGATTGGTTTCTTTTAAGGTTATTTATGAAAATAAAAGCAGTGTTGACCTGAAAGGCGTCAAGCTAGTGTTTACTTACCCCGACAATTCAGTTGTTATAAAAGACGGTGACGTGGTTGATATAGAGAATGAGTTTATTGATATAGGTGAGCTTAAGAACGGCAAGTCTGAAGAGATGGAATTCAAGGCTTACATTGTAGGGGACAGAGGTAATGTAAAACAGGCCCGGGCGTCTATTACGTTTACTCCTTCAAACCTAAGTTCAGTTTTGAAAAAGGATGTGGCACTGCCGATGACCATAACATCTTTGCCGGTGGAGCTTACTTTGGTTGCTCCGCCTACCGCGACTGATGGCCAGTCCATAACCTATATCCTTGATTATAGAAATCAAACCGATGGGGACATTAAGAATCTCCGTATCAATGTTAAGTTTCCTGATTTATTCGGCGTAATCAAAAACACTCCCCAGGCTACAATCGGTAGTACTTGGGATATAGAAACACTAAAATCGGATGAGGGTTCCCGAATTACCATGCTCGGTACTATACGGGGCAATGAGCGCGAGTCCAAGATTATTTCAGCGACATTACAGAGGAAAATAGAAACACCGGATGGCGAAATGTATATTGATTTTGCTAGAGCAGAAGCCACAACGGCTATTTCAAGTCCGT
>JAUYLN010000036.1 GCA_030698885.1 bacterium
CGCATTTAACTCATAGGCATGAAAATCATTCCCATTTCCTAAAACATCCGACCATATCTTTCCGTTTAAGCTACTGCAATCAGCCGGTTCGGTTGGGGCTGAAGTTCCGGCAATAACCGTAGAACCATTTAAAAAGACAATGAAATAAGAACCGCTGGTACAGCCAAAATTATTAGGAATCGGGTCGGTCAAGATTTGACTTCCACTGACAAGGGCCGACGCCGATATAGGCATTAAAAGAGCCAGAAAGGACAAAAATCCTGTCAGGGTAGTTATGAAAAGTGTTCTTCCTGGTAGCACCTTAAAACGCATATATTTTTATAAAAACACAGAGGCAGGGACCAAATAAAAACTCATCTGGCCCCTGCTCGTTATTTCCACCTAATACTTAGAATAGTCAGATTATCGGCCTGTCGGTAAGCCAGACTGCCTTCTTTTAATTACAATCAGAGCCGTAAGAACACCGGTCAGCATCATGACACTCCAGAGAATGCTTGTCTTATCAGGAGCAATTCCTGTTTCCGGGAATCCCGGAGGGGCTACCACAACAGTAGCAAGCGAAAAATCAATAGCAGTCAGGCCATTAGCATGACCTTCGGCCGTACCGGTATTTGTCGTTGTTTGTGTAATATTAGTTTGACAAGTAAAAGTCCACGTCTCATTACTTTCAAGTAGGTTGTTCTGATTAAGATCTCCCGGATGTCCCGCAACACGGCCCGGTAATCCCGTGCACTCATCGTCAACTATACTGACATTGTTTAATGGCTCGGAACCGGGGTTAGTTACGGTATACGTATAAGTAACTGCTCCGCCGCCAACTGGAAGAACAAATACGCTAGGAACTTTTACTAAACGGATTAGCGGTGGTGGTAATTGTGCGCTAACAACAACAGTTGCATTTGCAGTGTCTACTGCAGTCCAGCCATTAGCCTGACCCGTTACCGTAACAGTGTTAGTAGTGGTTTCCGAAAGTACAGCGGTACAACGGTACATCCAAGTTTCATTGGTATCAAGCATTGAGTTACTATTAGCATCACCGGAAACAAAAACTGTTGAATTACATCTGTTATCATTCACCGTGACATTACTCAAGGCAACTATTCCTACATTCGTAACAACATAATCATATGTAACAGTTCCCGGTCCGGAAGATAATGCTAAAGGAGTCGGAACCTTCACAACGTTAATTAAAGGAGGAGGAAGCGGTGCTGAAGGTGCAGATCCTCCAACTTGCGGTTCTGACGTTGGTGTTGGAACCGGAGTAGGTGGAACTACACATGTCGCCTTAGTAACAGTAGTATTATTTAATGTAACCGTGCCATTACTTGCCAATAATCTTCCCTCAACGATAGAACCCCCATTATCAGTGATTGAAGTTAGGGCTAATATATTTCCCTTGAAAAGAGTATTTGTCCCGAGTGTGGCCGAACTACCAACTTGCCAAAACACATTACAGGCCTGCGCACCGCCGGTAAGAACAATGTCCGTAGCTGATGCCGTAGTAAGAGTGGAGACGGCTTGAAAAATCCATACATCTGTTGAGCTACCATTAAGAGTCAACGTCCCAGTTATACCCATCGTAGATGGAGATTTGTAGATGCCGGGCGCCAAAGTATAGCCTGTACCGGCGAAAGAATCAGTAGTACTGGCATCAACCGTAGTAACAGAAGGCAATGTTTGTCCCTCGGCGTCATCATAGGCATCCGACAGGGCGCTTTTAGCTGCAGTAAGCAAAGTGGGGTTTTCTCCCGCAACACCATCCGGACCAGTCGCATCAACAGCATATATTGTGCCCGCTACCTCTGCCGATGGTATCCCAATAAAAGTACCCGTGGTCGGGCTTAATCCAACATCTCCGCTAATGATATCCGAGACATTACTGTTTATGATTGCCTCATAGGCTAAAACCGCAAAATCATCGGCTGCGCCAAGACTTGGCGCCGTTGCCGCATGCGCAACTTTTGGCCCGGGGAAACCGAGCATAACGAACATGAATGAAACAACCCATACTACTAACAGCGAGCTCTTAATAAACTTTTTTATTGATTTTTCCATCCCGTTAAAGATTCAATATCCCGATATCAGCAGTAGCCTTTGGCGACTTGCCTCTAAGTAGGATACATTATTTTTATTTATTTTTTGAAAGATTTTGGTAAATTATAAAAAAATCTAATCAAAAGATTAGATTAATCTTTTCCCTCTGATAATTCTTAGTAGAATAACAACAATGGCTACGACCAGAAGAACATGAATGAACCAACCGATTATGTGAAATCCAACGAAACCGATGAGCCATAAGCCCACAAGAATAAGTCCGATAGTTAAAAGCATGTGATTAGATTTATTGAATGAGGCTGATAATATGATGCCCGACCTGCCTAAAGCCAGGTTTTTGGTTTTAATCACATTATTCTCCTCCTAATTATTAAGACATTGAGCATTTTCGACCTATTTTATATAGATATCTCCCCGAAAACTTAAATACCGCAAACCGCCCCTATACAAGGATGCCGTTGCAAAGACCAAAACATTACAGCTACTACCTATTGAGAGTCTGCTAGATAATACCATGCCGTTTCTGGGACAAAATCATTACAAAATAAAAACCTCCTTAATCTGGAGGTTTTTATAAAAACATGCATACAGTCTATACCCGGTCAGGCTTGTTTTTGAGTTCGCTGATTTCTTTTTCTAACTGACCGATAAGTATTTCCAGCTTCTGACTTCGCGCCATAAGCTTAGATTCTATATCCTTAGCATGACCAGAGAGAGATTCTGCGACAACCATCATTTCAGTTACATCTTCTATGGCCAGCAGGATGATGGGCGGAAATTCTTCCGAAACCTCATCATCTTTAATATAAATCTGGCGGGCATTTAAAATCATTACCTTGCGCCCAATAGAAGGAAACTCGTGAGCCACCTGGAAACCTTTAAAAACTGTCTGCTTCGGCAGAATATCCTCAAGAAGTTTTCTTAAAACCGGGATGTCCCATTGGCCATTGCCCAGTTTATAGATGACCTCCCCCTCGGTATCTTCCGGTTTGGCTTGGAATGTTTGGTAGAAAGCCTCATTGGCGGCTACCACCTTTAAATTTGCATCAAGAATTACAACCGACTCATGCAATACATCTACCACGGTTTTAACATATGTCCAGCTTTTTTCCCAAAAATGGGGAAAAAAATTAGCCCCACTCGGCTTATCAGTTTTTCCTATATATTTTTCGGTTGTTTTCATCCCGCTAGAAGTAGTTTGAGTACAACCTTAAACATAACCGTTTGTACTGCAAAACTACATATTAATTTTATTAAACCCTATGGAAGCTAACCCGGAGGGCCAGCTAAGCTGGCCAGGGATACTTCTAGGAGATTCATTTGTTTATTTTAACACATCACCGATAATACCACCATAGCGATTAAATTATTGCGCCTTTATTAATAAGAGGATAACTATTGTACTCTATATAAATATAAGTTGTTATACTTATTGCAATATTCATGTCATCAGCCAAAAAAAATTATATATGGATTAATCGGCTGAATTATACAAAAGCTTAAATGCCTGTGTAATAAAATTACCATGAACAACTTACCTTATGACAACCTTGGAACAAGAAAAACTAAAGGCAATATTGGCCTTAGCACACCAGAATCACGAGAAAGAACTTAAACTATACTCTTTTTTTAAAGTGCACGACTCAGCACTTAGCGAGGACCTGGTTCAGGAGACGTTTCTAAAAACCTGGAAATATCTTGTTAAAGGGGGGGAAAATTGAACTGATGAAGGCCTTTCTCTATCACGTTTTAAACGACCTTGTTGTAGACCAATATAGAAAACACAAGCCCGTCTCGCTTGATGTCCTTTTAGCAAAAGGATACGAGCCACCGGCCGGCCATCCCGAACATCACTTTAATACTCTGGATGGAAAGGCGGCAGCTCTCTTAATCCAGCGCCTACCTGAAAAATATCAAAAAGTGATGCACATGAGATACATAAGGGATTTTTCGCTTAAAGAAATATCTCTCGTTACCGGACAATCTATAAATACCACTGCAGTACAACTGCACCGGGGGCTGGAGAAGCTTAAGCTCATCTATGCCTCCTCCTCAATATAGCCCCGAAAAAATCCGCTATCAGAACGACATATTACATGACCCCAGAATGGCCTATTTATTTGAAAATAAAATGAAGAGTCCCGAAAAGACCGCCGAACAGACTACGGATATCCTACGCATCCAAGTTCAATGTTTCATCTATACGGATCTGGGACACAAATTCAGGCACGTGGCTAACCAGTATCATCGCTCCCTGATATTTATCCAGGGCTGATGCAATTACCGGCAAATGTCTGAAATTTATATGATTTGTAGGCTCATCTAAAATTAACAGGCCGGGCTTTTGAAGTACCAGCCTGGCAAAAGCAACCAGGCCCTTCTGGCCTTCCGATAAACTGCCTATCTTTGTTTGAATGACATCTGAAGTAATCAGAAAACCAGCGGCAACAGAACGAATCTCTTTTTCATCTGATCCTTGAGAAACTGATGCCAAAGAATCAAACACCGTGTCAGAGAAATTAAGAGTTGAAAAATCCTGACGATAATATCCGACTTTTATCCCCGGAGCTATAATTGAATCGCCCTTACCATTTGTCTGGCCGTCTGCTAAAGAAGCCAGGGATTCCAACAATGTGCTCTTACCAATACCATTAGGCCCTGCTAAAAATAAATGCCGGTTTTTCTTAAGAACAATGTTAGCTTTTTTAGTAACCACTTTGTGTCCTTTCATGATTGAGAATGATGATATTCGTACTATTTCTCCCGTCAGGTCCGGCTGGGCAGGTATTTCAAAACTCCGGATAGTCCTGTCCTCTTTTCTGACATCAACCTGTTCCTCCTCCATCTGCGCGGCTTTCTCTCTCATACGTTTGGCTAACAATCTCAAGCGCCCGCCTTTCATAGCAAAAAAGTTGGCCTTCTCTTTGTTTTCCAGCGCCTCTTTAGCAAGGCGGGCATTTTTGCTGTTTTCTTTTTGTATACGGGCTGATATCTGCTCCACTACATTAAAATAGTTACCCTGATATTGCTCTACTTTGCGGGTATGCGCATCCAGATACAAAACTCCCTCGGTAAATGAATTTAAAAACTCGGCGTCATGCGAAATGACAACGCAGGTTTTTTTGCATTCAATAATAAACTGCTTCAGGTGGGCAATGCCGGCTGAATCAAGGTTATTTGTGGGCTCATCCAGCAATAAAACATCCGAGTCCTGTATCAGGGCCGACGCCAGCAAAAGCCTGGCCTGCTGGCCTCCTGAAAATGATTTTACGAGCTTGTCATATATTTGCGGACTCTTAGGCAAATTCACAACCTCCAAAACGGCATCTATTCTCGGTTCAATATCATATACGGTTTTTTTAAAACATTTAGCAAAAAATTCACGGACAGTTATATCCAGCTGGTCTCTGGGAATTACTTGGCGTGACAAAGCTATGGTAAGCCCTTCGGCCATGCGAATTTTACCTTCTTCGGGCTTAAGCGCCCCGGCAATCAATTGAAATACAGTGCTCTTTCCCCCGCCATTCTGACCCATGACAGTAATTTTGGCGCCTCGGCGAATAGAAAAATCAACCTCATCAAGGATGGGTTTATTATGTCCGTACTCAAATGACACTTTTTCAAATCTGATTATGTAATCTCCTGCCATAAGATAGTTTTAAAACTCCATAAATAAATTCATCTCAAGAGAGTTCTTGAGATGAGCTAAAAGAATATCAATAATAACACGTTTTTTTATTAAAATCAAATAAAAAAAACAACATCCTTACTTTGTAAGGATGTTGTTTTCGTGTTGTAGTAAGATGCTATGTCCCCTAATTACTTCACGGGAGAACCGGCCGGAGCATCTTTTTCCGGCATGAGAAATACCGGCTTACCCTCATTGTCCGCCGCTAAAAGCATCCCCTGGCTTTCAAGGCCCATGAGCTGTCTGGGCTCAAGATTGGCAATGACCACTATCTTTTTGCCGACCATAAATTCCGGCTCGTATTCTTTTCCAATACCGGCAATAATTTGCCTTTCCTCTTTGCCAATATTTACCTTCAGCTTGAGTAGCTTCTCCGAGCCTTCCACGCGCTCTACTTCCAAAACTTCGGCCACTACGAGTTCTAATTTTTTAAAATCGTCGTAAGTTATCATAATCACTACTTAAGGTTTGTATTTAAAAACAATAGGGTTTTTTCCCATGCATCTTTGGTTTCATTCGGAGCATAGTTGGCTCCCGATGGATTAGCAAAAGCATGGCCTACGCCGGGATAAATATAAATTTCATTATCAACGCCCAGGGTATTCAAAGATGCTTCAAACTCTCGCACCATTTCAACCGGTATTGCCTGGTCTCGGTCTCCGAATATACCGAGAACGGGCCATTCAATAGGTTTTAATTTTTCTACAGTTGTTGCCATACTACCTCCATAGTACACAACCGTTGCATCCAGCTCTTCCCCTGATATTGCAAGCTCAACTGACTGCCTGCCTCCGAAGCACCAACCGAGTGAAGCAATTTTTTCGGCCCCCTGTGAGCGCAAATAATCTACGGCGGCGCGCATGTTTGCGACACCGGTTTCCTGATTAAAATTAGCCGTTAAAGTACGCGCGCCCGCTTGGTCTTCGGCGACACCATCCAAAAGATTAACCGCAAGCACGGCATAGCCTTCTTTGGCAAGAATCTCTGCGGTCTGGCGGATTTCCGGCCTAAGGCCGCGATTCTCGTGTATCATAACAACGCCCGGATAAGCCCTCTTATCGTCAGGCCTGACATAATACCCCTTAACCTCCCCGAAATATGCGACTTCTTCAGATTTGATGTCCAACCCGCTTTCATTTCGAAGCATGTCCGAATTTGATGGCATCGGGCCATTCCCCTGCTTCTCTTTGTAAATATAATCATTCAACCAAAAAAACCCACCGACAAGAATCGCCAACACCATAACCGAGTAAATAATAATTTTTTTCATAATATTATTCAACCAATAAGCTGTGCCGAAATCAAGCTATTTTTTATTTACCTTCTTTGAAGAAAAAGGACTAGGTCCCTTTTTCTTCTTTTTATTCTCAACGCTCGGTCGCTACCACCTGTCTGCCCGGCTTATAATCAGGGCTGCGGGACTTGGAATCTCACATAAACACATGTTTTGTCCCCGACCCCCCGACTTTAAAACCTTGCGGTTTTAATACCTGCCTGCCGGCAGGCAGGTTTCCACCACGGGGACAAAACGGTTCAAGTCCAAGCCTTCAATAAGTGCGATTTTAAAATAGAGTTAAGACACTACTTTAAAATCCCATTGCTGCCGGACACTTCAACTTCGTTCAGTACAAGCTTGGACTCCCTTCGATAAACTCCGGGTAAACTTCTCGTCCAAACCCTACAATAAATCACCAAACTCACTGCAAGCTATTATTTATCAGCAATTGTTTTTTATTGTGACTCCAACCCTTTAATTGCTTCTCTCTAGCTGCTGCCTGAAATTTATTGTTATATTCTTCTGAATATACAAGCCTTAGATCAGAAAACTTTTTTGT
>JAUYLN010000002.1 GCA_030698885.1 bacterium
CGGTTTCTTTGCCTTTCTCAACAAAACGTTCCTGCATTTCTTTGGATTGCCAGAGAGTTTTTATCGCTTCAAATAAATTAAATTCGTCATTATATCTAACCATAAATCCGTTCTCCCCCTGGTGTATTACCTCACGATTACCGCCAACACCGGTTGTAATTATCGGCACGCCTGCCGTCATGGCCTCAAGAAGCTGATGAGAAAAACCTTCATAGCCGGTATTTAAAACAAACAGGTCAGCAGCTTTCATAAAAACAGCCAGCTCTTCCTTGTTTTTTGAACCCGCCAGAATAACCTTACTACTTAAGTTCATATTCTTTACCATGCGCTCAAGGTGAACTATGTCGGGACCACTGCCCACTATTACCAATCTGAAAAATTGGCTCAGCTCCAAAATCTTAGGCATTATCTTAATCAACATTTTAAATCCCTTCCAGGGAACGAGCCTGCCGGCCGATAATATTATATTCCCTGGAACTCTAACTATTTTACGGGCCTCTTCTTTGGACAAATCGGATGGCCTAAAATCAGTACCGTTAAAAACAACTCTCACCTTGCTTGCCTGCACCCCCCATTCCCTGACTATTTTTGCCAAATATTCTGATGGCACTATTATTCTGTCTGCTCTTCTGCATGTCCACCTTTGCATTTTATGGAGTATCCCTATCCAGCCGGTCTTTTTTGATTTTTGAAAATCATCAAGCATCAAAACTGTCTTGCCTGTGATAACCGCCCTTTCCCATGCATAATCCCCTACTATTTTTACCACAAACTTTTTTTTCTTAAATTTTGCCGCCAAAGCTGCGGGCACGCCGGCACTTACGGCATTCAAAGCAAATATAGTATCAAATTTATTAGCTAATAAAAAAACCTTAAAAAAATAAATTAAATGGCCTAAAAAGCCGGGCCATTTTCTTGAAACACTGCTAATTTTATAACTATAGCTTTTATAATCAGATTTTAAATTTCTATACGTAATAACTTCTGCCTTAAAGCCACGTTCAGTCAATGCGTCCGACATCGTCTTGCCGTAAGATGCCGGTCCGCCGATATCAGGAGGAAAAATACCAGTACAAATGATAATGCTCTTTTTATTTTTTAATTCTTCTGCCATAAATATTATCTTAAATAAAAAACAATGGCTGCTAATTACTAATGCCTAATTGCTCTAATTCCTAATCAATGATCAATTAATAATTTCAGTTATTGGGAATTTGAGATTTGTTTAGAAATTAAAAATTAGGATTTAGGAATTATGATTTTGTTGAGTATCTCCCTATATTCATCCGCTATTTTGTTCCAGTCATATTTTTCTTTTACTAATTTGTAAGCATTTTTTATCAGTTGTTCCCGGAGTTTCTTGTCTTCAACAACTATTTTTATTTTGTCGGCAACGCTTTTTGGATTATCTACGGCGCAGAAAACTCCCGTTTCAGCGCTTTTAATAAAATCTACTATCCCGCCGACCGGTGTTGCCACGACCGGCACGCGGGCCGCCATGGCCTCAAGGAATGCGGTGCCAAGCCCCTCGGAACGCGAAGGCCTTGCAAACGCATCCGCAATACTTAAAAATTTGGGCAAAACATCATTCTCTATACTTCCGGTAAAAATTATCCTGTCCAGAACCCTAAGCATCTTAGCCGTATCAACCAGACCCATTTTCTCCTCGCCGTCGCCCACCAAAAGCAATTTATAGTTTTTATCCAGATATGGCATGGCCTTAATCAAAGTATCAACTCCATTTTTATAGTTTAACCTTGAGACACTTATAATTATCTCGTCATCGGGCCGTATGCCAAGATGATTTTTAAGGTCCGATATCTCGCCATAGCTGAATTCCTTACTATATTTTTCAATATCAACTCCGTTTGGAATTATTTTTATGGCCTCGCTGTCGGCGCCATTTTTAACCGCTATGTCTTTTAAATAATTGCTTATAGCAGTTATTGAATCGGCTAAACGCAATATCATCTTAAAGGCAAACATCTTCAGCCGGCCAGTTTTCTCAAAATTACGCCCCTCCTGAAGATTGATAAGCAATGGTACCTCCGGAAACTTTTTCTTAAACTTCCAGGACGCAACACCGCCATAGGATGCCATCAAAGAGAAAACCAAAGAATACTTCCGCTCGTCATGTAGTTTAGAGGCAACATTAAATCCCTTAAATGGAAAAAGTAATTTATCAAACCTATTTCCCTCGCCCACCCTAAAAACATTGATATTGCCTATTTTTTCGGCAATAGGCAGTTTTTTATCCAATCTGGCAGTTACTAGATCAAACTCAAAATCGTCCTGCAACCGCAGGGCGATTTCTTTTAATGCCAGCTCCGCACCGCCGATAAATGGCAGATAGGCCGTAGAGAATACCAGAATTCGTCTTTTAGAAGCCTTGTCCATTTCCTATTAAAAATGCCACAAAAAAACGCCTAACACAATGCCTTAGGCGTTTTTTTACTATTATCCGCTCGCTCGCTTTTTTTGAAGAGGTTTTGACGAGATTCAGCCTCGTCAAAGCTGGTGTGGGAACACAAATATTGACATGATGTCTAGCTTTATGATATCATTATGCTACCCCCTCGTTCATCTGGGTTTAATGAAGCTATGCTTAACTTTATAGGATGTGGCCCATCATTTGATAGGTCTTTTTTTAACTAAGACGGGGTAGATTGATATAAACACTTTTATTTAAATGGAAACGAAAAAATTAAGTAAATTGGCCATTATTCTTATAAACATAGGCGTTGCCGGCGCTTATTTTGTGACCGGAAAATTCGGCCTGAGCTTCGCATCTGTCAATCCAAGCACCACGGCCATATGGATACCCACCGGCATAGCCATAGCGGTAATGCTTTATTACGGCTATAGATTCTGGCCGGCTATATTTATTGGCGCCTTCCTTATCAACATTACCACTACGGGCAATATTTTTACTTCTTTAGGTATAGCGACCGGCAACACCCTTGAGGGGCTGGTCGCTGTTTTTTTACTTAATAAATATGCAAATGGAGTTAGGGCCCTTGAAAGGCCTTACGATATAGTTAGGTTCGTTATTCTAGCCGGGCTTACCGCCACGCTCTTTAGCGCTACCATCGGTACTGCCGCTCTTTACCTTGGAGGCCTGGCCGAAGACCTTACACTCATTCGCATCTGGAGAACGTGGTGGCTTGGCGATTTTGCAGGAGCACTTATTGCGGCTCCGCTTTTAATGTCCTGGTTTAAAAGAAGCGACATTAAATGGCCCAAGGTTCCTGAATTTTTGGCACTGGCAGCTATAATCTTAACTATCACTATTTTTGAATTTAACGGAATGGTGGGACCATCTATTTTATTTTTACTGGCGCCTTTTCTGGTATGGTTAGCATTTAAATTCAGCCAAAGAGAAATATCAATAATAACTATTATGCTGGCCGTCCCGGCTATAATAGGCACCATAAGCGGGTCCGGTCCATTTGTCCGCCCGGGCCTCTCCATAAACCAATCGCTATTAATATTGCAGGCATTCCTTTCAGTAGCATCCGTAACTTTAATATTTATCTCCACCATTGTTGAGGGCTACCGTGAAAACGAGAAGCAAATAGTCAAAGCGCATAAAGAAACTACCCAAATAGCTGAAAATCTGAAAATAAGGAATCACAAAAAAACAAGATTTATCAATGTTTTGGGCCATGAACTGCGAAATCCACTCGCTACGATACTCGTAACCACAGAGCTGCTTCAAACCTATAAAAATCACGAGGATAATCAAAAACATCTTTCTAAATCGCTGGACATCATCTGGTGCGAAGCCAAACATATAAACCGCTACATAAATGATCTCCTGGATACTGCCCGTATCGGCTACTCTAAGCTAGCCGTAGCGAAGGAGAAAATAGATCTTCGCTATGCGGTTAAACAAGCTATTCTAACCTCGCGCGCATTTCTTAAATTATCAGAACAAAAATTATCCATATTAATGCCGAAAGAACCTCTAAAAGTACTGGCAGACAAAGGCCGAATAGAACAAATAGTGGTAAACCTCCTCCACAATGCGTCTAAATACAGTGACCGGGGCAGCACAATTAAAATTTCTGTTGAGAACAATAATCAAACGATATTGGTAAAAGTGCAGGATAACGGCATAGGTATATCTTCGGACATGCTTACAAAAATATTTGATTTATTTGATAATGACCACCTCACCGACAGTAAGAACGACGGCTTCGGCATCGGCCTGACACTATCAAAGGCGCTCGCCCGCTTAAATGGAGGGGAAATATACGCATACAGCGATGGCATCGGCAGGGGCAGTGAATTTATATTAAGTCTTCCGGCACTCACGTCTAATGCCCCCAAAACAGTCACTTCCGCAAAAGCAGTGAGAGCAAATCAAGAATATACTCGGACAGATTATAAACGAAAAATCATGGTAGTGGACGACAACAAATACCTTGCTGACGTTATAGAAAAAATACTTCAGAATATGGGCTACGAGACCAGAACTGCGTACTGTGGAGCCGAGGCCTTGCTTACTGCTCCTAAATTCAAGCCCGACGTAATGATATTGGACCTTAATATGCCATTGGGCGGTCTTGAGGTAGCAAAAAGAATAAAGAATAATCCCGATTTTAAAGATACCCGGATAATAGCTCTCTCCGGATATGAGAAAGAACTGACTCTTTCAACTACAAAAGAGTTCTCCGGCTATCTTGTCAAACCTGTCAACAGTAAAGAGCTAAGAAAGGCCTTGCAAGCAGTTTAGAGAAGCAGAATTTGAACTCCCCTCACCTTAGAAGATTTCAAGCCGGATGTCATTATGCTTGATATCAAAATGCCCGGCATGGACGGTTATGAGGTGGCAAAAGAAATAGCGAATCTTAAAGTTTCAGCTACAATGATAGCTATCACGGGATTCGGCCAAGAAGAAGATAGGGCCAAATCTAAAGCGGCGGGCTTTGACTATCATTTTACCAAACCGGTGAATATCTCTGAGATAGAAAAGATAATAAACCTTACTCCCTAAAATTATATACTGTAAAAGGCTCCGCTCCGCCGGTTGGCGGAGCGGAGCCTTTTAATTTAAATCACCTTAAAAATTATCTGATGCCGGTATCAATATCAATGTCCAGCTCTTGTGTTTCATTGGCTTTGACAAAAATCATTTTGGGCAAAGAATAACGACAACCCATATAATCACAATCACTCAAAGTAACTTCATAGTTACTTTCCGGCAGTTCCGCACTGTAACTCCCGTCTTTCTTAAGGTCAACATAAAAAGGCAAATCAACTGGCCTGCCTCCGCCCTGCGGAGTAAAAATAAGCTGTCTTGATATATAAGGACTGGGCTGATCCGAAAAACATGGTTCAACCGGACACAAGGGTCCGATTGATACCCTCCCCACCACGGTTCCGCTTGTTTTAAAATCATCGCCTCCATTATCAGGGCAAACGGCGAACTCACAGTTAGGACCTACCCTGCCGACGTACGAACCGTCAGAACATAATTTTGCATCTTGAGTGCAGAAAATATTTTCATCTTCGGGAATATAATTTTTATCCTGCAAAATCAAAAGTCCGGCCGTTGAAATCACGGCTATTATCAATATCAAAAGAATTAATCCCGAATTAGACATAGACAATGAGATGGTTTCAAAATAATACCTTAACCCGCCGGCTATGCTTATGCGGCTTTTTATCTCTCAGAAAATTTTATCACCCTAAGTGCACCCCGGCAAGAGTTACTATACTAATGCATTCTTGAGTATATAGGTATTTCAGTAACAGTGGTGTAGTCAGAGCCTTTTTGATACCAATTGAATTCGCTATTATTGATGCAGAAAACTTTTTTGAAGAAATCAGGGTCGTCGGCAATGGCCTGCTCACCGGTTGTGTTAATCCAGTGCAAGGTGCCGGTATCCTCACCGGTGACTTCAAGGCCATAGACCTCGGGGTCATTTGCTTCACAATTCCTGAAAATACCGGAAGCTACAAGCATGTCCCTCGTTGACGACGATACAGTTCTAACCTTGGCAAATCCACCAAGATGGTTATAGAAACTAAAAATAACGGGATTTAAGAATAGCCTCTTATAACCCCAGGCATTAGCAATGTATATGTCGGGATCGGATGAGCCGATGGCACTAATAGTATCGCCATCTTTCAATCCCAGGGCAGTCAGACTGGTGAAGCCGGGCAAAGAAGGATCTCCGGTATTAGGAAGACCGGGTGTTACAAGATAATGTGTACTTATATAAGCACGGGTTGCCGGTCCAAAGTTTCCTGTGGGAAAAGCGATGCCTACGGCCTCTTGCCACTCCATGAGGGCGGCGTGGGTTAATAAACCAAAATTCAAGGTTGTACCAT
>JAUYLN010000007.1 GCA_030698885.1 bacterium
TAGGATGCTAAATGTGCCATTACGTCTTTAGCTGACCAGTTTGTCGTTACGCCGATTTTTAGCCAGTCTTCGCCACTGAGTTTTTCTATTGCATTCAGCACATGCAAGTGTCCGTATTTTATAATATCTTTTGCATTCATGGTCGAATTATATCAAAGGATATTTGCTTCATGTATTTATTGGGCTGCTTTTTCAAGTTCGGCAATATCAATTTTTTTCATCCCATTAGAAATTAACGAGGCAAGCTCGATTTCTAACGGGATAAATCTTTTAACCTTTGTAGGCACGTTCGAGTTCTTCGATGTTAAATTTCTTCATAGCCAAAAACGCTTTTGTGACACGCTCCATCTGCTCCGATGTACCTTTACTCATCATCTCACTCATCTGATTCGGAACGATTTGCCACGAAAGACCGTACTTATCTTTTAGCCAGCCACACTGTTCTGACTCGGGCACCGCCGAAAGCTTTTCCCAATAGTAGTCTATCTCTTTTTGATCCTCGCAGTTGACTATAAGTGAAATAGCCTCATTAAACTTAAAATTGTGCATTTGCGAGCTTCCGTCCATTGCGGCGAACCATTGATTTTCAAGCGTGAAATCAGTAAACATAACTGAACCCTCTTTGCTCGGTTCCATACCGGCGGGATAGCGGGCGATAGTGCCGCGCTTGGAGTTCTTAAAAATCGAAATATAAAAATTTGTCGCTTCTTCCGTCTTATCACACCCTTCGGTAACAAAGAGTAGCGATGGGATGATGGGCGGCCTTTCGTCGCCTTCCGGGTTGGTGTAAATCAACTGCCATGAAAAGCCATATTTATCCTGTATCCAGCCGTAACGTTCGCTAAATGAATATTTGTCGAGAGGCATGAGTACTTTGCCTCCTTCTGAAAGCTTTTCCCAAATTTGGTCAATTTGTTTTCGCGCATCTTTGTTCTGCGACGGATCAAAATTGATCATAAATGATATAGAAGGATTAGCTTTGAAATATGGTCCGGCCGAGATGGCCATAAAATCATAGCCCAAAATTTTAAAACCAACAATATCGCAATCTCCGGACGGAGTATTGAGTATTTTTGATTTGTGAGTAATTTTAGAGTTATCAAAAACAGAAGTATAAAACTCCGCCGCTTCCACGGCTTCTATGTCAAACCATAGGTGAGGAGTTATTTTTTGTCCCGACATAGTCGTGGATTCCCGATAAATTTTAAAAATTAAAATTTATCGGGACATTTATTTACCAGACCTTATAAATTTCCCGGCTGCCGGAGATATACATCTCGTTCATGTCCTTGAACCTCTCGTTCATTGCACGATTCTCGGGCGTGTCAGCCATCATATTCTTGTTATTTTCTTCATATGCGGCCAAGCTTTCGTGGGTGCTCGCTACGATTACCCGGTGCCACTGCCCAGTCATATCGGTCATGACGTAAATTACCTTACTCTCTGTCGGTTTACCCACTTGGTCTGCCCACTCTTTAAATAACTTGGCCATTTTGCTGGCATTACCGGGCTTGCAAATAAATATATCGTGTACAATTATCATATTTATGAATAATAAAGTTTTAATATTAATTATTATCGACCACAACCTCAAATCCTCCGTAGGCAAAACGCTTCATATCAAAAGGCATTGGTTTATCTTTCCATTCAGGACTATTCATGGCCGGGTCATTCATTACCTTTGCATTTACTTCATCTCTGTGTTTTTTGGATTTATAAACAATAAAAGAAAACCAGACTGTTTCATTGGCCCTGGTCTTAGCCAGCTTTAGAAATGACAAGGGTTTCATTTCTCCCATCGGTTTTACGTTTAAGTCGTCTCCGATGCATTCCTTGTAGTCCAGAGCGCCATGTTTCATCCATGTCTTTTTTCCTAACTGCGCCATTTTACGATATTCGGCAGTCTTATTTTTTGGAACCACTAGCACGAATCCATCTACATACTTGGCCGCCGACCTATCCGCCATAGCTTTAGCGACGGTGGAAGCTTTAGCAGAGGCGGCGGCTGTTTTATTTTTAGGCATTTTAAATTAATTTATAATTTTTAATTATTACATCTGGCTAGGCTGAAGCATGCCGACCTTGTTGTCTTCGGTATCTTTGAACATAACAAAATCTCCGATGCCGGGAATATTCATGGGTTCGCCAAGAATTTCTCCTCCCGAACTTTTAACCGTTTCCATACTGGCTTTGATATCATCTACCGAAATAACAATGTGCGGGATGGTTCCGTCTTTGCCTTTTTTATAAAAACCGCCATTTATAGCGCCCTTATTAATGTGCATATTATTTTCATCCACAGGAGAGGTGTTTGCCAGAAGATAGTCTCTCATTTCTGGTCCGAGCTGGGTCATTTGCCAGCCAAAAACTTTTTCATAAAATTCCTTTACCCGACTTTTATCTTCGGCCGGCATTTCAAAATGCACTACAGGATTCATTTTTGTTTCCATATTTAATTTTTGCCTGAGACTGATTCGCCTCCGGCTAAATTATTATTTTAGTAAGCATACACAATAACCGGTCAATCGTGAAGAGGGGATTAATAGAATGGGGGCATTTATTAGGATCAGAGTTTTTTATTTAGGGTCGTTTCAGCATATTTAGGGGGCATTGAAAAAATAATTTTTTGGTGTTAATATAGTGGTTGTAGGATTCAGCTAGTCCCGCAACAATTTATTCCGGAGTAGCAAAATGGATGAAATGTAAACAGCTTTACATTTCGTGGGTTTTTGAGCAAAAAAACCCGGGTTTTCAAAAAATTAGCGACGGCGTAATTTTTTGAAAAAGCAGCGAGCAGAGCTGCCCCCTATATTAAATTATTCCGGAATATAATCTGTAAGTTTTACTTACAATATTCCGGAGTAGCTCAATGGTAGAGCAGCTCGCTGTTAACGAGACGGTTCCTGGTTCGAGTCCAGGCTCCGGAGCCAGATAGGATGAGCATCAGCGAAAGCTGGTGTTTTTCCTTTATTGACGGGCTCTTTTGGCGGTTCGAAAGTCTTTTTTTCGTCTACATTTTCTCCTAACATCTGCATTACTCGGTCAGAGACCATTTTGAAGGCTTTGTGGTATGAAATCTCAA
>JAUYLN010000017.1 GCA_030698885.1 bacterium
TTCTTTAATATCAACATTATCTAAAACAGCGTCAATCTCAACATTTAGATCCGTTTCTTCTAAAAACTTATCAAAAGCATTTGAAAGAACGACAAAACCTTCGGGAACTGGAATTCCTGCTTGAGTCATCTCGCCGAGAGAAGCACCCTTACCTCCTGCAATTTCAGTATCCGTTTTGGAGATTTGTGTAAAATTTTTGATTAAAGTTTCAGCCATAGTTTAAGGTCAGCATGTAAAGTTTATAAATAAATCGTTTTCTGGAGCGAAGCGGAAGAAAACACAATATTATCCCCCTCTATCAATAAAGAAAAAATCAAATTTATTCCCCTTTGAAAGCCTATCTTCATTTTACATCAAGAAAAATATTTTTTGAATTGCGTATAACGTTTCGGCATATCTGATGTTTGCCGTAGCGTAGCGGAGGCAAATATGGGTGGAGGCTTTTGTATAAAAGCCGTAACCAGATATGCCGTATTAGCTGATGTATATGTTTTTCTTTGATTTTCGTTAGCAAATCACTCTTAAAAAGAATTTAATTTTGTTTTCCGTTTTTGCTAGTAATACTAGTATAATTCCCAATCTACTGGCAATACACCCGTAAAAGCAAAATCTCCAAACAAGACATCCGCTACTCCCTGTCCTTCACTTCCGGGGAGCCAAGATGCTATAACCCCGTCCCAATTTTTGGTATATTCTTTAATATTCAAAGGGCGACCAGAAACCATTATGACTACTACTTTTTTGCTTTTTGCTTTCACTTTGTCTATTACCAATAAATCTTCAGGGCTTAAACTTGGATTAGCAATATCTCCCCAACCCTCGGCATAAGGTTTTTCGCCAACAACAATAATTCCAACGTCTGCAAAGTTATTTCTTATGGAAAAATCTCCTTTTTTGTTATATTCAACATCCGTATCTCTGGAAACGGTATTTTTTATGGCTTCAAGTATAGTGGTTCCCAAAATACCATAATTACCATCTATGCCCTGCCACTCCGTTGTCCATCCCCCAGCCTGACGACCTAAATTATCTGCCGCGGAACCAGCCACTATAATTTTTTTCAATGATTTTGATAGGGGTAATACGGAATTTTTATTTTTTAATAATACCTGAGATTTACGAACTGCTTCCCTGGCTATCTCTCGATGTTGGTCGTTGCCTATAACTGATAATCCCCCTGGCAAAGCCTCGGGACGATCAAATAAGCCCGCCTCAAATTTTACTGTCAAGATTCTTTTTACGGCATCATCTATCCGTTCTTTTGTTATATCGCCTTTAGATAAAGCTTCTCGCATATTAGATATGAAATCTTTGTATTCAAACGGCGCCATCACCATATCAATGCCAGCATTCACCGCTCTCACTAATGAATTATATTTGCTTGTTTCAATTTGATAAACTCCATACCAATCGGAAACTACAAAACCGGAGAATTCCAGCTCGTTTTTTAGTATCTCTGTCAAAAGGTGATAATTGTCAGAATTTATCTTGTCTTGCCAACTGGCAGTACCCACCATAATAACTCGTGCTCCGCCGGTGATGGCTTCTTGGAAAGGAATCAAATGGACTTGGCGCAAAGTTTTTTCAGCAATAGTTATATTTCCCTCTTCTACTTTGAATTTTTTATTACGGGATGTCCCATATTCCATATTGCCACCGCCAAGAAAGTGTTTAGGGTTGGCCAAGACATTGAAATAGTCAGCTGATGAATCTTGTATTCCCTCCAAATAAGCCAGCCCTAGCTGGGCGACATTGGCTGTATCTGATCCAAATGTTTCGTATGTTTTACCCCAACGGATATCTTTGGCCACATCAAGATTGGGAGCAAAATTCCAATAAATTCCGGTCGCAGTCATTTCTTCGGCAGTTGCTTTAGCGACTCGTTTAACCAAATCCGGATCTCTGGTGGCGCCTAAGCCGATGAAATGAGGGAAAATTGTAGCTCCAAGAACATTACCATGACCATGGATAGCATCAATTCCATACAAAAGAGGTATGCCCAAACAAGTGTCTTTGGTGGCAGATTGGAAACCGTTTATCATTTGCAGCCAGGCTATGGGAGTATCTTGTTTTGGTCCTGCTCCGCCACCGCTTAATAACGCCCCTAAATTATATTTGGCGATATCGCCAAGATTGTGGATGCTGTTTTTTTCAATCAAAACCATTTGGCCGATTTTTTCCGCGTCGGTCATTCTGTTCATTAAGTCGGCAACTCTTTGATCAATTGGCAGTGTCTTGTCTTGATAAGGAAGATTTGTTTGATGGCAGTTATCATTTTCATCTACTGGGGGTGAAGATGGTGATTTAAGAAAAATAAAAACCAATACCACAATTGAAGGCAAGGCGATGACTAAAAATATAATTAATTTTGAACGGTAAAAATTAAAATTCATGGTGGGGTAAGGGTGTATTATTAATAAAATTATCTTCTTATAAAAAATAAAATTTAATTCTTTTTAAAAGTTAGAGCATAGCTCTAAAAGAAAAACATATATTTCAGCTAACGTTTCAGTATATGCGATGTTTTGCGGAGTGAAACGGAGCAAAATATAGGAGGGCGAAGTGCAACGAGCGAACCGCATATACTGTGTTAGGCGAGCCGAACGGAGCGATAGCGGAGTGAGAGTGCAACGTGCCTTGCGTATTTTTGAAAAATTTATCCATATTATTCCGTTTTTGGTGGGCTTTTTATTATTGT
>JAUYLN010000019.1 GCA_030698885.1 bacterium
GTTGGTTACTTCACGGTTTAAGCCGATATCCTGGGCGACATAAGGGATGCCTAAGCTCATGTATATTATCATCTTGTAGCCCAACCGGCCTCGGTTAACGGGCAGGTCATCAAGTGGCATCAGGCCGATATCAAGCTTGGCAAGGTCGCTTTGAATCTCATCGTTTTCCCAGGCGATATTCTCAACTTTCATGTTTTTGAGTTTAAATGGCGTACCATTTATGTTACGGAGCTTGACCTTGTCGCCATATTTTTCTCCTACTCTTTCCAGCGCGCCGGAAATATCTTCCAGCATGTATGAAGTACTCCAGCTTCCTATCCAGCCAAGAGTTATCTCATTGTCCTTTCTGGACGTTATCGTTGGCTTGTATTTGTCAGTGTCAATGGGAGCCGATATTTCTTTGACATTATCGTGGAATTTTCTGGCGTGTCCGGCTTGATAGGAATTGTTTACCAGAATGATTTTTGATTTTTGGATCATTTTATAAAAAAGTTTTGTATTGTTGCGATGGACGAATTTCAATATAGCAGGTCTTTTTTCCTGCCGCGGACTTGTTTCCCAAATCGCATCATCAAACTCAAAAATTATATTGGGATTTCTCCACTTAAGCAAATCTTGCAGTCCGAATGGAAGGATATCTTTTTGGGAAACCACGACGTCATATTTATTTGCGCTGATTATGACCACTGCTCTTTTCGCCAAAGCAACGATGCCGGTAAGGATTATCCTTGCGGTAGCGTCAACTTTATTTATGAATTCTCCTGATTTTATTGCTCGGGCCATTCTTTCCCTCATGGCCATGGTTATGAAAGGATATACCACGCACTGGATACCCATATTTTCAAAATGCCGTATAAACTGATAAACCCTCACTTGGCTTGAGGGGTGTTTTTCGTCGCCCATTGTCAGAAATAAAACTTTCATTAGATGCTGTTGCGGGTTCCGTCGTCCCGATCGGGTCGCATCTCCACTTTAATTCCGTATGCCGGAAAAATATAGCAAAGATGAAATTCATAAAATCTGGCCATAGAATCATTTTTATTCACTAAATACTGCAGTATTTTGAATGGAATATGGAGTAGCTTAAATTCTGATCGGAAAAATAGTTTCTTATCGGTTATTTCAAAATAAAAATCCTGATACCAATCGGGTATTTTCCACTCGCTTTTTTGTTTATTTTTCTTAACGAAGGAGTCGAGCGTAAAATATCCGAAATTTGTTTTATTAGTATAAGCAGAGTAAGCATACGGGTTGGAAAAATGGGGAACGTAAATTTTCGCCAAGCCAGTATTTTTCTTTAAAACCCTATGTATCTCACCCATAATCCGGCCCAAGTCTTCGGACATCCCTAAGCCGCCATTAGTATAAACGATATCCATGCTGTTATCGGCAAAAGGCAGGGGCTCTTTGTTGAAATCACAGATTACGTCTACGCCCGGCAAGTCGGCCTTATCAAGACCAATACATCCTTTGACCTTTCTTGTGCCACAGCCGATGTCTAAGCAGGTTAATGAATCATTTTCACTTTTTTCAACAAGAAACATATCCGGTTCGTTGTAAGACGTCTTTGAGAGACATTTAAGAATGAGCCCTTTAATCTTGTTCATGGTTTTAATTTAATATACTGTAATAATACGGATAGTTCAATAAGCGTATATATAGAAATGAAAATTTTAGGAATACACTATAATCACAACGCGACTGCGGCTTTGCTTGAAGACGGAGAGATAAAATTCTGTCAAAGCGAGGAAAGAATATCACGACTCAAAAACTCCGTCGGTTTTCCGGCGGAAACAGTTGATTATATTTTTAAAAATTATGGACGGAATATTGATTATGTAGTTATTTCCCAGAAATCCGCCCTGGATTATAGGATTATAAAAAAACAATTCAAATTCAAACCGGTGGGGTTAGAAAGTTTGGTCGGAAGATCAAAGCAATTACGACTTTATACTCTTTTAAGGTTATTCGTTTACAAAGTATTTAATAAATCGTTTGTGCGTTTCTATTTTATCCGCGACTGGCTGATCAATCATTTTATAGACACTGCACCTTTAAAGCAGGAAGTTCGTAGCTATTTTGCGGAAACTTTAAATATTGCCCCTTCAAAGATCGTTTTTATGGATCATCATACCGCCCATGCTTTAGCGCCTGGCTTTAATCTAAAAAACAAAACCCTTATTTTCACGCTTGACGGTTACGGCGACGGTTTGTGCGGAACAGTTTCTATTTACAATAGCGGGGAATCGGATGTTTTAACTCAAACTGATGTGTCGCTGTCGCTGGGAGCTTTTTGGGCCGACATTGCGCGTTTTTTAGGCATGAAACCGGTCGAAGACGAATATAAAGTAATGGGTTTGGCGCCCTATGCCAGAAGAAACGAGGCCGAAAGAATTCGTGATGAGTTTAAAAAAGTGCTCTGGCTCGACAAGAATAATGAGTTTAAATCTGCTTTCCAAACTTATCTGGCCAGATTTTTTTATTTTGATAAATTTTTGTACGAAAGGTTTGATAACTTGGCCGGCGGAATTCAAATGTTTACCGAAGAGATAGTAACCGCATGGATAGAGGGGTGGATAAAAAAGACCGGTATTAAGAATATCGCTTTGTCGGGCGGTATCTTTATGAACGTAAAGCTGAACCAAAAAATCGCGGAGATGGATGGGGTTGAAGAGATTTTCGTTATGCCTTCAGCCGGAGATGAGTCAACCGTATTTGGCGCCTGCCTATTCGGATATAAAAAATATTGCGAGGAGAATAAATTACCCTTCAAACCCCAGCCGTTTCATAATCTCTATCTGGGGCAATATTTCACAGATGATGAAATTAAAAAATACATTAATGACAATAAAATCAGCGATAAACATAAAGTTGAATTTTATGACAATATAGAAAAAAAAATAGCAGAACTTTTGGCCAATAATGATATAGTAGCCCGTTTTAAAGGGGCGATGGAATTTGGAGCGAGAGCTTTGGGCAACCGTTCCATCCTGGCTCATCCTTCTCATTATGACAACGTAAGAACAATTAATAGAATGATAAAAAGCCGGGACTTCTGGATGCCCTTCGCGCCTAGTATCTTGGAAGAAGATGCGGATAAATATATTATCAACCCGAAGAAAGTACAAGCGCCATATATGGCCATTACTTTTAATACTACCGAGCTTGGCCAAGAGCATCTCAAGGCCGCCATTCATCTTTACGATAATACAACCCGGCCCCAGGTGGTTTCAAAAGAGCATAATTCAGATTATCATAGACTTATATCCGAATTTAAAAAATTAACCGGAATCGAAGCGGTTCTTAATACTTCTTTCAACCTGCACGGCGAGCCGATTGTCTGCTCTCCCGAATACGCGGTCAGAACTTTTGAAAATTCAGGATTGAAGTATCTGGCGCTGGGAAACTGGCTGATTGAAAAGCACTGATAACAGGATAACCTGTAGCAAGATAGCTTGTTATGGGTTATTAGTTATAAGTTAAATCATTATGCAATTTCTTCTTACTCTTCTTGCTTTCACTCCGCTTATAGTTGCTAATTCTTTTATTTATCCCTATGTAAGCGGAAAGGTTTTTTTTATCAGGATTATTATAACGGCCGCTCTACTTCTCTTTTCATTTAAATTATTTAAACCAAAATTTAGGACTGAGATATCCGAGAAGCTTAGAATTTTATCTAAGAATAAATTATTTCTGTCGGTTTTGGCGTATTTTTCCGTTTTTACTTTAAGCACCTTTTTTGCTTACGATAAAATAAGGGCCTTTGCCGGAACACCCGAAAGAGGCGAGGGCTTTATTGGTATGTTTTTCTTTATTGTTGTTTTTATTTTATTCTCTCTTTTGTTTGAAAAAAAACATTGGCAGTGGTTTTTTAGATTAAGTCTCATTACCGGTCTTGTCTTGTTTATACACGAGGCAGCCAATGTATCGCAGGGCATTTATAATCTCTCACTTATCGGAAACAGGGGATTTTTCGGAATTTATTTCCTATTTATTATTTTCTGTATCATAAATGTCTGGCAGAGATCAAAAGCCAACAAGGATAGATTCTGGCTGTGGTTCGCGTATGCTATGGCACCCATAAGCGTCGTGGCCATATTTATGTCAGAGAAAAAGGGAGTTATTCTCAGCCTGACGGCAGGTATTTTTGCTGTCCTAGTATATCTAATCGCCCGCTCATCATATGGCATAAAAGGAAGAAAGATTTTGTGGGGTATTATGATTCTTATGATTACGACCGGCGGTCTGTTCTTTATTACAAGGAAGGCTGAAGTCTGGCAAAATATTCCCGGCCTGAATAAGGTTGCAACGGCATCATTTCAAAGCCAGACCATTCTGGCAAGAAAAGTATCCGCAGGCATATCGCTTGATGCGGTCAGCCCGGCCAAAAATGGATTTAACCGTTTATTGCTCGGCTGGGGCTGGGATAACTATAATATCGCCTGGTACAAAAATTATGATCCTGCTATGGCAATATACGAACCCCAGTCTCTGGACCGTTCTCATAATAAGTTCTTGGATGTATTGGCGATGAACGGCATGCTGGGTCTCCTGGTTTATTTTTCCGTCTGGCTTTTCTTTTTCCGCCAATTCTTTGCTAAAACACTGGTCTCGCAAAATAATATCAATAACAGAAGCCTCGTCATTGAAGCCGGTCTGGTTTTCTTCGGTGTGGCATATTTCATCCAAAATCTTTTTACTTTTGACCAAATTTCAACTTATGTACCGTTTTTTGCTTTGCTTGCCTATTCTGTTTTTTACTTCCGGAGCCTTGAACCATCGGCAAAGCAGCCGCCGGCTTCATCGGGGTTGATAATTTTCATGTCCTATGCCGTATCAATTGCAGCTATTATATTTCTGATCTTCTTTACTGTTATTCCCCTTATCCAGATGAAACAGTTTCTGACTCTGGGCGATCCCGCCAAAAGGGAGGGTATACTGACTAATGACTTCATTTTCTCGCGTTATTTGTATTCCGGCTTTGAAATAAGAAAAATATTTATTACCAGCATGATAAGTTCAAACATCAATGATGCCGATACCGCGAGATATCTGAATCGGGCCATATCTAAAATGGAAGAGGGCCTTGAGTCGGCAAACGGTAAACTATACCCCGAATACTTATTATATTTAGCCGCCGGATATAATAAAAAAGGAAATGTAACGGGAGATACCGGCTGGTACCTTAAAGCCGAAGAAACTTTTAAAAAAGCTATTGAACTCGCACCGAATTATCAACAGACATATTTTACTTATGCCGAAAGTTTGATTTCTCAAGGAAGGAATAGCGAGGCGGAAAGTTTAGTGCGGAAATCCCTTTCTCTTAAAGCAGATTCTCCGTCAGCTCATTTTTATCTGGCTAATTTTCTAATTTTTCAATTAAAAAAGGAGGATGCCGGGGAAGCCATGGGGCATATACGCTATGCCCTTGAGAGCGATTACTTCATTATGGATGACAGCAATTATGAACTTATCGGCCGGATAGCCAGATATTTTTATGATAAAGATGATCCCGAACATTTTATGGAGTTATTCGACCTCTTATCCAAATTTAACCCGGAAGATGCAGGACCCTATTATTTGAACCTGTATAATCGCAATGCGGACTACGTAAGATCTACCGGCAAACTACCGGAAAAGTTTGAGTTCTATTAGAAACAGGGAGGCAAAATTTGGATCCAAGCTAGCGTCTAGAATTCTACCCCCCCTACATTAGCCAATATCTTGGTTATGCATTTTGGTAAACATCCTCCAGTTAAAAGTCTTAAACTCGCTTATCTTTCTCATCTCTATCCATATCCACACATTCAGCACGGCCTGGGATATTAATGTCCCTAATGCTGCGCCCGATATTCCAATATAGGGTATCAGCAGAGCATTGAGGCCGATATTTAAACCAAACGTAACTATGCCTTGTTTTAATATTTGTTTTTGCCGGTTATGAGCTATAACAATATTAAAAATTGCCGTACCGGGAAAGTTAAAAACAAGCGCGATAAGAAATATTCTAAATGCGGTGACGCTGGCGACATACTCACTGCCCAATATAATTTTAATTATAGGTTCTGCAAAAATAATTCCCAATACCATTATCGGAAAAGCAAACGCAAGCGAAACAGCTATTGATACCTCGTTTAACCATTTCTCTCTTTTTTTGTTATTGCTATGAATCGCAGAAGAGAGGGCAGGGAAAAATGCGGTGGCTAAAATAACAGGGAGATTATAAGAAAAATTTACCAGCTTATGTCCGGCGGAATAAAGTCCTATCTCGGCTGGAGTCCGCCACCAGCCAAGCATAATCAAATCAATATTGAACATCAGGCCAAAGATTCCGAATACGGCTATGGGCCAGGAATTTTTTATTACTTCAATTACCACCTCTTTTTTAAAATTTCTAAAAATGCCGGCTAGAGTTTTTCTGATAATAAAGGCGCCTGCTAAAGCTCCAGTTGCCGCACTCAAGGCATAAACCATGAGCAGCCCCCTTGCCCTGGGATATTTTAATAATATAAGAAAGCCGAAACCCAAAAATACCAAATTCATAATGCCTGCGATTAGAGTCTCCTTCTCCATTTTTTGAAGACCGCGCAGGTATGAAATAATAAGCGTTCTCAAATTATCAAATACAGTAAAAATTATTCCAAGAAAAATTAGAGATACAGCAATTTTAAAATTTGAGATATGGGGCGTGACAAAAATTATAACAAAACTAAAAATTAAAGTCGGAATTATCCTTATCCAAAAGCTTGCAGTAAAATACTCGTGCCGTCTGTCTTTTTTACCGGCAACATCCCTTACCAATATCTCACCGACGCCTAAATCAGAGAATAGAAGCACCAGACCCGCTAATCCCAGCACATAAGAGAACACTCCATATTCAGCGACGCCAAGGACTCGAGCGGCATAAATCATCAAAATAGCCCTAAATATCCGGCTTCCTTGGGTCGCAAATAACCAGAACAAGTTTTTGGCTATTGTTTGTTTATCGTCCCGATTCGTTGATAAAAAGTTTTTTAGACTACTTAAATGGGTCATCTAATATGATACATAAACATTAATAAGTGGCAGTAAAAACATTTCTAAACATTAATAAATTAATAACTGATTAACAACCTATACTTAACGCTTGTCATAAACTATGGAGTGGCTTGTCTGTTGGAAAAATAAAAAGCTATAGATTACGAATCTCATTGTCCACATCATTTTTAACCTATTTCAAGCCTAGATATTATATAATTATAGCACAAGGAAACGAGCGGTAACGCAAATTTGTATTGCTGATAATTTATAATATTTACATCTTGTCTTGCATAATCTTACATGATGCCCATATAAATGGACTAGCACTAAGGCATAGTATTTGTGTTTATGAAAAATAATTGGAGGGATAAAATTTTTATAACTCGCTTGATGAGGCCTCTATTTTTTGTCGGGATATTTTTGGTTGTTGCTTTTTTATTTTTTGCCGGGCCGAGCGTTAAGGGCGCCGATGCGTTCACCTGCTCTTCTGCCACCAGCACCACCTCTATCAACTGGGGCGACGCTGGTAGCTGGGTGAACTGTAACGGCACAACTCCGCAGTCGGGCGACGATGTCATCATAAGGAATCCGACTATTATGAGTGCTAACGTAGCTGCCACCGTTGCCTCTATCACCGTGAACGGCGGTTCCGCTACTTCAACGGTAACATTAGGAACTAATATTACTCTTACTGTAAGCGGAAACGTATCAGTTGGAGCTCCTACATCAAATCTTAGCATTGCCATTACTGTCGGAGCCAGTAGTAATCATCTTGATGTGGGAGGAAGTTTGACTGTTGAAGGGGGGACCGGCGCCAGGCAATCCAAAGTAACCGCCAGCACCGGCACCATCTCTGTTGATGGTGGAATTACTTTTGCCGGTGCCAACCCTGGGAACGGAATTTTTGAAACCACCGGCGCGGCGACGGTTAATCTTGCCGGCACCATAGCTGCAACAGGGACATTCTCTTTAAATTCGACAACCACCGTTAACTTTACTGCGAATAGCACTATCAATAACGGCTATACCTACCCCGTGGTTAACGTCAACGCCGGCACTTTGACTATCGGAGGTTCGCCGATATTTGGTGGAGCAGTTACGGTTGCTTCGGGAGCGGCTTGGTCAAATACGGGCAATAACGCGGTGACGTTCAGGAATGGATTTATAAATAACAGCGGAGGGACGCTGACTATGGGTACAGGTACGCATACTTTTGATACCAACTCGCAAGTAATAAATGGAACTCATAGTATTACTTTTGGTGGGGTGGTGGCGATTACCAATGGAATAACAATAACTAATAACAACGATGCCACGGTAACAATTAGTGGAGATCTGACAGGTACGGTTGCAGGTTCAACCTGGACTCAGGGAGCCAACTCCACGCTTGTGGCTGCAGGAGCAGTTTTATCAACTGGAACTCTCGATGCAAGCACCAATACGCCAAACACGGTCAATTATTCCGGCACCAACCAAACGATAAAATCTCCTTCGGCAAGTTATTATAATCTGACTATTTCCGGTTCGAACAACACCGGCCCGACAATCACGGTTACCAATGCCTTAACAATAACCGGCACCTTCACCCCTGCCAGCGGGACGATAACGCTTTCCGGCTCGGGTACGGCATTCAATAACAGTGGCGGAACATTTACGGGTTCGGTCGCCAGTACCGTAGAGGTAACCAATGCCGGTACGGTTACTCTAGCTTCAGACAATAATAACGTGACCTTTTTTAACCTGACCTTAAGCGGAGGAGGAACGGTAAAATTTACCACAGGCAGTACTTATTCTACGACTGGTGCTTTAACTATATCTAACAGCACTAGCATAACCTCAACTGACGAAGCAGGTAAGTGGAATATAACTCATACCGGCACGGAATCGGTAGATGCCGGCACCATCAGCTGGTCCGGATGCAGCTCAAGCCAGGACATAACTATAACCACCGGCACCGATGGTAATAACAATGATGCTTGCTGGGTTTTTTCTGTGGCCAGCATCACCGTCTCCGGAACTTGTAAGCAGGCGGACCAATCAACCATCTGCGATGACAGTGACGGAGCGGCGACGGTCCACAGGATAAGAGTTGCCGTTAACGGAACTCTTCAGGCACAAACTGATGATGATTTTGACGGTGGCACATGGACAATAACCGGAGTGACTGAACCGACGGCCGGCCAGATTATCACCGTATTCATAGAGGGTGAGGCGACTTCCGCCAGTCAAGCGGTAGCCGTGACAGAATGGTCATCGGGTGATGTCACTGGTGTAGAGCTGATAGAGTCTCACCTGACCATAGGAAGTAATCAAAACACCACCTTAAGCAACACGGAGCTGGGGGACTTTGACAGCTCCGTTTCTGGAAAAAACACCTTCCATGATGTTAATGCAGGTGTACTGACCGTTGATGCCGATGCTGTTCTATCAGCTGAAGAATTGTATATAGCTTCCGGTGATGGCTTCACTCCAGGCGGAACCGTCAATACTCATGATGTTGAAATTTTTGGAACATTCACGCCCGAAGCTAACTCAATCAATGTCTCCGGAGAATGGGATGACAACGGAACATTTACGGCCGGTTCATCTACCGTAACCATGACCGGCACATCCGAAGTCCTTGATGCCAGTACATTCAGTGGACTCACAATTGACCCTGCTTCTACCGGAACTATAACGTCTAGCGGTAGCTTTAGCGTTTCAGGAACTTTAAATATTGCCTCGAGTGATACTCTTTCAATACCTTCAGGCCAAACCATCACACATTCCGGCACAACACTGACACTATCAGGCACGGTGGGTGGTTCGGGAACTCTGACCATGTCCAATACCGCCGGCTCAATTACAGGAGGAGGCAGTGTCGCCGCTTTTACCATTGATCCATCTTCAACCGGCATAGTAACTTTAAATACATCCACATTGACTGCAACCGGTATAGTAACCATTGCCGCAAATGATACTTTTAAATTAAATTCGGGCACAACTCTGACCTTTTCCGGAACAGGTACGCCATTATCCATTTCGGGAACATTTGATGCCGACGACGGAAGCACGGTTGTATATAGCGGAACAACTGCCAATGTTGTGGCAACAACATATGGAGCGCTGACTCTCGGCGGTTCGGGCACATACACTCTGCCGTCATCCGGAACGCCGACAATAAAAGGAGATCTGACTGTTACTTCAACTGCAACGGTAGCATCCGGTTCTGCGACTTTGCTTTTCAGGGCAGGAACGAATCAAACCATAACTGACAATACAACCACCAAACAGAACCTAGGGAATTTAGAGGTTCAGGCCTCAACAAGCGGAAACACGACCTTAACTCTCGGCTCTTCAATTAGAGTTGCTTCAATAAGCATAGCCACATCTCAAACTCTTGATGCCGGAACCAGTCCTTATACCATTACTCTTACCGGCAGTACCACAGGAGGGCTAAGCGGTCAGGACCCATGGTTTAGTTCCAGCTGGACCTACCGAAGACCATTTGTTATAGATTTCAATAAAGTAGGTAGCGTTAGTGATGATTGGCACAGCAATTTTGCAGTCTTGGTCAGCGTAACTCATGATGACTTCAAACATACATCATTTGGCGGAAAGGTGGCCTCTGCATCATTCGGCACTACCGGCGGAGGAGGAGATTTTGCCTTTGCTTTACCTGACGGAACACAACTGGACCATGAAATAGAAAAATATGCCTCATCATCGGGTCAGCTCTTTGCCTGGGTAAGGCTGGCAAGTCTTTCTGCCACAGAAGACACTACATTATATATGTATTACGGCGGACCAAGCACAGGAGCGACGAATCAGGACAAAACAGGGACTTGGAATGGCGGATATGGAAGTGTGTGGCATCTATCAGAGAATCCGCTTACGACAGCAACGGGACGATGCGGAATGACAATTTGCGACTCAACTTCTAATACCAACCATGGATCAACTGACGGTACCATGACCGCCTCTGATCAGGTTATGGGCAGGATTGGTGGCAGTATAGATTTTGACGGGAGCAATGACTCTGTAGTCGGTGCAACTGACACATCTTTTCCCGATAATGCCGAGCCGAGAACCATGAGCGCATGGATTAAAACAACTGATGCCGCTGGAAATATCATGGGTTATGGGGCATCTGTTAATAATCAGAATAGTGGTATAGAGACTGATGATGCCGGGCTATTTGAGGTGTTCTTTTGGAACAATGATGCGCTTAGTAATACCGCAGTCAATGATGATGTGTGGCATCATGTTGTCGGAGTATACGATGGTGGCACTAATGTAAAGCTATATATAGATGGCAGAGAAGATGCGAGCAGAACAATAACACAGGCGGATACAACTTTAGATCCCGAGTTTTGTATTGGTACGGGGATTTTTTCAGGTAATTGTGCAGGTTCGTTTTTTGGTGGTTTGGTTGACGAGGTACGCATTTCAAGCGTCACCCACTCACACGATTGGGTCCGCACTGAATACAACAACCAGGCATCACCAAATACATTTTATAATATTGGCAGCGAAGAAGAAGAAGCGACCGGTTCTACTATTTTCGATGTTAATGGCACATTTGCGCCAAGAACAGGAACAGTAAAATATACGGGCTTAACCATCGATATCACTCCCGCCAAATATGCGAGTTTATCTCTTGGAGGAACAGGCACATATACTCTGCCTTCTTCGGGTACGACGACATTGCTTGGCAATTTTGATATCGCATCCGGAGCCACGGTTGCATCCGGTTCTTCAACGCTATTCTTCCGAGCCGGCGGAACCCAATCAATAACAGACAATACGACCAGCAAGCAAAATCTGGGTGAAATAGCGGTTCAGGCTTCAACATCAGGCAATTCCACCCTGACTCTCGGCTCGTCAATAAAAATTGCCTCCGCCACAATTGACGCTGACCAGACTCTAGATATGAACGGGTCAAATACTCTGACTCTAACCGGAACTGACACTCCATTTAATGTTAGTGGCACATTCACACGCTCAACCAGTATCGTGGAGTTTACCGGAGATGGAAATACCAGTATTTCGGCAACAAACTATTATGACCTTAAATTACTGCCTTCCGCCAATAATGCTAAATTTGAATTTCTTTCGGGCACGGCCAGTGTTTCCAAAACATTTACCGTCGGCAACGGCACGAACACAGGCATTGTCGTTACGGCAAGTCCTTCAACGGGCCTTGATGTTGCCAGTATTTCCATATCGGCAAACACTACTCTTGTGGCACCGTCCGGTGGCGGAAGCGACTCAAGTTGGTACGACACTGACTGGTCATACCGAAGACCTTTTCTCATTGATTTCAACAAGGTAGGAAGTGCCAGCGAAAACTTCCACAGCAACTTTGCAGTCTTGGTCAGCGTAACTCATGATGACTTCAGGCACACCTCCTTTGGCGGAAAAGTAGCTTCGTCTTCAATCGGAGTAACGGGCGGAGGTGGAGATTTCGTTTTTGCTTTGCCAAACGGAACACAGTTGGACCATGAGATAGAAAAGTACGCCTCATCATCGGGTCAGCTCCTTGCTTGGGTAAGGATTGCCAGTCTATCTGCAACAGAAGACACTACATTATATATGTATTATGGCGGACCCAATACGGGAGCAACAAACCAGAACCCTGCAGGAGTGTGGAATAGTAATTTCAAGGGGGTGTGGCATCTAAAAGAAACACCGCCAACCACTCTGGTTACTGACTCAACAGTTAACGCTAATACCGGCTCCACAAGCGGTGCCATGAATAGCGCCGACCAAGTCGCGGGTCAAATCAACGGTTCACTGGATTTTGACGGAACAAATGATGCTATAGCCGTCACCCAGAACAGTTCAATCAATGACCTTGATACATTTACGATTAGCGCCTGGGTCATGCCGGATACATCTGGAGGGGGTAACGCGGGAAGAATAGTGGATAAAAGCGGTGCCTTTACTTCCTGGATTCCCTCAGGCGGGAATGTATTTCTTTCCTCTGCTCGCTGGGATACCGATGGACAATGGAGAACGGATGCGAGCTTGATAGCGCTAGATACCGTGTATCATATCGCCATGACATATGACTACTCTAGTACCACAAATAACCCGATTTTTTACATCAACGGAGGCCTGTCGCCCACAACGGAAACAATTACCCCGAGCGGAAATGTCAATGTGGAAACAGGTGATTTGATTTTGGGCAATAATGCGGCGGTAGAGGGGATTAGAACTTTTGACGGCTTCCTTGATGAGTTCCGTCTTTCCGGTACCATCCGCTCCGCCGACTGGGTCAAAACCGAATACAACAACCAAAAAAATCCGAGTACATTCTACGAAATGCAGGCGGAAGAAACAGAAACAACCAGTGGTGGGATAACGCTTAACGGCAACTGGATAAATAACGGCACCTTTACTCATTCAAACGGAACGGTTGTATTTGAAGGCACGAATACCAGTTCCATAACCGGACCTACTAATTTCTTTAACCTTACATCGGAAGTAACCGGAGGCAAGAAGCTAAAATTTGGAGCCGGAACTACATTTACTTTTGACGGCTTGCTTACAGCCAGCGGTTCAGCAAGTAATGACGTGCGAATAGAATCAACGGCTTCAGCAAGCCAGTGGCTCGCTAACTTTAGAAGAACCCAGAATGCCTTAACTTATGTCACAATAACCGACTCGGGCTGTGTCGCTAATTCATTTCAGGTAACCAGCAGTTCCTTCCTTTCTGACGGGGGCAACAACGGTTATTGTTGGTTCAGGGGGATCGCTGATGATGTATCTAAACAAGAAGGCGGAGATCCATCAGTGGGCGGAAGCTCAGGCGGTGGCCTTGTAGTTGAAGGCGGTGGTTCGGGCGGAGGCGGCGGAGCAGGACAAGGCGGAGAATCGGGCGGAGGCGACCCGGAGGGCGGAGGAGGCTCAGGAGGCGGCTCACCGCCGGGCGGTGGAGGTTCGCCGGTATTCTGGTGGGTATGGTTTGATTGGGACGGCTAACCCGACCTATCTATCCGACCTATCTGACCTATCCGTCCTATCCGTCCTATCCGTCCTATCCGACCTATTTCTCCCAAGGCCTAGCTTTTTCCAAAATTTCCCTTATCCGCCTATCCAAATCGGCTGATTTTTTCTTGTTATCCTCCCACATTTTTCTTATTTTTTGTTCCTGCGTTTCAAGAACAACCCCTCGGTCTCCCATTTGTTTTTTAACGGCCGCAATTTGTTGGTCAAGCAAATAAACCGTCTGGTTAATCAAGGTAACCATAGTGTTGCAGGCCGATTCTGCATCATTAATATATGTCTTATAAGTCATATAGGTCATACCCACCCTATCCGTCCTATCTGACTTATCCGACCCATACGACCTATCAGGCATATAGGGTAGTCGCCGTAAGGCCACGGTCCGGGCATCATCCTTGGGCCAAATTTTTAAATCGTGTTGGCGCAAATAATCATTATAATCTTCAAGCAACTCCTTGAGTGAGCCTCTAGCCACACCCAGTAAAAATAGCTCGTTTTTTGGTGAAGTTTTTGAAACCGAACAGCCTTCGGCAATGTTTTGTTTGCCTGATCTGGCTGCCTGCTCCATCTGGTCAATAGTTCGAGATTTAGGGCTAATATATTGCTTGCAAAATTCAACCGTAAAGTCATGGATTGCTTCCGCCTGTTTGTATGATTTTAAATCATGATAAGTCATGTTAGGGATAATAAGTCGTATAGGTCTTATAGGTCAAGCCCCCACCGTCCTATCTGACTTATCCGACCCATACGACCTATCTGACCTATTCTGCCTATCCGGCCTATCCGACTTATCCGACTTATCCTGCCAACACCCTATCAACAATAAAACCTCCCGAATTGGGGTATAATTAACGAAAGCGCATGCGAGAGTACAGGATTAAATGCCCCAATCAAAATACTTAATAAAATATGTGTTTATCATCATAGCCATGCTGGCCGTGGCAGTTTTTGTTTTTATCCTCATCAATCCATCATCAGCCCAAGACCCCATCCAACCTCTTGAATTTGAAGGCCAGACCATTAGCTTCCCTCATACTGATGACAACGACGGCGAAACACTGATAATCAAATCAGATAAACAAACCTATACCGGTTTTGGTAAGGCAGATTCATATATAGCGATTCTTAATAAAACGGCTCAAAAAGAAGAAGTGGATGTTCAACTTCATTTCTCATCACCTGATGTAAAAGTTGAATCAATTCAGTTAATAAAAGAAGGGGAATGGATAAATCAGGAACTACTTGAAAACGACATGCCTGTGGCCGGAGTACCCTATACCAGCACAGTTATTAAAAGAAAGCCTGTGCCCAATGATTTTACGAGGTCAGAAGAAAAAATCACCCTTTCCCTAGATTCCGGAGAAACTGCCTATCTTAATATCAAATTGTCCTATCCGCCTATGTTGTCCGGGGAGTTCTATGTTGAGGCCATAGGAGACAAGGAAGGCTACGGCCTTCTTGACCCGTGGTTCAGTAATAGCTGGACATACAGAAGAAAAATAACCATAAATTCCAGCGTAGTGGAAAAACCTACCAGCGCTGATTATCATAACCATTTTCCGGTATTAATAAACGCCACGAATACTGATTTCAAGCATACTTCTTTTGGCGGAAAGGTTGCTTCTTCTTCGATTGGCACTACCGGAGGTGGAGGGGATTTTGTTTTTGCTTTGCCTGATGGAACCCAGTTAGACCATGAAATAGAGAAATATGCATCTTCTTCAGGAGAAATTGTGGCATGGGTAAGAATGGCTAGCCTGTCGGCTGTGGCGGATAATGTACTTTATGTATACTATGGCGGACCCAATACGGGAGCGACTAATCAGAATCGGACGGAGGTGTGGGATAGCGGATATGGGGGTGTATGGCATCTGGCGGAAAATCCTTCTATTTCAACAGATGGCGATTGCGGAGGAGGCACAAAAGAAGTCTGCGACAGTACTTCCAATAATAACGATGGCGATTCCAACGGAGCTATGACAACCTCCGACCAGGTTTCTGGCCAAATCAATGGAAGCATAGATTTTGAGGGGACGGATGACAGAATTAACGCTGGCTCTGGCGCAAGTGTAGCCGATACTTTTACGGGAGGCGGGACGATTTCGGCCTGGATAAATCTCGATACCTTTGGCAGTGAAAATAATTATATATTTAACAAAGGTATTTCAGGCACGTTTTTTGGCTATAAGCTTTATATTGGGAATATCAGTAAAACTATATTTTTCAGTCAACCCCACACAATCGCCTACGGATTTTGGAGACCGCCAACGGATACAATTACTATCGGTTCATGGTATTATGTGGCCGCTACCTATGATTCCGGCTCAACTTCCAACGACCCCTTACTTTATATTAACGGACAATCTCAAACAGTAACAGAAGTAACAACACCGGAAGGCACATTTGGGTCTGATATAACTGCCGAACTCCACTTTGGCGTTAATGCCAGCATCTCTTATGATGATTTTTTTAACGGTAAGATTGATGAAGTCCGAGTTTCAGCCACACCCCGCTCCTCCGAATGGATAAAAACCGAATACAACAACCAGTCGTCGCCACAAAATTTCTTTACCCTTGGCACAGAAGAACATGCTGATATAACCGGAGATACCGTGCCGAATGTTAAGATTAAGGGCGGAGTGAAAATTAAAGGGGGCACAAAGTTCAAATAAAATTCAAGCATCTAAGCATTCAAACATTTAAGCATACAAGCATAAAGACATGGAACACGATAATTACCTAAATAAATTACGAGAAAAAATGGACGATTATGTTCACTTTATTTATGCATTAACCAAAAAATTCCCCAAAGAAGAACTTTATGGCTCATTAAAGGAATCAAAATATCTTTTATATTTTTCTTTGGTGGAAAAATATATCACGAAGGAGGATTATAAGAAGGGTGATAAAATGGCAGAAGAAATAGGGGCTATGTTATGGAGAGCCATAGAACCCCTTGGGAGGTAACGCCATGCTTAGATGCTTAGATGTTTAGATGCTTGAATGCTTTGGTGCTGTAAGACTAGCGTGGATAACATGTCTTTACTGATAGGTCATCATATAATAAAATAATATTTAGGTATTTATTCGCTTTAAGCGAACAGAATAACCAAATTAAAATTATGAAAAAGATAACAGTTATCACAGCTTCAGCATTATTTTTATCGGCCTTTTTGCTTGTCTATCCGGCGCTTGCCCAAAGACCGGACAACAAACCCAAGGTAGATGCGGTTAGGGTTAAGATAGAAGAACGCGAGATAGAAAGACAAAGCCGACTTGAAGAATTAAGGGAACAAAGAGAGGCAAAAATGCAGGAGATAAAAGACCGCGTCGCCTCAAGAAGCCACGATTTAAGTCAGCAAGCCTCGGAGAAGAGAGCAGAGATTAAACAAAAGATAGCAGACAAAAAGGAAGAAATTAAACAACGCCTTGATGAAAAAAGAAAGGCACAGATTGAACGCTTCTGGAATAACATGAAGCGCAAACTTGGCGCGGCCATCGGCAGATTAGAAAAACTGGCCGACAAGATAGACGAGCGCATCGCAAAGTTTGAAGATTTGACCGCAGAGCAGGGTAAAGAACGTGATTACAGCGACGCGAAGAACAAGCTCGTTGAAGCAAGGGAAGAAATAGAGCTGGCAAAAGTCGCCCTAGACGAAGCCGACACAACTGCAGTAACACTGCTTACCTCTGACAATCCAAAGGAAGTATTCCCGGAAGTTCGTCGGTTGGTTAAAAATGTAGTTGAACACATCAGAAAAGCCCATAGACTATTGGTTGAAGCTATTACCTTAATAAAAGGCGCCTCAGGTGATTTAATAGAGCAAGAAGAGGAAGCAGCAGAAGCCACCTCTCCAAGCCCATCACCCTCAGAAAGCCCTACAACTTCACCAAGTCCGACTGCATCACCAACAGCAAGTCCTACTGCAACGCCGACCCCAACAGCATCACCTACGCCTACGCCGACTCCCACCGCAAGCCCTACGGCAACTCCAAGTCCGACAGCTTCACCTACGCCTACCGAAAGTCCAACACCAACACCATAGAATAAACACTTTAACCCCTTAACACCTTAACAATACAAAAATGTTAAAGTGCTAATGTGTTATATGTTAAATGAACCATGTTCGGAGTAGAAGACCGTGACAGTACATTAATTGTCCTCCTTGCAGGATTCGTGTTTGCTTCGTGGTATATTTTTATAATGGGCGGACATTATATTTTGAAGTCCGAAGCTCCGAGCGTTGCCATAGTATCCCAACAAGAGCAAAACACGGTAGAAGCCCAAATAAAGTCTCTCAATTCTGTAAGTGATTCAGATACAACAACATCCATAGAACAAGAGCTAAACGCCACAGACCTGAGCGACCTGGATAAAGAGCTGACCGATATAGAAAATAGTCTCTAGGCTTTCATGCCAACTGCGAAATTACAATGGGCATCTTTGCAATTGCAAAGATGCCCATTGTAATTAGCCCTCTAATGGAAAATATCATTCTAGGAATAATACAAGGCATAACGGAATGGCTGCCGGTAAGCTCAAAAAGCGCCATTATTTTGATTGAGGAGAATATATTCAACCGTCCAAACAGCATAAGCGAAATAATCCGGCTTGCTCTTTTTTTGCATTTAGGCACGTTCCTTGCAGCTCTAATTTACCTAAGAAAAGACGTGAGACATATTTTAGGCTCTATTTTCAACTATAAATCGTCCGATGCTGAAACTAAAAAGATAACAAAGTTTCTGATAATATCTACTCTGGTCAGCGGAATTATAGGTCTTGGCTTATTTAAAATATTATTAAATCTTGAAAGTATCTCCCCGGTTACCGGAAAAATAGCAACCCTGGTTATCGGCCTCTTACTTTTGGTAACGGCTGTCATTCAGTTAAGGGCAAAGAAAGGAGGCATCAGACAGGCAAGCGAGCTAACAAACAAAGACTCGGTCATACTTGGTATAGCCCAGGGGCTGGCTGCCATACCCGGTTTCTCCCGCTCAGGATTTACGGTATCGGCTTTGCTTTTGAGAAAATTTAATGATGATACGGCCCTTCGTTTGAGTTTTTTGATGAGTTTACCTGCGGTACTTGGCGGAAATATTGTCTTAAATTTAACTAATCTTTCATTATCAACCGGCAATCTGATATCCCTGCTGTTTTCTTTTGTTTTCGGCCTTCTTACTATTGACCTCCTGCTCAGATTTGCTAAAAAAGTAAACTTTGGCTATTTTGTATTATTCTTTGGTATAATAACCATAGCAACATCATTATTAATTTAAACATTTAAGCATACGAGCATACAAACAAATAAATACATGGCGCGGCTTTGTATTTAAATGTTTAGATGTTTAGATGATTAAATGATTCATCATGGATCCAAAAATAAAAAATTATCTCGGTTGGACTGTTATGTTTGTCGCCTTAGTATTTGCCCTTTCGTTCATGCGCTGGGTAGGCTCTTACTCCAAGTCTATTGACCCTTCTTCTATCAGGAGCTTTTCGGTTAACGCCGAAGGCAAGGCCGTTTCAATACCGGATATCGCTCAGTTCACATTCAGTGTAATAAATGAAGGCGGTTTAAACATCGGCACTCTTCAAAAATCAAACACCGAAAAAGCCAACGCGATAATTGACTACCTGAAATCAGAGGGAGTAAAAAGGGAGGACATAAGAACCCGGGACTATAGCGTTCAGCCCAGGTATCAGTATTACTCATGCCCTCGCGACGGCGGGCCTTGTCCGCCATCCCAAATCGTCGGTTATACTGTCAGTCAAACTGTCTCTGTTAAAATTAGAAATTTTGAAAAAGCGGGAGACGTCTTAGCCGGTACGGTACAGAAGGGCGCAAACTCTGTGTCCCAACTTTCTTTCACGATTGACGACCCGACTGAAGTTGAGAACCAGGCCAGAGAGGAGGCTATGGAAAAGGCCCGCAACCAAGCCGAAGCGGTTGCCAAAGCCGGCGGCTTTAGGCTTGGCAAACTTTTATCAGTCAACGAGGGCAGTAATCTATACAAAGGATCCGTTGAGAGGTTTGATGCAAGTGCAGGAGGCTATGGCAGTAGCGAAGCATTGCCGGCACTAAGCATAGAGCCCGGTTCTCAAGAGATTACTGTTAATATAACGTTGCGGTATGAAATAGAATAAGTCATACAAACATCTAAACATACAAGCATGCGAACATGGAGCATAATAATTACATCCGTAAACTAAGAGTAGAAATAACTGAAGAAACGTGTGTCGTGTTCAAATGCTTAAATGTTTATATGCTTAAACGCTTAAATGAGAATAACAAGCATGGTTTTTGAAAACGAAGAGCATATCCCTTCTACTTACTCTTGCGACGGGGCTAATTTAAATCCGCCCCTTGTATTTATTGATGTGCCAAAAACCGCCCAAAGCTTGGCTTTGATTATGTACGACCCGGATGCCCTGGCTGGAAGCTGGACCCATTGGACAGTGTGGAATATAAAACCGGAAACAAAAGAAATTATGGAAAATTCAGTACCGCAAGGAGCGGTAGAGGGCATTACTAATTTTGGCAAAACCGGCTATGGGGGCCCATGTCCGCCAGAAGGCCGCCACAGATATATTTTTAGACTTTACGCTCTAGACCAAATGCTCAATCTTTCACCTTCAACAGATAGGATGGCGCTTGAGAATGCCATGAAAGGGCACGTATTGGAGTGGAATGAGTTAACCGGCATTTACGAACGATAACAGGACTTACACGCTTGGGCTTTAAAGAGCCCAAAAGCCGGCAAGCCCTAGATAAATCAAATGAACTTTAATGAGTACCAAAAACTAACGGCAAAAACGGCAATTTATTCAAAAAAGGATAAAAACTTTAATTACCCTGTGAGTTATCCTGTTCTTGGTCTGGTAAGTGAGGCCGGGGAAATAGCCGGGAAAATTAAAAAAATATACCGCGACGGGGCCGGTAAAATAACAAAAGAACAAAAAACCGAGCTGGCCAAAGAGCTCGGTGATGTTTTGTGGTATGTATCCCAATTATCATCAGAATTGAGGCTGTCTCTTCATGATATTGCTTCAGAAAATATCGCCAAGCTTAAGTCGCGTAAAAAGCGTGGAACCATCATCGGCAATGGCGACAACAGATAAAAAATGCATAAAGAACTAAAAAATAAAATAGTAGTCTACATCACCACGTCCTTGGGCCTCGTAGCCGGTTTAGCCTGGAATGATGCCATTACTTCTTTCATTAATCATGTTTTTACTCTTGAAAAAAATACCGTCTTGGCTAAATTTGTTTATGCCGTCATCATAACACTCGTAGTCGTTTTTCTGGCCACATATATCAGCAAAATGATAAGTGGCGACGATAAAAAATAGTCCCTGCATTATCTTGCGGGACTTAAAATATTATCACTATAATATTTTCGCTTTTAAATCTACTAAGTAGACTTATGCTCTGTGTGGCACCTAGCTAAATGGGTATCCTTTAGCCCTCTTTTTATTCTTCTGCCGCAGCTCCCTGGGCAAGAAGTACAGCATGCTATCATGCACCTTCTTAAAGCTCCCGGCTTATGGCAAGGACAACTGCAGACATGAGCGCAGCGCATAAGGGTGAGCCTGCAAAAGCTTTGCTTATTTTTGGCTGTCATATTTTTACGGCCCTTCCGGAAATATTGCTCAAACATGTCAGCCTCTTTTTTGCTTCCGGGTCATCGTGGCACTCTGCCAAATGTTTATCCATCATGTCTCTCTTTATGTAATTAAGGCACTCAATACAAACTCCATCACAGCAGGCAACAATATGTATCCTGATAAATTCATTGTGGTCTTCTTCACATTCATGTGGGCAGGCTGGTGGCTTAGTTTCGTAATCAAACATTTTGCCTTCTCCTTTCTGTTGCCTTTTTTTCTAGAGCATCAAGCGTCATTGAAGCGACATACTCCACCATCTCTTTCTCGTTCATCTTTGCTGTATCTATTAAGCGCAACTGTTTATACCTGGGCGACAATTCTTCGTAGGCTCTTTTATACCTGTCTGCTAATTTTTTGACGGTTTCGGGATTTGTCGTTTCACCGAGCTTATCGCTTAAGGCAATGCGCAACTCGCGCCTCATAGTCTCCTCCACATCACATACCATAAAATAGACAGCATCCATATTATCTACCCAGAAATTCTGCAAAAAGAAATTCTGGTTGTATTTTTTATGCGATTCCGGAATATGGCCCTTATCATGCCAATACATCATCCAGGCGTATGTATCAAAAATGGATCTGTCAAAAATAACCAGGTCATATTTGTGGCTATTACTCAAGTCTATCAGCATTTCAAGAGCATAGAGGCCGGTCCTGATGTTATACAACGGCGTACTTCGGCTCACGTGCCTTATAACTTCAGCGCCTTCTTGGGGCCGATAGACTCTGAACCCCATGCGCCTGAAAAACTTATCCAGTTCGGTAATGGTTGTGGTCTTGCCCGAAGCCGGTGAGCCTGTAATTTCAATAAAAAATGGCCTAGGCAAAAAATTTTGGTCATATCTTATATCACTCTTGAGATATTTCAGAATATTTTTGGCTTTTTTTTCAAATCTGTTTTGCTTTGCCTGAGACATGCATACCTCATTGTTAAGTAACTGATTTTAATTTATGATAACAGGGTAGCCGGCTAAACTAAAACTTGCTAATTTTATTTATATGACGCATAGGAAAAATACATCTGTCCTGGGGTTTGACCTTGATGGCGTCATCTTGGACCATACCAAAAACAAGGTGCGGTTAGCTTCAAAACTGGGAATAAAAATAAGTGCCGACAAAACACCTTCGGAGATAATAAAAAAGCACCTGCCCGACAAAATTTACCATAATTTTCAAGAAATCTTATATGACGACCCTGTAATCTCGCGCAGTTCGCCGGTCATGCCGGGGCTGAAAAATACGCTGGCCAAGATTAAAGCTTCGGGTCTTAATTTTTTTCTTATTTCCAGAAGAAGAAATCCGGACAAAACTGTTAATCTGATGAAGTATCATAAAATTTGGCCTGAATATTTTAATGAAAAAAACACCTTCTTTGTAGATAATAAGGAAGACAAAGATATTCGGGCCAAAAAGCTAGGAATAACCCATTATATTGACGACGAAATTACGGTTTTAAATTTACTAGTATCAGTTCAGAATAAATTCCTTTTTGATAATTTAAATGTTTTTAAAAATTCCGAAAATTATACCCGAATCAGATCATGGGCTGAATTTAATAAAATATTGAATAAATTAACTTAAATCTGTTGCTTAATAATCTTTCTACTGTCCCATATTTGCTATGCAAATATCGAGGGTCCTCGATGCCCTTGGCATCGGGACAAATCTCAAATTTTGGCCATAAGATTGCTGAGCAACAAATCTAACATGCCTATACACCGTAAAATTTATTTTTGGATTATAGTCGTCACTTTTTCCGGAGCTGCCGCATGGTCCGGTATTTATGCCTGGAAAAATCTGCGCGGAATAGGCCCGGTAATTAAGGGTCCGCCGGAAGATATAACCAAGACCATCAATACAACCGGCATGCCGTTGAGCATGCCGCCCGGTTTTTCCATTGAAATATTCGCCAAAGATTTGCCGGGAGCCCGCGTTATGGCCTTTGATGGCTTCGGCAATATGTGGGTCAGCCAGACAAAGCAAGGCATTGTGAGCTTGCTTGAAGTTCAGGACGGTAAAGTTGCACGACAAAATGCAGTTTTAAGAAATCTCAAAAACCCGCATGGCCTGGCTTTTGATCCCCAAAATGAATTTGCTTTATACATCGCCGAAGAAGATAAGATATCCCGTCTGCCAACTTACTCCGACGGAGGACCGGAAAAAATAATTGACCTGTCCGAAGGAGGCGGACACTACACCAGAACAATAGGTTTCGGGCCTGAAGATGGACGGCTTTATGTTTCCATCGGGTCCTCCTGTAATGTCTGCCATGAGAACGACCCAAGAAGAGCCACAATATATTCAATGAATTCTAACGGCAGTGATTTTAAACTGCACGCCAGGGGACTCCGCAATTCTGTTTTCTTTGACTGGAGCTATATTGATGGGCGAATGTGGGCGACTGAAATGGGCAGAGATAGCCTTGGCGACGACATCCCACCGGATGAAATTAATATAATCCACGACCCTTCGACAAACTCAGGGCAAGCGGGAAATTATGGCTGGCCGACATGTTACGGCAAGAATATTCATGATACTAATTTTGATAAGTTTGATAAAAATACTTATTACGAAATCCCTTGCCGAGAACCGACTGAAATTCCATCCTACATAGACCTCCAGGCCCACTCCGCTCCGCTCGGCTTAGCATTTATTCAGGAAGAAGGCTGGCCCGAAGAATATTGGCATGATTTATTTGTGGCATATCACGGTTCATGGAATCGCTCTGAACCGACCGGATATAAAATTGTGCGCGTAAAACTTGATGCCCAAGGAAATTACGAAGGTATTGAAGATTTTATAACCGGATGGCTCACAGACAAAGGCGCACTTGGCCGGCCCGTTGATATAATCACTCAATCGGGAGGCATTATGTATGTTTCCGATGACCACGCCGGTGTGATTTATAAAATAACCTACCGAAGCGACTGGTCCGTCAGGAATTTCCAAGAATGTGCCGATGCCGGATATCTGATTATGGAATCCTATCCGCGCCAATGCCGTGAACCGGGAGGTAAAACTTTTAGTGAAGAAATTGGTAACGAATTAGAAAAACAAAACTTAATTCGCATTGATTCGCCTCGTCCAAATTCAATAATTAAAAGCCCGCTGACCATCACCGGTGAGGCCAGGGGAACCTGGTATTTTGAAGCGTCTTTTCCGGTTGAACTGCTGGATGAAAATGGCAATCGCATTGCAATTCATTATGCCCAGGCACAAGACGAATGGATGACTGAAGACTTTGTGCCGTTTGAGTCTATATTAAATTTCTCCGGACCTTCGGCAGGCAGCAAAGGAACTCTGATACTTCATAAAGATAATCCCTCCGGCCTGCCCGAGCATGATGACCAGTTAAGAATTCCCGTCATTTTTGGCCCCTCGACAAGCTCGGGGCAAGCAAAGAGCTGTATAATCACAGGATGCAGTAGCCAGGTATGCGCCGAAGAAGAAGTTATAACAACCTGCGAATACCGTGAAGAGTACGCCTGCTACCGAACCGCAAAATGCGAACGCCAGACCGATGGTCAATGTGGCTGGACAGAAACACAAGAGCTAACAAGCTGTCTTAATGCAAAATAAAATCTCCCTCATGGGGAGACTTTCTCGGGAATGCCCGAACTACATACGCTACCTTTTCGCTCTTCCTGTTTATAAATTGCATCTCTTAATTCATATGCCCTCAATACTTTTTCATGATAATCCGAAATATTAAGAGCTGAGTAAAAAATTTCAACCGCATAAGAACCGGAGGCAGGGGCAAGATAGTAGGACACGAGCATACTTGCCTCGTATACATATAAGCTAACGCGACCTTCGACGTATTCACAGGAATATTCTCCACCGCCCTTATATTCCCAATGAAGTTCATCTTTAACAGTAGCTTCAATAAGGGCCCTGTTAAAAAACCCCGACAATATTAAAATACCTTTATTGCTTTCGTTTCCAATTGTAAACTGATTAAGTGATGTGTGACTCATGAATATCTCCTTATAAAAATACTTGCTTCAATATACCAAGCAAAATAAAATATATCAATGCTTAAATAATTTTATCGTTTGTCCCAAGTTTGAGGCAAAATGGTTGAGGAATGGTGAGGCGTACAATGCTACGGTGAGCCATTACGAAACCATTTTAACGAGCCTGCCTGTGGCAGGCAGGAAAATTGGGCAAACCCTAAGGGCTAAATTACGGTAAGCCACCTTATCTTTGTGGCTCCGGAATTTAGCGAAAAATTATGAAATTTCCTGAAAACTTTTTGTGGGGAGCGGCCACCGCTTCTCATCAGGTTGAAGGCAATACCGAGAATGATTGGACGGAGTGGGAAGGCGCTACCGCTAAGTTAAAAGTTAAAAGTTCAAAGTTAAAAGTTTGGCCAGATTACATTCTAAGCTCCTACCCCAATCCGCTGCAGGAGGAAAATTATATTTCCGGTAGGGCCTGTGACCACTATAATCGGTTTAAGGAAGATTTTGATATTGCCAAATCGCTCGGCCACACAGCCCATCGCTTCTCAATTGAGTGGTCCCGCATTGAACCGGAGGAAGGAAAATTTGACGAAAAAGAGATTGAGCACTACCGCCAAGTTATTTTAGCTTTGAGGGAAAGGGGAATAGAACCTCTTGTAACTTTATGGCACTGGACGTTACCTTTATGGCTTCGCGACAAAGGAGGAATCGTTGCCAAAAAATTTCCTGAATATTTTGCCCGTTATGCCGAAAAGGTTGTCTCAAAACTTTCCACACCGGGAGTGGAAAATGGGGTTAGGTTCTGGATTACTATAAACGAACCCTTAGTTATTTCCAGCCACTCCTATTTAAAGGGAAACTGGCCTCCACAAATAAAAAATCCCATTAAATATTTGGGTGCTGTTAAAAATTTAATTAAAGCCCATATAAAAGCCTACGATAAAATAAAATCTATAGACTCGGAATCTTTGGTTGGCATTGCAAAACATCAGATATATTTTGAGGCCTATGAAAATCATTCGATAAACAGAATAATGAAAAGTTTTGCAGACTGGCATTGGAATTTTTACTTCTTAAATAAGATTAAAGATAAGCAGGATTTTATCGGCCTTAATCACTATTTCCATAAGACAGCGGGGGGTAAAAATAAAAATGAGAAAATTTCTGATATAGGCTGGGAGTTATATCCCGAGGCAATTTATCATGTGCTAAAAGAATTAAAAAAATATAACAAACCAATTTACATCACTGAAAACGGCCTGGCCGATGTCCAGGATAAATACCGCGAATGGTTTATAAAAGAATCTTTAAAAAATGTTCACAAAGCTATTGAGGAGGGCGTTGCTGTCCGTGGATATATGTATTGGTCACTTTTGGATAATTTTGAATGGGCTCATGGTTTCTGGCCAAGATTCGGTCTTACTGAGATAGATTATAAAACTCTTGAAAGAAAAATACGCCCAAGCGCGTATAAATATGCGGAAATTATAAAGAATAATGGCATAGAAAATTATACTAATTAATCTAATTGCTCTAATTGACCTAATTATTCTAATGAACACTCAAGGCCTAATAAATAATTTCTAAAATTTGGGATTTGGACATTGGGATTTATTTAGGTTAATTAGAATAATTAGGTTAATTTTTATTTTTGGCTTTTTATTTTTGATATAATTTATTGACATCCTCGTCTTGCATCAAGTTTATTATAAGCTATACTTTGAATATGAATACAACAAACACCAACCAGGAACCAAACACGCCTCCGGTCGACGAAACCACTCAAAATAATATGCCCGAACCGGAAACTGCAGAGCCAATGCCGGAGCCGAAAAAAGAATCGGGGCCAGTTCAAATGCTAAACAAAATAAGTTCAGGCATTACTGCATTTTTCAAAAATAACAATTCATACATGGTGCCGGCCTCTATTGTCTTGGCCGGACTACTCATCAGCGGTGCAATAGTTTTCGGGGACAGTATAGGTGGCAAAGGGCAGGCAATAAACGATAAGGTTCCGGCTCAAGCAAATATCGGCCAAGCAGGAAATCCGTCCGATAACGTTAAAAAAGTCACCGGTGACGACCACATCAGGGGTGCGGCCAATGCTCCGGTCAAAATAGTTGAGTTTTCTGACTTGCAATGCCCGTTCTGCCAACGCTTCCACACGACTATGCAACAGGTTCTGGGAGAATTTGACGGCCAAGTAGCATGGGTTTACAGACATTTTCCCCTTGAATCTATACATCCCCGCGCACTACCGCAAGCCGCCGCCAGCGAATGTATTGCGGAACTTGGCGGAAATGATAAGTTCTGGGCTTTTGTTGACGCGGTATTCCAAACAAACCTAGCCAACAGCGACGCCCAGCTTTCCCAGATGGCAGTAAATCTTGGAATAAATCGTAACCAATTTGAATCATGTTACCAAAGCGGAAGGTATGATTCTTTTATTAAAGCTCAGACTCAAGATGCCCAAAATTCAGGCGGAAGGGGAACTCCCTATAGCGTGGTTATAGCACCTAACGGCAAAACATTCGTCATCAATGGCGCCCAAACATACGCAACCGTCAAGGCCACAATAGAACAGGCACTGCAGTCAAAATAATATATAAGCATCAGAACATATTAACATCTAAACATTGCGGCTCTTGAAAGGTCGGCTAAATCACTGATTTAGCCGACCTTTTTGTTGTTAAATTGTTAATTTGTTATATTGTTAAGTTGATGATAATCGCCGTCTATAAACCAAAAGGGCCGACATCAAATGATGTTGTTCAAATGATAAAAAAGACTACCGGTGCTAATAAAGTCGGTCATGCCGGAACACTGGACCCGCTTGCCAGCGGTGTTTTGGTTGTCGGTATTGGCAGGGAATCAACAAAAAACCTGTCTGAAGAAGTTAAAAAAGAAAAAGAATATATTGCCTTAGTGAAACTTGGCGAAACAAGCGAAACAGACGATGAAGAGGGTAAGAAAACAATAGTGCAAAAATATGAGCAACCCGACAAAAGCATAGTGACTGAAATTACAAAAAAATTTATCGGCAGAATAAGACAAATACCGCCGGTCTATAGCGCAATAAAAATAAATGGCAGGGAAGCTTATAAATACGCCCGGAAAGGCAAGGCGCCGGAGATGAAGCCTCGCGAAGTTGAAATAAAATCAATTGAAATTTTAGAATATAAATGGCCATTTCTGAAAATAAAAGTCACCACAGGCCCCGGAGTCTATATTCGTTCACTGGCCCGCGACATCGGGAATGAACTCGGCACGGGCGGATATTTGGCAGAACTTGAGCGTACCCGCGTCGGCCAGTTTACAAAAGACTATTCTGTGAAATTGAAAGATATCCCTAAATTATTTTCATAAAATCTATTCACAAATTCTTACTTGTCCTTCCGAAGCCTTTGGCGAAGGAGGAGAACATTGGAATAAAACTACTCAAATAAAAAACCAGGGAGTGAATTTTTGAATGGCCTTTCGGCTTTTTTGTTTGCCATAAGCAAACTTTTCAAAAATCTACTTCCTGGAAAATCCCCCTGCCTGCGGTAGACAGGCGAAAGGGGATTTACTAAATTATCTGACTATCAATTTTTTTTCGGTTTCATCTCGAAGATGCTTCAGCCACGAGACCGGGGCCTTGCTTGTGCCGTCGGGATCGCCTAGGCTGGCAACATATTCCTGGGCTAGGCGTCCGTGAGCATCACGCCAGTCAATAACCGCCCGAACCAGCGAATTATAAACCTCATCCAATGCTTTGTTATTTTTATCAAGAACGAATTCTCTGACCCTGGATTTGTCGGCTATTTCCAAAAAGGCCTGAAAATTTGATTGCATATGTTTTCTCATTTTTGGAAAATACGGGTCTCGGTGCTTAATGCCAAGAATGGCAAGTCTGAAATGCTGAAAAGGCGACTGGCCTCCAGTTTCACCTAAAATCTCTCGACCCTGCCAGGCGGGCACATCCTCAAAAGTCACGTTGCGAGGAAATGAGAAAAACATGCGCACCTGATTGAAATAAAAATCGGCGCGACATCTCTCGCGAACCCGATTTAAAGAACGGACAACTTCCATATTCGGTGTGATAGCTTGAGCAAGAACATCTGCCATGGCCTTCGCCGAAAAAGCCGGGACATGGCTCAACATGGCGGCCATTAGCATAGGATTGATAGCCGGCGCAAAAGTAACCTCAACGTCATTGTGAGTTCCGACAAACCAATGTTCGTCTTCACATGCAGTATAAGAAAAACGCATCCTGACATTGTCTACCGTTATGGGCTTGCTAGGTTTAGTCCGTCTATAATTCCATAGGCCGTAAAAGCAATAGGAGGCCGAGGGCTCAACGCCGGTAATCAAATGCAGCTCATACAAAGGCAATGCCAATTTTTTATCAAGAAGCTTTGGGCTCTCATCCTGTTTCAACTCTTCAACTGTTTTATAGCCAAGCTTCTCGAGCAAATACGCATGAGTAATCATGGTCAGAGAAAGCATAAGATTGTTTGCGGCAGGCCAGCTTAAATTCTCAAAGAATCCGTAATTAAACTCGGGGAGTCTACTTACCGCTTTGGCTACGCTTTTATTCTTAATACGCAACGGCAAATTGCCGGCAACCAAATTAATATCTCTGGCGTATTCAAAAAAACCATCCGGCCCGCCATAAACCATATCATATGAGAATTGACTCTCTTCTATAAGAAATCCTGTCCTTGGAGAAACTCCAAGCGATAGCATTACCGACTCTGCCTGCATAGAATCTTCTATTGGCATGCCTGTTAATCTCCTTATGGGTTGCAAAAGTGCTTGGGTCAGATTAGCATTTTAGTAATGAAACTTCAATATATAAAAATTAAGCCCGGTAGTGAAAATTTTGATAGGTTTTATTGCCAGTTAATTTTAATATATTTATAATTCAAAATAATTTGGTTATTATTGAAGCATATGGCTAATACTAAGCAAAACCCAAAAGGCATTCAAAATTTCTACTACCGGATTAAGGTTTTGCCCGGCTCAAAGAAAGAAGGTATATTAGAAAGGTCTTCGGAAAGTTTTCAGATATCAGTTAAAGAAAAAGCGGAACGGGGAATGGCGAATAAAAAATCTCTGGAAATACTCGCTAAGCATTTAAATATTCCGTCAAAATTGCTAAGGGTAGTAAAGGGCGCTAAGCAAAGGAATAAAATAATTAAAATTTCTAATTTCTAATTGACCTAATTCCTGCCTGCCGGCAGGCAGGTCTAATCAATACCCAATGTCCAATTACCGATTAATGTTTTTAGTCATTGGAACTTGAGATTTATTTAGAAATTAGATATTAGATATTAGTAATTAGTAAAAAATAAAAAATCGCCAATATTATGGAAAACAAGCTTATCAGATTGTCTCCTACGTCCGGTTTAAACCTGTACAGGGATTGTCCCCGCTGTTTTTGGCTGGCTTACAACGAAAGAGTTCACCGGCCAAGAGGAATTTTCCCGTCACTGCCGGGAGGTATGGATTTGGTTATAAAAGACTATTTTGACAACTACCGCGGTTCGCTTCCACCGGAACTTGAAGGCAAGGTTGAAGGTGTGCTTATGCCCGACGCGAAGTTAATGAACACTTGGCGAAACTGGCGAACAGGACTTATTTATAGAGATGAGAAAATAAACGCAGAACTTTTTGGCGCACTGGATGACTGCATGGTTCTTAATGATAAATACATTCCACTGGATTATAAAACACGTGGAAGTGCGCCACGCGAAGGCGACAGCGAAAAATACTACCGAACACAGCTTGATAGCTATAGCCTACTTCTTGAGGCAAACGGTTATCCATCGGCAGACTTTGCTTATCTTGTTTATTATTATCCCAAAAAAGTAGGCAAAAATGGCATAGTTGAATTTGAAGTTAAGCCGGTAAAAGTTGAGATTGACCACGAAAGAGTCAGAAAACTTTTTGAGGATGCCGTTAATTTCTTGAGAAAAGACCCTCTGCCGGCACACCACTCAAGGTCCACCTGCGAATATTGTCTTTGGAATAACCAAATGCTTGAATTTGATTAAGAATCATCATAACACCTTAACACACTAGCACCTTAGCATTTAGGAAAATGGATTTTGTTAAAGCGTTTAAGTGTTAACGTGCTACAGCCTTCATGCTTTCCGACAAACATTGTGTCCCGTGCGAAGGAGGTGCCAAGCCTCTTTCGGGCGATAAACTGGATGAATACTTAAAACAAGTCAAAGACTGGGAGACTTTAGATTCCAGCAGAAAAATTACCAAGCATTTTGAATTTAAAGATTTCAAAGAAGCAATGGATTTTATCGGCAAAGTCGCTGATATTGCCGAATCCGAAGGCCATCATCCCGATATTCATATTTTCTACAATAAAGTTCAGCTCGTGCTTTGGACCCACGCCATAAATGGCCTGTCTGAAAATGACTTCATCCTCGCCTCAAAAATAGATGTCGCCACTATTTTAAAAAATCAGTAAATTTTATCTTTTTTTGACACTGCATAGTTCAAGATGATACAAATAGGCGACATGGAAGTACATTAAAAAGGAGGCAGCGACTTGGCAAATATTTATAGATCAGGCTCGCAAGAGAATGAACTTATGAGACTTCAAAAATTCAGCTATCCTTTTACGGTGTCACAGCGTCTTTTAAATATTGGGCTGCAAAATAATAAATCGGTACTAGATATAGGCTCAGGGCCGAATACGGAACTAGGGAAATGGTTACGACAAAACCAAATACTATATATTGCAGCAGACATTAAATATATTTTCTTGCAAGAACAGGCGAAATCTTCCCACCCAACTATTCAATGCAAATCAAGCTCTTTACCTTTGGATAATAGCTCAGTTGATATAAGCCATCTTAGATTTGTTTTGATGCACTTAAGCTCCGATGAACGTAGGGTAACGATATCCGAAATGCTCAGGGTATCTAAAAATACATCCATTTTTATTGAGTTCGACTGGAGTACATTCAAGGGCAGTGAAACAGTAAATAGCTTCCGGGATCTAGCCATAGATATATTAGACACGCACGTAGATTTATTCTTGGGTAAAAATCTTAGAAAAGAAATTTTAAAATCTTCGAAGAATACCGGCTTAACAGTAAACCATCGGAACTTTAAAAGAGGCCCGGGCAATTATTATAATGAATTGCTGCCACTTGCCAACTCTTTGTTGTCAGCCGCCAAGCTATTCCGCCCAGAAAAAGAAACCAGCGTTAATGAGTCCATCGGGGCCCTGACAGAAGAATCATGTCATCCTGCTATTTCTTTCGTGCCACCTACTCTTTCCACGATAGTGGTGGAGAAACACAATTAAAATCTTATCCCAAAACAACCCACAGTTAGGGTTGTTTTTATTATTGTTTTGATATAATTATGACCTATGAGCGCAAAAAAATCAGAGGAAGAAAAAATAAAGAAACCCGCACTGCTTAAAGACGAAAAAAAAATACCGAAAGGCATATTAAAAATTGATGCATTTGAAAATGGATTAAAAGAATTATTTTTCATAAGAAATCCTCATCTTAAAAAAGAAATGCCGGAAGCCAAAGAACCGCTTGAAAAATTCTTAAAAAATTCCGGAATTAAACCTGTTTGGGCCTATTATCCCTGGCGCAATTTAGCAATAAAAATACTGCCTGAAAATTTGTATTTTGAATTAAGAACTGCCAGAAACAAAAATATCATTTCGTCTGAAGAACAAAAAAATTACCGGCAATTAAAGGTGGGTGTCGCCGGACTTTCGGTAGGCTCTGCCATAGTTCACGCCATAACCCTAAGCGGAGGACCAAAAACCTTAAAGATAGCAGATTTTGATACCCTGGAAGTCTCTAACCTTAATCGAATAAAAGCAAAGTTGACCGATTTCGGACAAAATAAAACCCACATTGCAGCGCATGAAGTCTGGGAGCTTGACCCATTTGCCGATGTTCATGTCTGGGATAAGGGCATAACCAAAGATACCTTAGAAAAATTTATACTTGGTAAGCCCGGACTTGATGTTTTTATAGATGAAATGGATAGCCTGGACCTTAAAATTGCCGCTCGGATAATTTGCAGGAAAAACAAAATACCTGTTTTAATGGCCACCGATAATGGCGATGGAATAATATTGGATGTTGAAAGATTTGAACTGGAGCCAAAAAGAAAAATATTTCACGGCCTGATTGGAAATATAGAAAAAGAAGGCCTGGCCAATATGGATTTCAGAAAGTGGCTACAGTTGGCCACAAAAATAGTAGGCCCGGAATATCTGACCGAAAAAATGCAGGATTCAATTGCTAATATAGGCCGGGCAATCGCTGCCGTACCTCAGCTCGGAACTTCGGCCGCCATGGCCGGCTCTGCTATGAATTATGTGTTGAGAAGAATAGCCAATAGTCAAAAAATGCCTTCAGGCAGATATATTGTAAGCCTGGAAGAAAAACTTGAACCGGGATTTTCTACTGCTTCAAGCATAAAAAAGCGGATGGCAAAAACCAGAGAATTTATTAGTAAATTTAACCGAAAATAAGTCCCGCACCTTTTGCGGAATGGTTCTCGGCCCAATAAGGCCGAGACAAAAATCCAGAGATTCCACAAAAGATGCGGGATAAATAAAAATCATTTTTGTCATTAGCGTACATGCCTAAGTTTGACCCTATAAAACTTTTTAAATTCGCACAGAGCCACATACCGGCCTATCAAAAGCTCTTGCGCAAAAACAAAATAAATCCCGCCCAAATAAAAACCTTGGGCGATTTTTTATATCTGCCTATCACCGAAAAAAAATCTTACATCTACAAAAATAAAACGTCCGACCTGTTTTCCATGAATACTCCGCCCATGATATATGCCAGCTCGGGTTCATCAGGCAAGCCGACTTTTTGGTTCAGGGGCGACAAACAAGAACTACACGGCGCCGACCTGCATGAAAGAATATTTTCAAAAATATTTGGAATTAAAAAAAGTGACAAAACCCTGGTTGTGATTTGTTTTTCCATGGGCGTTTGGATAGCCGGTAATTTTACTCTGGCCTGCTGTAGAGAATTATCGCGCCGAGGATATAATATATCCGTGGTTTCACCCGGCGTTGAGATGGAGGATATTATGTCTTCATTATCCAATATCGCCCCGTTATTTAAAAAAGTTGTCCTGGCGGGATATCCTCCTTTTTTAATGAACGTAGCGGTGGAAGCCAGAAAAAGAAAAATTAAATTAGCTCCGGATATCAAAGCCATAACCGCCGGCGATAAATTCAGTGAAACCTGGCGCAATGATTTTCTTGCTACTCTTGGCATAAAGAACAAAACATCAATTGTTAGCATCTACGGCTCCGCCGATGCCGGCCCCATGGCTCACGAGACACCGTTATCAATATTTTTAAGAAATGAATCATTGAAAAATAAAAAACTTTATAATGAATTGTTTGGCGATGCAAAAACTCTGCCGGGACTTGTTCAATATGATTCCGGCCAAATATTTTTTGAGGAAATAGACGGCGAGCTCGTATTAACGGCAGACACCGCCATCCCGCTTATCCGATACAATATTCATGATACGGGCAGGATAATTCATTTTAAAGAAATTAAAAAAATAATTAGCAGGGCCGGCTTAACTGATAAAATCTCACGGCTCGGATTAAGCAATTGGCAAATGCCGTTCTTAACATTAAAAGGCCGTACCGATGTTGCAGTAACTTTTTATGCCATAAATATTTTTCCGGAAAATATTTCCTCGGCAATAAAAAATAAAAATGTCTCAGGGTTGCTCACCGGTAATTATAGGGCTTATAATACAACCGCCGGCAAAAGCAGGTTTCAAAAATTAATAATTGAGCTTGAACCGGCCGGAGAAATAAAAAATCACGCAAAAACAGCCGGACTAATTTCTAAAACCGTTCATTCCGAATTGGTCAGGTCAAGCATAGAATTCCGAAAATTAAATGATATGCTAGGCGAAAAATCAATGCCGGTTATTTTACTTAAAAAATTTGACGGCTCAAGCTCTAAACAAAAAAATGGTCCGACCTTAATAGCTCTAGCCGGCAAAAAACCAAGGCTAACATGAACCGTACCGAAACAATCACAATAGGCAATGGGAAGCTTACAATAAATGATTGTGTCCAAATAGCCAGAAACGGCCGGCGAGTTGAGTTGGATAAAAATAGCTATTCTAAAATAGAGAGATCTCTGGGGGTCTTAATGGATTTTTCAAAAAAACATATACCGGTTTACGGGCTAAGCACCCAGTTCGGAAATCAGGTAAATATGGTAGATGAACGCTTAAATGAAATAGACCAGCCCCTTTATGTAAAATACCTGGATGAGCGCCAGATTAATCTGATAAAATCCCACTCAATTAGCATGGGGCCTGAGATACCCGAGGAAATAATAGCCCTGACCATGGCCTTACGGGCTAATTGCTTAAGCCTTGGATATTCCGGCGTTAGAGTAGAAGCTATCCAATATATTTTAGATGTGGCAAATAAGGGGATTCATCCGGTTGTAAAAAAATACGGCTCCATAGGTGCAAGCGGCGACCTAATACCGCTTGCTCAAATAGCAGCGGCAATGATAGGCGAGGATGTTCCGGTAAATTTTCTGGGCAGAAAAATGTCAGCCCGCCGGGCATTTAAAACGGCAGGGATATTGCCCCTGATGCTAAGAGGCCGGGAGGGATTGGCCATGATAAACGGCACTTCCCTAATGTCCGCAACAGCCACATTGGCCTTTTACGACCTTGATAAATTATTTTTCTGGATGCTATCTTCCATCGCCATGGCCCTTGAATCAGCCTGTATCACCGACAGCCCCTATGCCCCGATAGTCCATAAAATAAAAAACCATAAAAGCCAGGAAGAGATAGCAAAATTCATGCGGCTGTTTTGGCAGGGAAGCAAATTGATAAGAAGCCTGGACAATACGAGACAGGAATTTATGGCCGCTAAAAACAGTAATGATTTGTCCGGTGTAAAAGGACTTCAGGATTATTATTCTCTAAGATCGGTAGCCCAGGGATTTGGACCGTTCAAAGATAGCATGGCCATGTCAAAACAGTGGATAGAAGAAGAAATAAATTCGGTCAACGATAATCCGATTGTTGATTCTGCAACGGGCCAAATATATCACGGTGCTAATTTTATGGGCTACTACATTACTTCCGCGTGCGACCTCCTGAAAACTGATATATCTCAAGCCTCAACATGGCTCCATGCTATTTTAGCTAACATGGTTCACCCCCGAAAAAATTTCGGCCTTCCTGCAAATCTTGTTGAAGAACCGGCTGTCTATAGCGGATTCAGACCTATGCAAATACTGGCGGCATCACTAGCGGTTGAGAACAGAAAGCTTGCCCAGTCTCACCAGTCTCATTCTTTGCCGACGGAAGGAGACAATCAGGACGTTAACAGTCTCGGCACCCATGCAGCTTTTGACTTGAGAGAATCTGTGGCAAATCTTGAACGTTTAACGGCTATATTAATGCTTGCCTCCTGCCAGTCTCTTGAACTGCGTGGCATACAAAATGCCGGTAATCATTCTCAGAAAATTTACAATATTATAAGAAAAGTAAGTCCGTCCGTAAAAAAAGACCGTTCAATGTCCGGCGACCTGGAGCGGATAATATCTCTCATCCGGCAATCGTAAACACGTGGCCTTAAGGCCGTCTCCTTATCCATAAACAGTCAGACTTTTTTGTTGTATAATAATAGTTATGGATGTTACGAAGGAAGTCCTGCTTGAAATAATTAATGCGGGAATAAGAGCGCCATCAGGTGATAACTCTCAGCCATGGCGATTTGAAATAGAAAAAGACGTTTTAGAACTCTATAATATCCCGGACAGGGACAACCCTTTTTATAATTTTAAACAAAGGGGTTCTTTGGTTGCTCATGGTGCACTAATTGAAAACATGACTACAACAGCTTCTCATTCAGGATATGAAATGAGGGCTGAACTTCACGCTAATGAACTCAAAGATAATTTAGTAGCCAGGATAACTTTTCACCGTTCGGAACCAAAAAGCGAACTGCTCTATCCTTCTATATTCAAAAGGGCTACCAACAGAAAACCGTATAATTCAAAAATTGCCTTAACCGCTGAGCAGAAAACAATGCTTACTGAATCGGTTAAAAATATTCCCGATATTAATTTTACGCTTACCGAATCCTCTGAAGATAAAAAAGAGATAGGCACCGCTGTAAGCACCAACGAAATAGTAGCCCTTGAAACGGAAAAATTGCATAACATTTTTTTCTCAGATATTGTCTGGACCGAAAAAGAAGAGAAAGAAAAAAGAAAAGGCCTTTATATTAAAACATTGGAACTGCCTCCGCCTATACAATTACTATTTAGAGGACTTAAGCACTGGAAATTTAATAATGCCCTAAATAAAATTGGTTTTGCCAAAGGAGCGGCAAAAGGAAATGCCCAAATTTATTCATCCGGTTCAGCTATTGGAATTATCACTATTAAAGAACGGACAGGAAACAATTTTGTGAATGCCGGGCGGGCGATGGAAAGACTTTGGCTTGCTTCAGAATACTTAGGTTTAAGTTTTCAGCCGATAGCAGGAATGCTTTTTTTGGCACAAAGAATTGACGAGAATGAGGCTGATTCGTTTAATACTGGCCATCAGGCAATAATCTCTGATGCTTATAAAAAAATTGAAAATATATTTTCAACAAAGGGAAAAACTATTTCCATGCTTTTTAGAATTGGCCACGCAGAAAAACCGAGTGCTTATTCTTCCAGACTCGCACCAATAATTAAATATACATGAGTTATTTAGATGCCTTTCGAAATTTAGACCTCCTTTCTGTCGGCGTAACCGTGGCGGCCATATTTATACTTGGCATCACCGTGTTTTTTAATAACCAAAAAAGCATCACCAATAAAGCCTTCCTTTTCTTCTCTATGGCTACTGTTTTTTACGGCACGGTTAATTACGCTGTATATCATGTATCTTCTCCGGTCGTGAGCCTCTTTCTGCTTAGGGCAACGTTATTTTTTGCGGTATGGCACGCTTTCTCGTTTTTCCTCCTGTTCTATGTATTTCCTGAAGAATCTGCCGTTGTGTCTCCTATACACAAATTTATCACCTCATCTATAACCGGAGCAGTTTCATTGCTGACGCTGACTCCGGCCGTACTTAGCGGAATTAAAGAACTGTCTCCGGAAGGGGTAATATTAAAAGCAGATAACGGACCCGGCATTGCTGTTTTCGGCGTCTGGGTTTTATATCTTGTCATAAGCGGGATATATTTCCTTGTCAAAAAAATGATAATGGCAAATGAAAGGCGCAAGAAGCAATTTAAGCAGGTAGCTATAGGCACAGTAATAACTTTTTCCCTTCTGATAGTGTTTAATTTCATATTCCCGGCCCTCCTTGATAACTCAGGGTATGTTCCTCTCGGCGCCCTGTTCATGTTTCCTTTTATAGGATTTACATTCTATGCCATAGCCCGCCATGGCATGCTTGATATAAAAGTCATCGGAACGGAAATAATCACTGCTGTTCTTGCTATCGTAGTTCTGCTGGATGTGATAGTTGCCGAAGATACGGCCACCTTAATATTAAGGGTTGGAGTTTTTATTTTAGTTTTGGGATTTGGAGCATTACTCATTAAAAGTGTTCTAAACGAGGTACGCCAGCGCGAAAAGCTTGAGATTCTTACTGAAGACCTTGAGGCAAGCAATAAAAAACTACAGGAGCTGGATAAATTAAAGTCGGAGTTCTTATCGTTTGCATCCCATCAAGTCAAGGCGCCTATGTCTATCGTGAAGGGCTATGCCGATTTGATTGCAGGCGGCAGCTACGGGCAAATACCGGACAAAGTAAAAGAGACTGCTGAAAAAATAAAATCATCTGTAGACAAGCTGATATTCCTTGTTAACGACTTCTTGGATTTAAGAAAAATAGAGGAGGGCAAAATGCAGTATGATTTTGAAAAGGCTGACGTCGTAGACATTGTAAAAGAGGTAAGTGAGGGTACAAAAACTTTAGCCGACATAAAAGATATTGAGCTTAGCTTTGAGGCAACGGCTCCGGCTATTGAGGCTACGATAGATGTTCAAAAATTCAGGCAGGTCATACAAAACCTTGTTGAGAATGCGGTTAAGTACACCCTGAAGGGATGGGTAAAGGTAACCGTTTCTCAACAAAATAATTTTGCCGTTATAACAGTTTCCGACTCGGGCCTTGGCATGCCCGGGGATTTGATACCGACACTTTTTGAACAGTTCCACAGAGGTCAAAGTGATAAAAAAATAAGAGGGACCGGCCTGGGCCTTTATATCGCCAAACAGATAATAGACGCACACCATGGCACAATAAAGGCCACGTCAGAAGGCGACGATAAAGGCAGTACATTTATCGTTGAAATTCCGCTAAATTCATAGGATGGCAGGATTATGATATACTTAAAGCAAATGGAAGATGCCAAAATTTTTACAATTCTCATGGTTGATGATGAAAAAGATTTTAGAGACATCGTATCAACCAAGCTAAAAACCCTAGGAATTAATGTTATTGAGGCCGAAAACGGCCAAGAGGGCTTAAAGAAATTAAAAGAGGTAAAACCCGACCTGCTGCTTTTGGATGTAAATATGCCCGTAATGAACGGAATAGAAACTTTGTCTACTATCAGAAAAGATCCGGAATTAAATGAGCTTAAAATTATCTTACTTACAAATTACGGCGACCCTCAAAAAGAAGCGGCATGGCAAGATGAAAGACTGGCAAGAGAAGCAGGGGCCATGGACTACATAAGAAAAACTGATGACCTGGATACTATAGCAAGCCAGGTCATATCGGTCCTCAGGGGCCATGAAAGCCCTGGTAAATAGTGGAGAACAAGAATCCATAAAAAGTTTACAAGATTTTTAAAAATGAAAGCGTTAATTTTAGACGATAATCCGTTTATGATAGAAATATTGGCCGATAAACTTAAGTCGGAAGGTTTTGAGGTGCTAAAGGCCCTAAACAGTAAAGATGGTATTGCACAGGCAGAAAAAGAATCTCCCGATGTGATTGCTATGGATTTGCCGTTACCGGATGATTCCGGAGGCCTAAATACTCTTAAGCAATTAAAAGAGGGCGCAAAAACTAAAGATACCCCGATAATAGTACTCTCCAATGACGACACCGACCAATACAAGGAGAAAGTAGTGGGTATGGGCGTCAACGGCTACCTAATAAAACCCTATACGAACGCGGAAGAAATAGTTGCGACGATTCTTCAATTCAGTAAAAACAAAGACGCGGCACCTGTCATTAAGGATGCCGAAAAAAAAGACGGGGATAGCGCAATGAAATATGATAGTCCATTCACAAAATCTACCGTAAATATTGGCGTACCTCCGAAAATTAAAGCCCGGGTAGAAAAAGCCCTGGTCTCTCCGCGCGAAGAACTTTCTATAATCAACTTGGTTGGTGATTTAGTGGAATATGCTTTTCATGCCCGCGCATCTGACATACATCTGGAGCCATATAGCGACCGGATGCTGGTGAGGATGAGGATAGACGGCATACTCTATGATGTTTTTACTTTACCGAAAAACACCCACTCCGAAGTTATTGCCAGAATAAAAGTTCTGGCCGGCATGAGAACAGATGAACACCAGACTGCCCAGGACGGAAGATTCAAAACCGCCATCAAGGACCCGCCGAGACAATTTGATATCAGGGTTTCAATGGTGCCGACTTATTATGGTGAGAATTCTGTCTTAAGATTGCTTGCTGAACAGTCAACGGTCAAAAAGGTAGACGACTTGGCTTTCACAAAAGAAGATAAAGAAAAAATACACAGAGCAATAAAAAAACCCTATGGCATGATTTTGGCCACCGGTCCGACCGGTTCAGGCAAATCAACAACTCTTTATACAATAATAAGAGAATTGAATAGCCGGGATGTTTCTATAATTACCATAGAAGACCCGGTTGAATACTCTATAGAAGGAATAGACCAGATCCAGGTGAACACCAGGACCGGCCTTACTTTTGCAAATGGCTTACGCTCAATTTTGAGACAGGACCCGAATGTTATTATGGTCGGCGAAATTCGCGATAAAGAAACAGCATCTATCGCAGTTAACGCCGCACTAACCGGCCACAAACTTTTATCCACCCTGCATACAAATGACGCGGCTACTACTCTGCCGAGGCTTTTGGATATGGACGTGGAACCATTTTTGATCGCTTCCACGGTTAACATAGTCATCGGGCAAAGGCTAGTTAGAATGCTCTGTCAGCACTGCAAGCAAAAAAGAAAATTCAGTAAAGAAGAAGTTGGTGTTTTAAGCAAAAGCATTCCTGCTACCCTCCTTAAAGACAACATTGAGTTCTATGAGCCCAAGGGATGTTCTACCTGTGGAGACATGGGATATTTTGACAGGATGGGTATATACGAAATATTGGAGATGAGCGACGACTTAAGGCCTGCCATCTTGAGGCGAGCCGATGCCTCGGAAATAAGAGACATAGCCGTTAAAAATGGCATGACCACTCTTATGGAAGATGGGTTTAGAAAAGCGGTTGCCGGATTAACCTCCATAGAAGAAATATTGCGTGCAGTAAAAGAATAATAATCTACGAATTACCAATTTTATACTAATATACAAATTTATTTGTTTTACGGCTTCGCAGCCCGTATGGTTATACGTATAACGTCATACGTTTTACCACGATACGGGCAGCGATTAACATAAAACGTATAACGGGTATCAGTATATTCGTGATTCTATTCGTAATTGGTAGATATAAATTGGATCTCAAACTAAATCTAAATAAATATCTTGTCCGTCTCTCCCTGAAAGAGAAGATGCTTTTTGCTAAGCATATGGCGATAATGACCGGCTCCGGAATGCAGATGCTTGAAAGCATCCAGGTTTTAAGATCGCAAACAACATCAAAGTCGCTTCAAATAGTTTTAGACCAACTTATGGAAGATGTCCGTAATGGTCAATTTTTATCTACAAGCCTGGAGAGATACAAACATATATTCAACGATTTTTTCATCAACGTCATAAGGGTTGGCGAAGCCAGCGGCACGCTTTCGGACAATTTTAAATATCTGGCTGACGAGTTAAAAAAACAACAGGAATTAAACAGAAAAATTAAGGGGGCAATGATTTATCCTATAATAATCGTCGTTGCTACCGTAGGAATAACTTCCTTAATGACATTTTTCATATTTCCCAAAATATTGCCGGTGCTCAAAAGTATAAATGTTGAACTTCCGGCCACGACCAGAGGATTTATAAAGGTATCAGATTTTATGTTCAATTACGGCAGTTATGTCATAGGCGGATTTGTGGCATTCTTAATCGGCCTATGGTTTATCCTTAGAATAGGCAGGGTAAGATTTATTTGGCATAAAATAATATTAAATTTGCCTCTGGTGAATAATATGTCCCGGGCAATCAACATGATAAAATTTTCAAGAACTTTGGCGCTTCTGCTTAAAAGCGACGTTAAAATAGTTGAATCTTTAAATATAACGGCGGACACTTTAACCAATTTAGTCTACAGGCAGGCCGTAAAAGAAACCGCAAACAGGGTTCAGATGGGAGATTTGATATCTAAATACCTGAAAGAAAATCCCCATCTATTTCCGACTTTGATGTCGCAGATGATTTCTGTGGGCGAGAATACGGGCAAACTGGATGAATCCGCTTTATATCTGGCCGATTTTTATGAAGGGGAGTTGGACGAAACCACTAAGGCCCTTTCAAATGCTCTTGAGCCGATACTTTTGGTGGTAATGGGATTAATAGTGGGCTTCGTCGCCCTGGCTATCATCACTCCGATATACAAGATTACAGAAACACTGACGTTATAAATTTCTAATTTCTAATTTCTAATTTCTAAACAAATCTTAAGCTCCAGTGACTAAAAATATTGATTAGTAATTGGGCATTGGATATTGATTAGAAATTAGGTCAATTAGTAATTAGGAATTAGATTTTCTGAAAGAAAATTACGCAAATGGTTTTACCCTTCTGGAGACTCTCATCGGTATTGCTCTGTTTTTAATTATAGGAAGCGGAGTCTATTTTGCTTATGCCAATATTCTTGAGGTTATAACCAGGAGCAGGCTCAACGGAGAGGCTGCTTTTATTATTGAGAACGAAATAGAAATTATAAGAAATTTAGCATATGAAGATGTGGGGGTTCAGGGCGGCTCGCCTGCCGGTAAATTGCTGGCTGACAAAATCGTTCTCTCAGGCTCTCTCCAGTTCAACATAAAAACGTCGGTCCATAACGTGGATGATAGCTTTGATGGCACCGCCGGAGGAAATCCCAACGATACTTCGCCTGCCGACTATAAACTGGCTGAAGTGGAGATAACTTGCCTGAATTGCACCCTGCCCTTAAACCCTGTTATTATCACCACCACCATCGCACCGCCCGGCCTTGAAACCGACACCAAAAAGGGCTCTCTTTTTATAAATGCACTGAACGCTTCCGGACAGCCAATATCTAACGCATCTGTCACGGTAGTCAACAACCAGGTAATCCCGGCAATAGACTTAAACGGCACCACCAATACAAGCGGCCAATTTAAGCTCGTGGACACAGCAACCAGTTCCGGCGGTTATGAAATAACAGTAGGTAAAAGCGGATATTCTTCAGATAAAACCCATCTGATAGGGGACCCATTAAATCCAAACCCTTTAAAATCCCACGCTACAGTGATAGAGGACCAAGTTACCGAAACCAGTTTTATAATTGACCAGCTAAGCAGTCTGCATTTTAAGACAAGAAATTATCTTTGTAATGCCGTGCCAAATATTGATTTTCTTCAAGAGGGCACAAAGCTCATTGGCATAGACCCGGATACTCCAAAATATTCTGAGTCTCTTTCAACAGATGCAAGCGGAGATTACGCTAATAACGCTACGGAGTGGGATACTTATGATTTCACCAACCAGGACGGCGCATACGACATAAGCGGTATAAGCAACCCTGGCCCGCTTATAATCAACCCCGCCGAAACCAAAGCCCTGACCTGGACCATGAAACTAAAAAACCCCTCGGCCTTGCTTGTTGTGGTTGAAGACGAAAACGGGCAATTAGTTAACGACGCTAATGTAACATTATCTAAGAGCGGGTTTAGCGCTTCATTTTTGTCGGGACATAGTTCAATATCTTTCACTGATTGGTCCGGCAATGAGTATGACTCAAAAAGCCCGAACATAGAAACAGACAACCCCGCCGGGCAGATAACTTTAGTTGATTTAGGCGGAGGCAAATATGCTTCAGACAGCCAGGAATTCTTAATATCTGAGACAGTTGACTTTGGCACCCAGCAAATAAACCCCAACAAAATCTCCTGGTTGCCGATATCACAGCCCGCTCAAACCGGGGCTGACAGTTTAAAGTTTCAGCTGGCCGCCAACAATGATAATTCCGTCTGGAATTTTGCGGGGCCGGACGGCACGGCAAATTCATATTATACCTCAGATACAAATATTTATTCCGGACTGGCAGGAAACAGGTACTTAAGATACAAAGCATATCTTCAAACAGCAGACGATGCCTACACGCCATCGCTTGATTATATAAACATGGATTTTTCTTCAGAATGCGTCGGCAATGGCCAGGCATTTTTCAACGGTCTAGCGACAGGAACCTATACCTTAACTATACAAAAAACCGGCTACCAGATATTTACCGATACATTAAATATTTCAGATAACTGGCAACAGTACACGGCCGAATTAATACCATAATTTTAATGAACTTAAAATTTAAAATTAAAAAATTAAAATTTAACGGGGGATTCACTTTAATTGAAATAGTGGTCGGTATGAGCATACTGGCTGTTGCGGTTTTATTAATAAGTTCTTTCGGTCTTGATATATTCAATTCTCAAATATCATTCGGCCGGGCGATAGAAATAGAACAGGAGGTCCAGCAGACTTTTAAAATCTTGGTGCCCGAGCTTCGTTCTCTTGAGCCTTCCGTAAATGGAAGTTTTCCAATATCTCAAGCCGGCTCCCTGTCGCTGGAATTTTATTCCGACACGGATAATGACGGCCTCTCGGAAAAAATAAGATACTTCCTGGAAAACAATACTTTAAAAAGAAGTATTACGCCGCCTTCAGGTAGCCCCCCCGTTTATGACCTCGGAGATGAGAAAATAAAAGAAGTTATTCATGACCTGACCAATGCCTCGTCGCCGATATTCTATTATTACGACAAGAATTACACCGGCAGTGAACCCACCTTGGCCTTTCCGATAAATATTCCTGATATTAGAGTAATCAAAATACAAATAACCGTAGACCCGGACATAGTAGGCTCTTCACCGTTAATATTCTCGGCCCAGGCAACCCCGAGAAACCTTAGATAAAATTTCTAATTTCTAATTTCTAATTTCTAAACAAGTCCCGACCCCCAGTAATCAAACTTATTTATTGGGAATTGTGAATTGGGCATTGATTAGGAATTAGGTTAATTAGGAATTAGGAATTAGCAGATATTTCACTAAAGATAAACTACAAAAAAACAAAAAAGCACTTTTATCAGAACGGCCAGCTATCCCTCTATGTTCTGATTTTCGGCTCTATCTCCATCATTCTTCTGTCCGGTCTCATAATCTGGGCGGATTTGAATTTAAAATCAGCGAACAGACAACTTGATAATTCAACAGCCCTGGCGATTGCCGACGCCGGCATTGAATATTACAGATGGCATCTTGCCCACTCGCCGGGCGATTTTCAGGATGGTACCGGCCAGCCCGGCCCTTACGAACATGAATATTATGACAAGAATGGGAGTCTAATCGGCAGATTCATTCTGGAAATAACCCCTCCTACCGCCGGTTCTGCCGTAGTCGTAAGGTCTACCGGCAAAATAGAAAAAGATGCAAGCATTGAAAAAATAATAGAGGCGCAAATGGCCATTCCGTCTCTTGCCCAATATGCGGTAATTGCTAATGACAATGTTCAATTCGGTCCGGGAACAGAAATATTCGGTAAAGTTCACGCTAACGGCGGGATAAGCTTTAACGGAATTGCTCATAACATAGTCTCAAGCGACCGCCAGACATATAATGACCCCGATCATGCAGGCGGAGACGAATACGCCATTCATACTCACATTAATCCTTCTGACCCTCTGCCTCCAAGCCCTCTTCCTTTAAGGCCCGATGTGTTTGAAGCAGGACGCCAGCTTTCTGTTCCGGCAGTTGACTTTGACGGTCTGACCGGCGACCTTGCTCAAATCAAAAGCGATGCTCAATCTGCCGGAAGATATTTTGGCAGTTCAGAAGATGACGGCTATCACATAGTGCTTAAAACCAATGATACTTTTGACCTCTACAAAGTTACCAAAGTCAAAAAACCTCAGGCCGGATGTACGGTTGTACTTGGCGAAAAAGATTGGGGGACTCTAACCATACAGACCGAACAATTTATCCAGAATTATTCATTTCCGGCAAACGGCTTAATATTCGTTGAAGACCATGTTTGGGTAGATGGGCACATAAATACTGCCCGACTAACCATAGCTAGCGGTAAGTTTCCGGAAAATCCGGGTCAATTAAAAAACATATACATAAATAAGGATGTTCTCTACACAAATTATGACGGCCAGGATGTTTTGGCCTTAATGGCCCAACGGGATGTTTCAGTGGGCCTGGAAAGTGAAGATGACCTTAGGATAGACGCGGTTTTGGTGGCCAAAAATGGCAGGGTCGGTAGATTCTATTATAAGCCCCAGGACGGCAACCCCGGATGTTCTCCTTATGACACTAGAAACTCAATAATTCTCTACGGAATGATAGCCACAAACCAGCGATACGGCTTTGCCTATAGCGATGGCACCGGATACCAGACTCGCTCTATAAGCTACGACCCGAACCTGATATTTGCCCCGCCGCCGGGCTTCCCGGCAGCCGCCGGAACACATAAAGTAATCTCCTGGAAAGAAATAAAGTAGGCATGCCACGCGTCGGGTAGTATAAATTCTTATATGTGTTAATGGTTTTCGTTACAATTTATATCAGCTTTTTGGCACATATGTTTATAAATTACGGTTTCTAAGTCTTGTTACAGGCCAAGCCAAAGCCATAAGAATTTTCACTACCCGATGTGGATAAGATTTGGTCAAATTGATTCTAAAGTGCTAAAATTTAATCACAGGTCGATAAGTGATTGTAAATTGAGCTCAATTTACTAAAATTTACTAAATTATAAAATAAAAAACTTTAATTTAATGAGTAAAATAAACAGAAAATTTCGCGATATTTCCGGCTTCACACTTATTGAGTTGCTGGTTGTTATCGGTATCATTGCCATATTGGCGGCAGTAGTTATTATCGCCATCAACCCGGCCAGACAGTTCGCACAGGCCAGAAACACCCAGAGATGGTCAAATGTTAACGCCATCTTAAACGCTATCGGCCAGAATATGGCTGACAATAGGGGTGTATTTGATTGTGGCGCCGCATTGCCATCTACGGCTACCAACATGGCCGACGATGGTTACGATATATATGATTGTATAATTCCGACATATATATCTTCAATGCCTATTGATCCTTCCGTCGGAGACTTTACTGACGGCACCAACTACAGCACTGGTTACCATGTCGTAAGAGATGCCACTACCGGCAGAATTACTGTTACTGCCCCGGAAGGCGCGAACGAAACAGCAGCTTCAGCTTCCATAGGCGTGACTAGATAAGGTTATCTACAAATCAAAAACCCGCTCCAGCGGGTTTTTGATTTGTCAAAATAAGTGATAAAATTTAATCAAAAGGTTACCGCTTAATACTTAATACTTGCTACTTAATACTAAAAGCTCAATAAAACACCCCCAGGCCAAAATAATTACGGCAATTTTGTCGTTGCTAGCAATCCTGCCTTATATAGTTTACGCCCACGGTCTCAACACTTTTGAATTCAACCCTGATGAATCACGGCGTTTTTCAAACGCAACCGCAAATACCGTCTCCCAAAAATTTCTGCCTCAAAATGATGCTATAAATGGCTTAGACCTCTGGCTTGATAATATCGATAGCCAAGGAACCGTTTCTTTCAGATTGCTTAATTCAAGCGGAGCTGTCATTGCCTCAAAAAACATCACACTTCAGACGATTCCGGCAAAAGAAAATGGCACAAGATTCCATGTTGATTTCGGAAGCCAGATAAATCTAAACAGCAACCAGGTATACGAGCTTGAAATAATAAGCGACCTTGGCGGTCTTGGTCTTTACTATGCCGTCAATATAGACCTCCTTCAGCATAATGCCGAACAGGGCATAGAATACGTTCCCGGTAACGCGATAATTAACGGCGTAGAACAGGGCTATACTTTTAAATATGCTTTTTATGAAGATTCTGACCCATATCCACCAATAATTTCTAATGTAACTTCTGAAATAGTAACTTCAGAAACGGTAAGGTTATTATTTAATGCCAATGAACCCATTGACTGGATAGTACTGTGGGGACCGGAAGGACAAGGCTACAACCAGAGTACGCTCTATAAAAATTTATACACGACATGCCTTCCCGGAACCGAGCCGTGCAGTACTCTGCTCGCCGTTCAACCAGGCAGAACATACAACTATCAAATCATCGCGGAAGATTCATGGGGAAATATAAGCCAGGAAACCGGCACCTTCCAGAGCTATCAGAATCCTAATCCAACAACTTCACCAAGTCCCAGCGCCACACCACTTGAGGAAACTTTTTCTACCCCTCCGATAATTACTGACAGCTCGGTAGCCAGCCTGACCGATAAATCCGTAAAAATAACTTGGCACACCGACAAAGCCTCTGACTCTGATCTTCTTATCAGTCTTGACCAAAATGGCCAGAACGTCATAACTCAAGTCCAGAATAATACTTACGAGCTGGTTCACACTCTCCAAACTACTAACATTCTTCAGCCGGATACGGAATATTTTGCCAGAATATTATCCCGAAATCCGGGAAGCGCCGAATATAGAGCGAAAAATCTGGCCTTAATAATATCGTCAGGCAATAATGACAATTCATCCTGGCAAGTCATAAGCTTCAGAACCCTGCCCCAATCTCCAAACGAACCGGAAGAGCCACAAGGCGAATCAAATATTGAGACAAATCAGACCAATGAAAACGGCCAGACTACAACAAGCATAGGTTGGAGCGAACCATCAGGAGGAGAACCACCGGGAGGGTACAGAATAGATATTTTTGATAAAAATAATATTCTGCAAAAACAGATTTCGGTTCCTTCGGGAACCCACAATGCCACACTGAATGACCTGCCAAGCGGGGATTACAATGTCATCGTTTATGGCGATAACGGCAATGCCCTTGAAAAGATAGGACCGCCGGCAAAAATAAAAGGGGCCGAACCATTTCTGACCAATTTACAGCTATTCTCAATCGCAGGATTATTACTTGCGGCTTTCGGACTTTGGAAATTCTGGCAAAAAATGAAAAATAAAAATAAACTCAAAGGAGTCATAACACCAACCAGCTATGGAGACACGGCATACCAAAATAGGGTTTGAATCACGGGTTTTAAAAATAGTCTCACAGATACCAGAAGGACAAACGTTAAGCTATAAGGATGTAGCTGTCTTGGCCGGTTCACCCCATGCATACCGTGCAGTAGGGAATATACTAAATAAAAATTATGACCTTGCCATACCATGCCACAGAGTAATCCATTCCGACGGTAGTTTTGGCGGATATAACAGAGGAGAAAAGCAAAAGATAAAAATCCTCAAAAAGGAGGGTGTTGAAATTACCTAATTCATAAATTTATATAATATAACTTAGTCTAAAAAACTGCTTAAATTTAAGCAGTTTTTATTTGACAGAATCAACAAAATATACTATAATGTATTAAGTCTGGATACCCGCAATATCCGGCCATTCTTTGTAAATTCATGAGTATGAGAAGGAGAAAAAGACCATGAGAATGAGAAAGTTGATAGCTTTGAGTGTTTTGCTGATGTCGCTAACGATAGTGGCCTCAGCGCAAAGTATCCGAAGTAGGACCAGCGCGGGCAATGAGAAAATCGCGATTTGCCATGTACCTCCGGGCAACCCGGCAAACGCGCACCAAATTAACGTTTCACTCTCCGGATGGCTGAGGGGACACACACCCCACAACAGCCATTCTCAAGACTTCGTGGTTACGACAAGCATGCCTTGTCCGCCGCCACCGCCGCCGCCACCGCCTCCTCCACCACCACCACCACCGCCTCCGCCACCACCGCCTCCGCCACCACCGCCACCACCACCACCGCCACCCGTGGTTAACCCCAGTCCTCAAAAACCGGCAATCTGCTTCTCTTTGGAAATGGATTCGCCATGGACGGGACTTATCGGTGAACCCGTAAGCTCAGAAGTATTTCACTATGATGCCAATGGCAATGTTGTCGCAAGTGACAATCAAGTCATCGGCATGGTGGCACCGGGTACTAGCGCGGCAGGGGCAAGGTTCAGCTGTGATTCAAACAGCTGTACCGCTAATGCCTCGGGACCGGGAACAGTCATCGGAAAGGTTGAAGGTCCGGCATATCAACAAAGCACGCTGGTGTATGTCATATTTATCAATCCGCCGGAAGCTCCTTATTCAAATTCCCTGATTCCATATCAGGCAAACCTCCACGCTTCTCTACAGGAGAACGCAGTCGGGAGAATAAATTTTGCCACACGGTACTCCGGCAGGCACGATTTACGAATAACCGTGTTCTTGCCAAAATGCCCACCGAACCTTCCGGATTGTCCGGAAAGGATACTGTGGTCTAGAACTTTTCAACACAACAACCTTACTCAAGGACAAGGTGTGACGCCGGTTATAATCCCGGCAACAAAAACAGCATTGCCGGGAAATTACCGAATTGTAGCGGAGCTGCTTAACAACTCTGTATTTACGGTGGCAAAAGGCTCGGGCTCGGTAGTCGTCAAACGCGACCCCGACGGTCCAGCCGAACCGTTGTTCATTCACGCTGAAACTCCGCTGTGGGCCGGCTTGCGGTTGGCCCTCAACGAAGAGCTCACGCAGGCAGTAAACGAGGGAATGAAGTTTCATGTAGCGCTTTTGGCTAACAACCAAAAGTTCTACCTGCCCATTAACACGTGGCAGATAGTCCTTCCCTCAACACAGAATAGCCAAAAGCTAACGGCCGTTCTAACCGGAACCGGACAGGGCTTCAACATCAAACTCCCACCGGGGTATTACACGGTGGGACTCATCGGAATAAAGGGCCAAGAGAAAATCACTCTGGCCCAACCAAACGCGCTGGTCATCCCGGCCGGCAAGTTACTTGAATTGAATTAAGTTTCAATCCACACCTCCGGGTACCGTTCATGAACGGTACCCGGAGGTTATTTTTTTACTACGGGAAGCGGGATTCACCCCTTCTTCATGATGAATCGTCATATTTTGACAATGCCCGTAATATATGTTAAACAAGGTGAATAAGCCCCTTTAGAGTGCGGGATTCAAACTATCGTCAGATTGAGAAGCCCAAAAATGAGGTGATTTCTAGGCACGACGACGAAAGTGTGCCCAAGGGTACATTGAGGAGGAGAAACAAAGAAATCAGCCATTTTTGAGCTTCCCGATAGGGCGGGCGAATTTGGCTAATCTTCTGCGTTGTTCGTCGCTCACGTACCTCAAGGTACGCATCGCTCCTCTCGCCTTGAATATTAGCCAAATTCGCTCCGTCCCGCCGTGGCGGGACTCCGCTCAATTGATGCTAGTTTGAATCCCGCACTCTGCGTGATAAGGAGGTTTTTTGTTCTTTTACAATCTAGACATAAGAGATACAAGAAGAGAACTGTGTGTCCTGATACCGGCCTATAATGAACATCTGGTGATAAAAAACTCCATACAAAGCCTGATTAAGACAGGGTTAAGACTTGAGGATATTTATCTGCTAGATGACGGTTCAACTGATAGAACCGCTGAAACCGCTAAAGAATTTCAAATAAATCTAATACGAAACAATGTACAAATGGGGAAAGCGGAAAGCATCAACCGTGCCATTAAAGAATTTGAAATTCCCAAAAAATATCGGCTTATGTCCTTACTTGATGCTGATACGCAGGTGAACATAAAATATTTTGAACATATCATTAAGGCCTTTGATGACAACCCCGAAGCTGTGGTTGTATGCGGACAGCCTAAAAGCCTGCCCCATAACTGGATAACTGCGTACAGGGCATATTCTTACTTTGTAAATCACAGCGTATATAAACCGGGTCAATCCATAATGAAAGTAATCACTGTGGCTTCCGGATGCGCAACTACATTCAAGACTGACTTATTTAAGTCTTTAGAGTGGGAAACAGATACCTTAGTTGAAGACATGGATATAACCATACAAATCCACAGAAAAAAATTGGGAAAATTATTTTTTGAACCAAGGGCTATCACCTACACTCAAGACCCTAGGACTATAGATGATTACATCGGCCAAATGAATAGATGGAATACCGGAATGTGGCAGGTGATAAAAAAACATAGAATTCCTTTCGGATGGACCGGATTGGATGCAGAGCTGGCATTATTACTGGGTGAAGCAATGGCATATTCCGGATTTATGTTTCTTTTACCGCTATGGCTATTCCTAAAGCCCTCATTCGTTTTGTGGCTCCTGTTAATGGACCAGCTTACAGTAATCAGTATTGTCTTGTGGGCGTGCCTTAAAGAAAAAAGATGGGATCTGCTAAAATATTTCCCGATATTTATTACTGTTAGGTATATAGATTATGGGATACTTCTGTCTACCTTTTGGAACACGATAATAAAACAGGAATTGTCTCTTGAGTGGTTTAAGCCGGCAAGATACAGGACGGATAGTCCAAAGGAGGGCTAAGATGACAAAAATATTACTTCTTTTAGCTTGTCTGCTCTTTAACGGCTTGGCGCTCGCGGAGCGAATTGGAAATCTAAAAACATACATCGTAGAACCCGGGGATACACTGAGAGAAATAAAATTTAATCTCCAGATTCACGGTGTGAATATAAAAAAGCTGAATGAGTGGAATCCGGACCTTGGTGCCCAAGTTCAACTGGGACAAAGCATCAATTACTACGTCCTGGACAAAAACCAATTCAAAGGAATAACAAAGAAAAATATTGAAGAGGCCATAAAAAAGGCTTATGCCAAAAATAGTTTTGTGCCTGTGCCACAGCCTCGTCTGACGAGACCAAGGCCCCACTTAACGGGGCCGGAACTGCCTCAAGACAGTAATGATATAGGATCAAGGCCTGCTCAGCCGCCAAATCTGTTTAAGTTAAAATACGCCTTTCCGGCGATAATAGTAACATTCCTGATATTACTATACCAAAGAAGAAAAAATACCGAGATAAAAGACATTATAACAACATCAAAAGACAGCAGACCGGAACAGACCGTTCCGTTGAAAGAAAAACCTGCTCTTGTCATACAAATGAATAAAGATAGACCGAATAAGGAGTTTGAACCAATAGTAGACCCGAGCAAAGAACAGCTGGTAAATGATGGCGTATTTCCAAGAAAAATAATCCTGCGCATAAACAAAGAACAGGAAACCTATGATGTCGCATGTATGGTAGATATAAGCGATTCGGGAAATGTGGTTTGTTACGGATTTCCTGATAACCCAGAACAAAAAATTGCCTTCAAAAATGCCCGCAAAAGAGCTTTAAGCAGTCTGGAAGTTTTATCTGACAGAAATATCGAGAGATCAGGCGTATTAGGCCTTAGCTAAAATCTTTAGCATTTGATGCCATCGGCCAAGCAGGTTGTTGCTTTTAACCCCACCAAGGCGGGGCGACAAGAACAGCGGTGCGTAACCAAACAGGACATCTTTGCCGAAGATTTTGAAAACCAAAATGCAAATCTAGCCAAGCAGGTTGTTGCTTTTAACCCCGTCTGAAGGGGTGACAAGGACAGCGGTGCGTAACCAGGAAATTGCTTATTGGTTCTTGCCTACAAACAAAAGAAGAAGAAAAACCACTTTAAAACCGAAAGGAGGTAAGCCATGAGCGATCGACAACGTACTGCGACAATATTATTGCTGGTTCTAGCTTTTTTGGCAGGGCTGGGGTGGCTGTTTATACGACGCGCCCGCAATCACAACCAAGGACTCGCTGAGAATCAAACGGCCAGAATAGCCGCGCTTGAACAAAATATAAAAGAACTGCGAACGGTTAATTCAAACCTGGCCGAGGAATTATCCGCCGAACGAAACAGAACAAAGTGCGGGGAAGTAGATTGCACCGGCGGACGATGCTATGGAGTCCAAAGGGGAGACACTCTTTGGGATATTGCCAAACGTTTTTACGGCAATCCAATGCTTTATCCTTCCTTGGCAAAAGTAAACAATATAGAAAATCCGGACCTGCTTGTTGCGGAAACCTGTATTTGTCTTCCGCAAATGATAAACGGAAATAAGTTAGGAGCGGGAGAACGCCCAAGAAGAGCCCCCGTCCCTATGGCTAGGCATGAAGCCGTTCCGGTATTGCCTCCGGCTGTCGTCACACCCGAAGAAACACCGCTGGCAAAAGCACCCGAAGCGGTCCCGCAAACGGAACCGGAAAAAGAAAAGCCCGTAGAAATAGTATCGGTGCCGGAAGAACCGCCTGCAGAAATTGAAGCTCGGCCAGAACCGGAAAAATCTATACCCGAGCCGTTACCGCCCGAAGAAAAAGTAGCGGTAATCCCCTCGGACATAGACACCGAATTGCCGACAATACTTCCCGGCTCTGCCTGGAACGCCGCCGGCAATCTTTCGCCTATAGAAAAAGGGAATTTCCTGAATTATAGCTACCTGGAGCAGGGCATAACTATCTGGCGAAATGGCCGATGGTCCCTGGTTCCTTATCTAAGTTTAAGCTCCGCATTTGATAACGCTGGCCATGACTGGAATAACAAAATAACAGGACAGGCCGGAATAAAGGTCGTGAGGACTTTTGACCACGGCATAATCCAGCTGGGGACCGGCTACGCCCAAGAGCATCGCCGGATAAGTAATACAAAAAATGGACAAGTCTTCGGCTCTGCCGGCTATTGGTTCGGATGGGATAATCCGACAAGAGATCCGGCCGGAAGAAGATTTTTTTCTGCCTTCCCCGGAAGCACATGGGGAATCGCCGGCAACATATCGCCCGCAGAGAAAAATAATAAGCTCGGAATGATTTATCTTCAGCAGGGCACTACCTTTACTAAAATAAAGGGCCTCTCGCTCATACCGTTCGGAGAACATTCCATAAGTTTTGACAGCGACGGCCATGACTGGAACAATCGTCAGATTATGGGCACCGGCCTAAAGATAAGTGCACCCATTAAGGCCGGAGGCATTGTGGAAATAGGGGCAAAATATCAGAGAGAGAGAAGGTGGCAAAGCGGACTAAGTGCAGATGGAGTCACCGGTTTCATTACTTTCTGGCATGGCTGGAATCCAAAGATAGGAGGCAGATAATATGTACATACCGGGACTTGGAAACTGTTCGGCTTTAATACATATAGCCGTACAACACCCAAAGGTGGTTGCCACCCTGGGAATTATGGGAATTCTGGGCCTGCTCATATCACCGGTCGGACCGGGAGAGCACATAGGCTCAAGAGGAATCATTGAGAAGCAAGAGTCAGCCATTGTTGCCCAATATCCTGAATTGGCAAAAATCCAATACAAGGCAGAGACTGCGTTCAGAGAAGTTAAGCATAAACAGCTTTCTGACAGTAATATACGCTATGTTTTAAACAGCTGTGCGGCTTGCACCGACATTGGCGTAGACAGCATTAAAAATAACAATGAATTAAGTGAGGAAGTATCCTTTTTGTTCTTTCTAGATTTAGTTAAGCGCAATAATTATAATATTGCGGCCGCAAAAGCGGCATATCTTAGTCAGTAGATTACTATTCGCCCCGATATTAAATCGGGGCTTTTTGTTTGTTGATACCATATTATAAAAGTGATATCTTTGTAGTATGGATATAATATCTGTTCAAAATTATTGGATTTTTATTTTGCTCGTCTTGTGGTCATTACCGTGGAAGGGCATGGCATTATGGAAGGCCGGCCGACAAAAACAAAAATTGTGGTTTGTTGTGTTATTTTTAACCAATACTGTGGCCATTTTGGACATTTTGTACTTATACATATTCAGCAAAAACAAACATAACTAACTGTTAATAAATAGCCCTGTGCGGACCGGCTATTTATGATATACTAAATTTAATCATGCCGGAAAAAGAACAATACATGGCTTTGATGTCAGACGTAATAGGCAAACAGTCCGTAATCTTAGGACCAGACATTGCCATACTTAAGGCGCGCAATGTTGAGGGCCTAAAGATATCAAACGATGGCAAGGTAACAGACATCATCGGTAACCCAAGAGATGTCTTGCAGGGGTTGATAGATGAATATGTGAGTTTATCCGGTCAGATAGTTAAAACAGCCCTGGGTTCGGTTTTTGAAAAGCACAATATTGAAAAAATAGAATAAAAAACCAAATATTTATGAACAATAAAAAAATATTTTTAATAATAACGCTGGCCCTGACGCTTCTGCCCCAGAAAAGCATGGCCTCAATCGGTTCGCCCATAATTCAAAAAGCGGCTTCTACGTTTTTAAATACTTTTCCGGCCTGGATATCACTGGCAGGCGCAATGACAGTTCTGGTTCTTGCCCATAAATACATGCACGGTGGACAGCTTGCCAAACCGTTTCAGCTCATAGGCATCGGCGTCTTTATAGATGCCATGACTCAAATATTCTCATCTTTTGTTTCGGCAGGCGCGATTACAGCCCCTCCCTTTTATTCAGAAACAATGATAGTGGTCGGACTGGTATTTCGGCTTTCCGTAGTTATCGGAGTCATTTGGATAGCAGGTATATTCGGCGTGTTAAGACAAAAATAAATATAAATGGGAGAAATATTTTTAATAACCTTAGGCATTTTGGGCCTGCTTGCAGGCTTTATTTTTTATAAAAGAAGCGGTGAACTTGAGGCACGCCTTAAAAAACGGGAAAAAGAAATAGGCCAAAGAATATTTGAGCTATCCATACTCAAAGAGCTTGGCGACCGCATAGGATACTCTCTTGATGTCAACAAAATAATAGACATCATAACCGGTTCTCTCCACCAGCTTATAGAATACAGCGCCGTTTCCTATATGCTCGTCGGACCGGAGAAAATACTTTTCAAAAGCCATCTTGAAAAGTCGGTCAACAGAAAATTTATTGATGATATCAGAGACAGAATGCTTGCTTCCTTGTCAGCTCTTTTGGGTAAAAACCTGACCAGGGGAGGGATAGAAGAAAATATTTCCGGAGCAATACTTGTTGAAGAATTTGAGGAGCCCGTAAGATCATTTTTTAACATTCCAATAGTCATCGGCGGCAAGGTTATGGGTATTTTAACCGTGGCCCACACAAAATCAGGCCTTTACAAAGAAGACGAGATGACAATGTTGTACCGTATTATGCAGCAGGCATCCAGCGCCGTAACCCGGCTTGAAGAAGTTGTACAGTCAGAACAGCTGAAATTAAGCTCAATGGTTCAAAGTATGACCGAAGGCGTTGTTATGACTGACAAAGAATATAGGGTATTAGTAGCTAATCCAGCCGCGAGAATAGCCGTAGGGATAAACCTCCAGAAACAAGACATTTCTATTTTTGATTTCATAGACGGCCTTGAAGGAAAATTTGATATCAGAGGGAGGCTGGAAGAAAGCGTAAAACAAAATAAAGTCATAGAGATGCCGGAGATATTGCTTCACGACAGATTTTTTCAGATTTTCGTCGCGCCCGTAATCAGCACCCTTGAAACATCGGAGGGCCAGATACTGGGCGCAGTAACTATTTTTCACGACATAACCCATGAAAAAGAAGTTGAAAAACTGCGTGAGGATTTTACCTCCATAATGGTTCACGAACTGCGCTCTCCTCTGGATAGTATAAAAAAGAGAATAGAAATCCTTGAGGGTGCAAAACCTGCTGAAAAAACCCAGGACAAGATATCAGAAATATTCTCTATTATTTATAAAAATTCTTCCCATATGCTTGAGCTGGTAAATGACCTGCTGGACGCCGCCAAGCTTGAAGCAGGTAAATTTGAATTCCATAAAGAACCTTCGGACATAAAGAAGCTTATAGAAGACCGGGTTAACTTCTTCGGACCGCTGGCCAAGGACCAGGGCGTAGAGCTCAACTACCAGTTGGCCGATACTATCCCTGATAAAGTTAATCTTGACCCGCTCCGGATAGAACAAGCCTTGAATAATTTAATATCAAATGGAATTAAATTCACTGACACCGGCGGTAAAGTAACGGTTCAGGCCTTGCTCCATAAAAAAGGTGGAGATATAATAAAAGAAGCCGGCACGGCCGGCATAGAATGGCTACTGGATAACACGGCCTCAAAACTGATAGGAGACATAGAAGATTCTACAATTATAGCTGTGACCGATACCGGTATTGGAATATCTGGAGAAAATATCAAACAGCTTTTCAATAAATTCAAACAGTTTCAGTCAGTTGCAAAAAGAACCGAGAAAAAAGGCACCGGCCTTGGTCTGGTTATTGCCAAAGGAATCGTTGAGGGTCATAATGGATTAATAGGAATAGCCTCGCAGGAAGGCAAGGGCAGTACATTTTATTTCACAATACCCCTCTAATAATACCTAAATTAATAATTACTAATTTCTAAACAATATCTAAATCCAAAATTATAAATGTTTAAAATTTTAAATATTTGAGTTTATAATTTATTTAGGATTTAGGATTTATAATTTAGGAATTAACTAGTTGTGTCTAAAAAAATACTCGTAGTAGATGACGAAGAATTTGTAAGAAAAGCGGTCGCTGACAAATTAAAATCAGACGGTTTTGATGTCTTAGAAGCGGACAATGGAGAAAAGGCCGTTGAGATGGCATTGTCCGGTCATCCCGACCTTATACTTCTTGATGTTATCATGCCCAAAATGGACGGCATTGAAGCTATGAAAAAAATACGCGAAGACGCATGGGGTAAGGATGTACCCTTGATTCTTCTTACCCGCATAGAACCTGATGACAAAATGCTTCAGGAAATAATAAATCACAAACCTACTTACTACCTCGTCAAAAGCAACTATAGGATAGAGGATATAGTGGAGAAAGTAAAAGAAAAGTTAGGTGCATAAATCAAAAAACACCCGCTCGGGTGTTTTTTGATTCTGGAAATATGTACCCACCGCCTGCACCACGCCTTCTGGCTTTGGCATTCGGAGCTCTCGCTCCTCAACTGCGCTGGGCACACGTACTCATTGCTATGCTTTAGTACTTCCTCGCTCCCGCTCGGCCGCTGCGCTTCACCTTCGTTCGCTTGTAGCCTTCACTGCTGTTCCGGCCACTGCGCTTCAAGAAGGTAAGAGTACCACGCCTGCTGGCTTTGGCACAAAATTACCTTCGTAATTTTGTTGCGGGGACAGGATTCGCTCTCACCTCGCGCCCATCTTCCAATGGACCCGGGTTCAAGTTCCCGGCCTCGCGGTGGTTTTTGCCAATTGCAAAAACCACATCGCTCCGGCTTCAAATCCTGACGAGAGTGACTTAAGTCACTCTCTCCCCACAACAACATGTGCCGCAAATACAAAACGCCCCATTCGGGACGTTTTGTATTTGCGGATGTTGCGGGGGCAGGATTCGAACCTGCGACCTTTGGGTTATGAGCCCAACGAGCTACCACTGCTCCACCCCGCGATGCCTATATATCATATACTAATTCGCTTGAAAAATCAAATGAATTATCGTATTATTCATAAAAAGCGCCGGCGTAGCTCAGTGGTTAGAGCAAGGTCTTCATAAGGCCGAGGTCGCAGGTTCGATCCCTGCCGCCGGTACTGGAAAACACAAATATGCCCCCCCCCCCCCCGAACGGGTTGACTGAATATTGAGGTTGAGTATTGAGGTTAATCCTCAATTAGACAACAGATGCGCACGATTTGACAATACGCCACCTCTGGCGTATTGTTTTGTTATTCTTTGAAATTTATGTGGAGTCACTTTTATGCAGCGCCGATTAAAAGTAAAGATGACACGGAAAAAAGGACGAGGAGTTTTTGCAAACTGTAAAATCAAGAAGGGCGAAGTCATTGAAGTTGCTCCGGCAATTGTGCTCTCTCGTCGAGAAACGAAAGTAATAGATGATTTATCCTTATCCAGTCACTGCTATCAGTGGGGAGATAAACAGAAGGCTCTGGTTTTGGGTCTTGGTTGTATTTATAACCACTCTTATAATCCCAATGCAGTTTATAGTCATCGCTTCAAACAACAAGCAATTGTATTCAAAGCTTTAAGAAACATCCGCCCGGGCGAAGAAATCACACATAACTACAACGGCGACCCCAAAAGCCGAGCACCAATCAGATTCACAAAAAATAGTTGGTGGTTTGTTCAATAAGAAAAACACAAAAAGTAGGCAGGCCCATTTAGGGCCTTTTGTTTTTATAAAGAAGCAAAACCACAAATCTCGCGGATGTCTGGTATCAACAAATACCAACTGCGTCTCAATCTAACGTTTTGATTTTTGGAAAACTTCTATTATACTATTTTAGGCTTAAGCTCATTAAAAAATGGGAGCAAAAAAATGAGGGAAGAAATAGTTGAGGTGGCAAGACAAGGATGGCCCCAAAACCTTTATCAGTTTAAGGGCATAGCCTATAGAGGGATTGAAGTTCCTCCGATGGGTAAAAATATCGCTAAGTCCAGAAACTCTATATCTCTAAAAACTAGGTTTTCCAGAAAAATCACAATGAATCAGCCTATAGTAACAGCGAATATGCTTGATATCACAGAATCTAAAATGTTAGAAAAGGCGGCGTTACTTGGCGGACTAGGTATAATGCATAGGTTTTGTGAAATAGACAAACAAATAAAAGAGATAGAAAAAGCAAAAAGAGCTCATAATTTTGTAATAAAAAGACCATATCAAATTGATGCCTGGAAAACAGTCGGCGAGGCAAGAGCGATAATGACCCGCCATAATGTTGGCAGCCTTCTTGTACGTGATAAAAGTTGTTGCCTGTCTGGAATATTAACCGTAAGAGATATCAAAATGGAGCAGGACAGCGAGCATGTTTGCAATAGAATGACACCGACAGAAAAACTGATAGTCTTCAAACATGGAGAAGACCAATCTATTGAATCCATAACTAGAAAATTTAAAGAAACAAAAATAAAACACTACCCCATCGTTGATGATGATAATAAAATTAAAGGCCTAATCTGCGTTAAAGATGTTTTTAAACTACGCGAATATCCGTTTGCAAACATTGATCAAAACGGCCAGCTTGTCGTTGGTGCCGCTATCGGTGCTGTAGGTGATTATCTTGAGCGGGCCCAGGAATTAATAAAAGCCGGAGCTAATGTAATTGTTATCGATATAACATCGGGATATTCAACCCAAATGGAAAAAGCGATTAAAGAATTTAGAAAAAAATTTGGAGAATTCCAGCTTGTAGCCGGCAACATAGGGACATCCGAACAGGCCCGCGGCATAATTGAGTTTTCTGAAGGAGGAATTGATGGCTTAAAGATTGGACTTGGACCGGGCGGGGTATGCACGACCAGGATGAACACCGGCATTGGTGTAATACAGTTTTATGCCGTTTTAGAAATTTACTGGGGTTTGATATTTAAATACGGATACAAACCCGAGAACATTCCTCCACTTTGTGCTGATGGAAACATCCGCTGCGGAGCCGATGTCTCACACGCGCTTATGGCGGGGTCTGATTCAATTATGGGAGGAACAATATTCTCCGCCACTAAAGAGACTCCCGGCATGCCCTATCCTAAAGAAGACGGGGAATATAAGAAGATGAGGGGCATGGCCTCGACCGAAGCGTTAGCTGAAAGATATGAAGCAGAAGGATTTGACGATCCAATGGGTGAGGCTCTCAAAAAAAGCCCCGAGGGAATGGAAAGGGAAGTTAAAATTAAAGGCTCCGTAGAAAATATAATTAACAAACTAAACGGCGGCCTAAGGTCTTTTATAAGCCATCGGGGAGCGCTGTCACTTGAAGAAGCCAAGCATAATTTTAACCCGTTCTGCCAAGAATATGGATTCACCATTTTAAAAGAGTCTGGAATAAAAGAATCTTATGAAAGATAGCCCGTCACATTGACGGGTTTTTATTTTTGGGTTAATATACTAATGGTCACAGGAGGAGGGTACATTGCCGATATTCTTAGAAAGGCCGAGGGAGCTCAAAAGAGTTGTTTTAAAAATTAGCGGGGAGTGCATCAGGCATGAGAGAGGTTTCGTTGTTGACTATCAGTCTGTTACAAAGATAGCGACAGAAATTTTCAAAGCTAAGGATAATACCCATTGCCAGATTGCAGTAGTAACGGGAGGATTCATAGACAGCGCCCTCCTTGAAAATGCAGGGGTATCGCGCCAATCCGCCGACGAAGTCGGTATTATTTCCACCATCTCGGCTTCAGTCCTTCTAGCCTCAGCTCTTGCCAGAATAGCCGGCAACGAGAAGGTCAGAATAGCAAGCTCTCCAGGAATCAGAGGTATAGCTGAAGAATATAACTCTCATAAAACATCGCACCACCTTTCAAGCAGACGTGTCGTAATAATTGCAGGCGGAACCGGAAATCCACGAAGTTCCACCGACTATGCAGCTGTCCTGCGAGCATTTGAGCTAAGCGCCGAAATGGTTCTAAAGGGCACATTGGTCCGGGGCATAATGGATAAAGACCCCCGGTCACACGACGATCCAAATCTAATAGATCGCCTGTCTTACAAAGAATTTTTGGGGAATGATTATCCTCTGATGGATCCTCCGGCCGTATCAGAAGCCATGAAAGAGAACATGCCCATACGAATTTTTGACATATTCAAGCCGGGTAATCTTCTAGAAATTATCCGAAATCAGAATCAAGATATCGGCTCCCTTATCTGCTCCTAAGTAACTAGAGCATCCCTCATATAGCATAAGTGCGGGGCTTACCCGGAAGTGCAATCTCGCTTTTTGTTTAGCCGAAAGGCCTGCGAGATTTCTACTTCCGGGCTTTTCTTTTTGTTAAGAATCCTATAGAATAAACAACATTGCGGTGGTAGCTTAGCTGGTTTAAAGCGCTGCCCTGTCACGGCAGAGATCGTGGGTTCAAATCCCATCCACCGCGCCAATAATTAAAAACTGCCCTGCGGTAGTTTTTGATTATTACTGGTCTGATTAGATGGGACTTGAACGGCCGGAGCGAATGTGCTCACAGCAGTGAACACCGTGAGGCCTGGCCCTGAAGCAGAATTTTACGACGGTAAAATTCTGACTGAAGGCAAATCCCATCCACTGCGCCCTATGGAAACAGAACCCCGGGCTGATATTGCCCAGAACAGCAAATATTTTTTATACATAGCTATTTTTTTTGTCACAGTTTTGGTGGTATCAAACACCGTTGCGGTTAAACTTTTACAAATCGGCCCCCTGGTGCTTTCCGGCGCAACTCTAATATTCCCCATCAGCTACATCTTCGGGGATATTCTAACCGAAGTTTACGGCTACAGGGCTTCAAGAAAAATAATCTGGTCCGGATTCACGGCTTTGATTTTTATGTCTTTTATATACTGGCTGGTTCAAATGCTACCCGCACCGGCTTTCTGGGAAGGCCAAGGGGCTTATGAAACAATATTGGGCTCTGTGCCGAGGATTGTGCTCGGTTCCATAGTCGCGTATTTTGCCGGCGAGTTCAGTAACTCATATGTCCTGTCCAGGATGAAAGTGCGCATGAACGGCAAGCATCTATGGGCACGCACGATAGGCTCAACCGTGGTCGGCGAAGGCGTGGATAGTGCTATTTTTGCAACCATAGCTTTCGCCGGAACACTGCCTGTGAATGCTCTGCTTAGTTTGATAATTTCTATCTATCTTTTTAAAGTTGCTTACGAGGTCGCCATAACTCCCCTTACTTATGTTATTGTAAATAAACTCAAAAAAGCAGAAGGGGTTGATGTATACGACAAAAATATAAGTTACAACCCTTTTAAGTCAGGATAGTATGTCAATGGAACTTCTGCATGCGGGCCATAAATTATTATTGGCCTGCGCACCCTTCGGGTTTGCTTAATTTCATCGTTGAAAAACTCCGTTTCAGACTCACCATATTACAATATGGCTCGTCTGATACTCATTTTTCGCCTTGGACTTAAGCAAATGCAAAAGTTCTAAAAAAAATTTTAATATTCAAAATATAATGGCAAACATAAAAATAGATACAACTGAACAGGAAAAAATAGTTTCTTCTTTATCCGATAAAAAAGACGCGGAAAGTCTTCGCATGAAACGCTTTTTGGAAATGCCGGATTTATCAAGAACTCCCGGCAACCCCATAAATGAGCTCGCAAAAAAAATTGTGGAGCTTCCCGAATTCAAAGATTTTGACATTATTGAAACCCCGGAAATAGTAAGGGCGGATGTCAGTTTTGATTTATTTAATTTCCCGCCGGACCATCCGGCCAGAAGCAAGTCAGATACTTATTATATAGATGAGCACATTCTACGCACCCACACCACAATAATGTGGTACTACTACCTGCAAAATTCAAAAATTAAAAATCAAATATCAAAATTGGAACCTGTTGGCTCGCTCTCATACGGCAAGGTTTATAGAAAAGATGAAATAGACAGGCACCATATGAATGTTTTCCATCAAATGGACGGCTGGTATTTAATGCCACGTAAACATAAAGTTATCGGCATTGAAGACCTGCAGAATGTCCTCATTAAAATAGCTCAGGCAATTTTCGGCAAAAATATAAAATATCGTTTTAATAAAGACACGTTCCCATACACCGACCCTAGCATCGAGATGGAGATTGAGGTTAACAATAAGTGGGTTGAGGTTTTGGGCAGTGGAGTAGTCAGAGGTTCTGTGCTCAAAAACTTAGGCGTTGATCCTGAAATATATAACGGCTGGGCCTTCGGTTTTGGACTTGAGCGCCTTGCCATCATAAGCATGGAACTTCCTGATATCAGACTACTTTGGTCAGAAGATCCAAGAATAAAAAAACAATTAAAGCTAGGCGCCGCCTTTAAAGAAGTGAGCAAATATCCTCCCATTACCCGCGATATTTCGTTTATAGTTGAAAAAAGTTTTGTGCCGAATAATTATTTTGACTTAATCCGCGATTTAGGCGGGGACCTGGTGGAAGAAGTTCAGCTTATTGATAAATACGAAGACGACAAAAAATTCGGACCGGATAAAATTAGCTACACCTATAGGGTTGTTTACCGAAGCATGGATCGCACCCTTACGGCAGAAGGAGTAGATAAAATAAATGACGAAGTTTATAAGCAAACAAAAGAACAGTTTGGTGCGGAATTAAGATAATCTACCAATTACCAATCAAATCACCCCTGCCTGCCGGCAGGCAGGAATATACGAATTTGTCTGCATGTAGACACTAATTCGTCAACGGTTTTACGGTTTCGCAGCCCGTATGGTTATACGCATGACGTGATACTTTTTGCCACGATACGGGCGGCGATTAACATATAACGTATGACGAGTATTAGTATCAAATTAGTAATTAGTAGATGACATGGAAAAACCTAAGATATTGGCAAAAGATAACTATTTAGCCATGATACAAAACAGCATCGGAACAGAAATGTTCCGAAATTTTTATATGGCAATAGACAGTCAAAAGATAGACATCCTAAAAAATGGACTGCTGTCTTGCGCTGTTTTTGTTTCAAGTATTCTGTATCTCAACAAAATGATATCAGGACTCCATGCCACAGTTGATTCAACCAAAAAAGATATAGAAAAAAGTGGGTGGAAGAAAGTTGAGAATCCGAAAGTAGGAGATGTATTAATCTGGGAAGCAATGAAATGGCCGGGAAACGATACCGCCAACAAACATATCGGCTTTTATATCAGTAACGACGAAGCTATAAGCAATGACTCTTTTGGCGGCTCTCCTAAAAAGCACCATCTTACTTATGGCATCAAAGATGGCAAGCCCGTTAGAAAAATAGAGGATATTTATAGATACGAGTTTTCCATCTAAAAATACCGGAAAAACAGGTTTTTTTAGTGTTGTGCTGTGACCTATATTTTGGTATAATTAAAGAACTGAGACAACTGCCCGAACATACTTAAAGGGTAGTTTATTTTTCAATTTTATGGCAAAAAAAACCGACTCAAATACAAATTACGGAGCAAAAGATATCTATGTCCTTGAAGGACTGGACCCGGTCAGAAAAAGACCGGGTATGTATATCGGATCTACAGGCGTAGACGGCCTTCATCATTTGATTTGGGAAGTTGTAGATAATAGCTTGGATGAAGCGATGGCCGGTTATGCCAAGAATATTGATATCACGCTATTGCCGGGAAAAAGAGTCCGTGTGAAAGACGACGGCCGTGGCATTCCGGTTGAAAGACATAAGCAAACCGGTAAATCTGCCCTTGAAACGGTCATGACCACCCTTCATGCCGGAGGAAAGTTCGGCGGAGAATCGTACAAGGTAGCCGCCGGTCTGCATGGTGTCGGTGTATCAGTGGTTAACGCCTTGTCCACCTGGCTCAAGGCAGAAATCTGCCGTGACGGTGAACTTTGGGAGCAGGAATATGAGCAGGGCAAGGCCAAAAAAGCAGTCAAAAAAGTAGGCAAATGCAATCAAACCGGAACCACGGTTACTTTTGAGCCGGATCCGACAATATTTAAAGAAGGGGATTACGATTGGAATAGAATTCTTACTCATCTTCGCCAGCAGGCCTATTTAACCAAGGGCATAAGAATAACCGTCAAGGACGAACGCTCGCCTATAGAGACGGACGAAGGTGCCGGCCACGTCATAAACAAGTCTCATACTTTTTACTTTGAAGGAGGTATAGTCTCATATATTCAATATTTAAATCGCCACGAAGAGGTTAGTCATCCTAATATTTTCTACACAGGCAAAGACCAACAGGAGATTTTTGTTGAAGTCGCGTTTCAATATACAATTGAACTCCAGGGACACGAGCTAAGCTTTGCCAACAATGTTCATACCACAGAAGGCGGCATGCACATCACCGGTTTTCGTTCAGCCATAACAAGAACTTTAAATGATTACGCCCGTAAAAACGGGTTCATCAAGGAAAAAGAAGACAACCTGACCGGTGAAGACATGCGGGAAGGGCTGACAGTTATAGTTTCCGTAAAGCTTCGCGAACCCCAATTTGAAGGCCAAACAAAGGCCAAGCTAGGCACCACAGAAGCAAGAGCTGCTGTTGAAACAGTCATCGGAACAGAACTGGCTGATTGGTTGGACAGAAACCCTAATGACGCCAAAGGTATACTTGGTAAGGTAATTCTTGCCGCTAAGGCCAGGGTTGCCGCTAAGGCTGCGAGAGAAACCGTCATCAGAAAAGGCGCTCTTGAAGGATTTACCTTACCCGGCAAACTTGCGGACTGTTCTTCAAAAGATCCCGCGGAATCAGAGATTTTCATAGTTGAGGGAGAATCAGCCGGTGGAAGCTCAAAACAGGGACGCGACAGGCGGACTCAGGCGATATTACCGCTTAAAGGCAAGATATTAAACGTTGAAAAAGCCAGAATAGATAAGATGCTGGCGTCTCAAGAGGTCAGGGCTCTGGTTATTGCTCTTGGCACAGCCATTGCTGATGAATTTGATATAACAAAATTACGCTACGGCAAGGTAGTCATCATGACCGATGCCGATGTTGACGGAGCCCATATAAGGACACTACTTTTAACATTGTTTTACAGATACTTTAGACAGTTGATAGACAACGGTAATATCTATATTGCTCAACCGCCTTTATACAGAATACAAAAGGGAAGGGACGTTCAGTATGTATACACGGAAGGCGAGAAAGAAAAACTTTTAGCCGGATTTAAAAAATCCCTGCCTGCAGTTGAAGAAAAGAAGTCTAAAAAATCTAAAAAAACAGATGGGACCGATTGGGAGATATCATCATTGAATGGCCAGGAAACTGGCGCGGCGGCCGACAAGGAAACTCAAGAATCCGCAGAGGAAGGCGCAACCCCTTCAGCCCCGGGACAAGATAAGATTGCCGGAGTTTTAATCCAGCGCTACAAGGGTCTTGGAGAAATGAATCCTAGCCAACTCTGGGAAACAACCATGGACCCGGAAAAAAGAACATTGCTTCAGGTGACTGCTCAGGATGCTGAAGAAGCTGACAAAATTTTTGACATCCTTATGGGCTCAGAAGTTATGCCTCGTAAAAAGTTCATCCAAACTCACGCCAAAGACGTCAAGAACTTAGACATTTAGTCTGGATTCTTGATGTCTTGCCAGTGGACTATTGTCTATAGTCTCTGGGCTATAAACTGTTCAGATTTGACTGTCAATTATGAATTATGCTATACTGGGAAATATCAAATCCCTGCGGGGATTTTAAAATACTATAATCTACCAATTACCAATAAAGTCACGAATATACCAATTGAATTTCATACTGGCATATTAGTATCTTGGTATAAAATTAGTAATTAGCAGACAAGATGGATAAAGTAATATCATTTTTCAAAGATGTAAAATTAGAGCTTTCCAGGGTAAATTGGCCCACCAAACAACAAACCGCAAAATACACGGTAGTCGTTATAGCTGTGAGCTTGGCCATAGCCGGATTCCTGGGAGGCCTGGATGCTATATTTCAGTACGTGCTAAATAAGATAATATAATCTACCAATTACAAATAAAATCACTAATATACTAATAGGAAATGGATTAGTATATTAGTACAAAATTAGTAATTAGTAGATGAAATGCCTAAACAGATAGAAACAAAAGAAAAGAAGTGGTATGCCATTCATACCTATTCAGGATATGAAGACAATGTAACTCACAACCTCAAGCAAAGGGTTGAGTCTTTAGGTTACGAAGATAAGATATTCAGCGTTCTTGTCCCTAAAGAGAAGAAGATAAAAATAAAGGGCGGAAAAAGAGTAACTGTTGAAGAAAAAATATATCCGGGCTACGTACTTGTTGAAATGATAGTAAGTGATGATTCATGGTATGTTGTCAGAAACACCCCGAACGTAACCGGATTCATCGGAGCCGGCACAACCCCAACCCCTCTGTCCAGCGAAGAAGTAGAGACTCTAATGAAAAGAATGGGCGTTGATGAACCGAAATACAAATTTGACATTGAGATAGGGGATACTGTAAAAGTAACAGACGGACCGTTTAAAGACTTTGACGGCAGAGTGTCAGAAATTGATACCGAAAGAGGTCGGGTGAAAGTACTGGTTACAATGTTCGGCAGAGAAACCCCCGTAGAACTGGATTTTCTGCAGGTGAAGAAAATTTAGTTATAAGAACATCGATTCCAATTGATATCTCGGCAGATTTATCGGCTGCAAGCCTCTGGCTTGGCCGATCTGCCGAACGTAAAATTACTCCAAAGAAGCAAATCTCTCGGAAGCAATAGGATAGGCACTTCTTTACCGCAATTTTACTGATATCAATTTGAACCTTCGACGAGATGGCTAAAAAAATCAAAACAATTATAAAACTTCAGGTGGTAGGCGGTAAGGCAACGCCGGCGCCTCCTGTCGGAACCGCACTCGGACCTCATGGATTGAACATCCAGGAATTTGTCGTTAAATTTAATGACGCTACCAAAGAAAAAGTGGGCCAAGTTACGCCGGTTGAGATAACGGTTTATGAAGACAGGAGTTTTGATTTTAAACTTAAAACTCCTCCGGCTGCATTCCTCTTAAGACAGGCCGCGGGCATTGAGAAAGGTTCCGGCGAACCGAACAAGAGCAAGGTAGGCAAGGTCACCAAAGAACAGGTCCGCCAAATCGCCGAACAAAAAATGGAAGATTTAAACGCCAACGACATTGACGCCGCTATGAAAATAGTAGCCGGCACCGCCCGCTCTATGGGCATTGAAGTCAAGTAGGGAATAACTGAGCGAGAGCGAAGGAATACTGAGGCCAAGAGGCCGAACGTATAGAGGTGAAATGAGTACTTCATTCTTCAGCATAAACTCCGACGACCGAACGAGAGCAAGCGACTGAACGTGAGTAAAGAAGTACTGAGCGAAGCACCGCGAACGTGGGAGTACTGAGTTCAGAAGAACGAATGTACGGAATGCTGACGCAGTAGCGGAAGCGTGAAGTAAACAGATTGCCCCAATAAAAAAACTGTCTGAAGACAGGTTTTTTATTGGATAACTTAATCCAAAAATCATTGACAATACGTATATAATATGATAATATTATAGTAACCTGTGCCGAAAGCACATTAAAAACAAGGATACGGAGGCGTCATGCAAAAGATTAACTTTTTGGTAGTTTTGGGCTTGCTTTTGGCTCTCACCGGCCAAGCATTTGCCCAGGAAGAATTAAAAACAATGACTGTCAAGCTCGCGACAAACGAGACCTATACGATCCTCAATTTCGCGACTCAACGACCTACAACCAAGGTCGTTCCCGGCTCCCTGGTCACGCTCTTTTCGGAAAATCCATTGGAAAAGGAGTGTAACGATCTTTCATTCAGCTTTACTGACAAGTACAGCTTCGTTGCTGAGGGGTATATGCTCTATTGCTGGCAGCGATTAATCCATGTGCTGGTGCCTAATAACATTAGCGGCTCACGGGTGGAATTGCGGATCATATCCCAAAATATACCGAGCGAGCCGATCACGGCTGAGCTAGTCTCACATGACCCGAAGATTATCGTCATCGACCGAGCCCTCTTCTACGAGGACGGACTTGTTGAACATCAGGACGGTCATCTAGTCAGTCGCGCAAGGCCAGCGCGTCCTGGAGAAACTCTGAACGTCTACATGACAGGTCTTGGACATCCTTTGGAATTCGTACTGGCGACGGTTGGTGGCATTGATGTCCAGATCATTGACGCCGGCAAAGCGCCCGGCCACTACGGAGGATGGGGGTTTGACAGGGTTGTACTGAGGGTGCCGAACAGCATCACAGGCGACCTACCCCTAATCGTAAGCTCCGGACCGCTGAACAGGCAGATCCAAAGCAATAGAGTACGGCTCTTTGTCCGCCAACCAGAATAGAAATCCTGCCTGATGTCACATGCATTACGCTACACGCAAAAAGATCACGATGCCCATCAGACACGGCTACATGAGTGACTTGCTGGCAAGATCATCATGTTCGGCTTATAATAGTTCTTTGGCAGTTCTTTAGCCATTCTGCCCCCCCGCGCAAGCGTGGGGGGATTTCTTTTTCAAGAAGTAAATTTTTGAAAAGTCTCGCTCCGCTAACCTATGGGGCGAGCCGAGCCGCAAGCTAATCCAAGAATCATTGACCCCGCACCTTTTGTGGAACATGTGGATTTCTGTTCCGGCTCTGTTGAGCCGAGGACTATCCCACAAAAGGTGCGGGGTTGACACATATCTTCATAAATAATATATACTAATTAGCTTCACTTCATATCAGCAGCTTAAAAAGGAGAGGAAGACGTGAAAAAAGGACAGATTTTTGTTATTTTTGCCTTATTTTTTAGCTTTTTCAGCCAAGTAGCCAATGCCCAGGGTAACGTGGCCATATTATTTGGGGGTTCATTTCCTGTCGGCCAATTAAAAGACCTTGACGGTATGAAGGCCGATGGAGCCCTTTTTCCCGGCCTTGAGGCTCGTTTTAATGAGAATGGCCGGGTCTCTTTCGGCGCTTCATACCAAAAATGGAAGCTGAAGCAAGACCCGATTCAAGTTTCATTTCCCGTCTCTAGAAATGGAAATCAGGAGTTTGTAACCTGGGATGAGTCTGCCAGCGCCAAAGGCAATGTTATGTTTGCAACCATCTATATAAACCTTATCACCCGGGGCAAAGTCCGTCCGTTTGTCGGCGGGGGCCCTGGCGTGGGCATGTTTCGAACATCCACTCACATACGAAATGTTATGGATGTCGTCCCGCCTTTTTTTGAAAAAGCCGGAGACCAAAAAATATCAAAAAAAGAAACAAGGATTATGGCTAAAGGCATAGCCGGCCTGAACTTTTATCCGGCTAAGCATTTTGTTCTTTCTGTTAGTGGCGGATACATAAACGGTCCTGCTGTCAGCCTGGGCATCGGGACTACATTCTAGTCTGCCAAATTTCAAATCGCTCCGCAGCACGTTCACACTGTTGCGTTCAGTACTTTGTCGCCTGCGCTCCGCAGCTTTTCTAACAAAGAAAGGCTGCGGATTTTTTTTAGGATTTCACAAAAATTTCAACTTTTTGTATGAGGTGGGTTATTGAGTATCTTGATGATTTAATGTTGATAATTATTCTGTTGTGTCTGCTATAATTAAATTAACATGTCCAAACGGGTTTTATCTTTTCTTTTGATTACTCTTGTTTTACTTATTGTTGCCGTAAGTTACTATTTTTTTATTTTTTCACGCAAACCGCAGGTTGATATAAACAAGTTTAGCGGCTACGTTGTCTCTATAAAAAATACTGAGATTACCCTTCATGGCGCATTTTCCGGACCTGGTATCATTCCGGAAGATTTAATGTTCGTACAAAATTTCTCATTCAAGACAGATAAAGATACCCAATTCAAAAAAGCAGATATCCGCTGGCCAACATGGGAAGAGCTTGCGACCCAGGGCACTTCCGGCAGTTTTAAAATACAAGACCTGCCTCGTACCGTTGGGGATGGCTCCTTTGATGATTTGACTAGCTTATTCTCATTAAACGCCTCCGCGTCAATATATATGGAGGTAGATTTTTCTTCTTCAATATACAAATCAAAAAATCCGATAGCCTCATCTGTCTTTTATCAGCTTATGGGCATACTCTCACCAAATCCATGAACAAACTTATCATTACTAAAAAAATAGGCCCCATTTTACTTCTGGCTGTAACTATACTTTTTTTAGCAGCCGTTGCGGTACTCGCCGGAACAGATACGCTTTCTACTGGTACGTATTATTGTATACGACATGGATTTAAAGAAAAAGCGGATTGCGGAGTTTATACTGATTATTTTCCACGTACCGACTATAGTAGCGTGACAGTTGGTTATTCTATAAGGGGACATCGGCACGGAACCTCCGAAATCAGAGCGGCCGTCTGTCTTTATGAAAATGGAGGCGGACAGTGCGACTGGTTTCAATGTACGGGTAGTGCCTGCGGACCTGAATATGGAGGCCAACATCCATATAATTTATACAAAAGTGGGTCTATCACCATCACCGGCGACCCCAACACGCCAGACACCTGGAACGTAAATCGTTATGGCATGGTAGAAGATGCCGAGGTATCAATAGACATCAACGGTACGGCTACATATCCTAGCAAGGGCACAATTTCTGCCAATCCTAACCCGATTCAGGTTTGTCCTCCGGATACTAATGGCTCCACGACAATATCCGGTTCTGCTAATACCGACTGGGAAATACGCCTAAATAGTCCGACGGGGACTCTTTGGATTTCTAGCTTGCAAGATAGCTTTTCAGAGCCTACCGGCGATTGGATTACAAATGGCATGACCTTTTATTTATTGGAGCAAGAAACATCTGCAGTTCTGGATACGGTAACCGTAAATCATACCTCCACTGGGTGCATCACCCACACCCTCACTGTGAACTCGTCCGGGACATCAGGGGTGGCTATCACCAGCAGCAATGCCACCTATTCAGGCACTACTAACTATTCAAAATCGGGGATAGCTAATAACACAACCTTCTCCTTGACTGCTCCTTCTACTTCGGGAGGCCGGAACTTCTCAGACTGGACAGGATGCAATAGCGTCAGCGGCACTACCTGTAACGTGACCATGATTGATGACAGGACGGTTACGGCTAATTATGAGGCTACTAACACCCACACCCTCACTGTGAACTCGTCCGGGACATCAGGGGTGGCTATCACCAGCAGCAATGCCACCTATTCAGGCACTACTAACTATTCAAAATCGGGGATAGCTAATAACACAACCTTCTCCTTGACTGCTCCCTGGGTATCCGACGAAGCTAATTTCTTAAGCTGGAGTGGTTGTTCAAGCGCAAGCGGAACAATATGCAATGTGACCATCACCGCTAACAGAGTAGTAACGGCTAATTATGAAGCACCCGCCACCTACTCCCTCACCGTCAACTCTTCCGGTGCATCAGGTGTTGCCATTACAAGCACTGATGCCAATTATGCAGGTACCACTAACTATTCCAGAACCGGAATTGCCTATAACACAACCTTCTCCTTGACTGCTCCTTCTACTTCGGGAGGCCGGAACTTCTCAAGTTGGACGGGATGTTCGTTCTTCACCGGCACCACCTGTAGTGTAACCATGACAGGCTCGCAGACAGTGACGGCGAATTATGCCACCCCCACCCTCTTTGTTGACCTAACCGCAGCCACAGATAGTTCTACCTGGCAGAATTCATTAAGCGGTTCAGCGCCATTGAATGGTATTGATTTAAGAGCAGTAGTAACCGGTACAGCCACAGGAACCATAAATTATACTTTCTACTGTAACCGTTCTGATAGCGGGACTAATATAACCCTAGGCTGGGACGCTAAGTTTGACAGTGTTAATACAAATCCCGAAACAGTAAACGACCTATGCAACTATTCCTCTCCGGGCACATACACTGCCAAGGTTATAGTTGAAAGAGGAACAGCTCTTCCGGATGAAGAAAGACTTACCATAACCCTGACTAATACGCCTCCTACGGCAAGCAATGTTACAGTGGCACAGCCGAATTACTGTTTTTTTGGGCCGTCTAGATCTATCATTAGCTGGTCATATTCTGACCCCGACGGTAATCCGCAATCTGCTTACCAAGTTCAAATTATAAGGGTAAGCGATGGCGCGGTCATATATGACTCCGGGAAACAAGCATCAAATACAGCATCCCATGCGGTTTCACCCCCGGGAATATTTCCTCCTGGAACTTTAAGCTACGCCACAACCTACAGGGCCCAAGTTTGGGTATGGGACTCAACAGATTCCCAGTCATCTCCGGCTAATTCTCCTTCCTGGGCCACTCCTGCTCATGCCTATCCGGACGTTGACTTTAGCTGGTCGCCGTTCAATCCGTCGGTTAATCAAACCGTTCAATTCATTGATGAAACTGTATTTTCTGACGGTTCATCTGACGCTTCCAGACAGTGGCTATGGAATTTTGGCGATGGCGCAACCTCCACACTAAAAAATCCTACCCATACCTATGGTGCCGAAAATATATTCAATGTTGTTCTGACTGCAACCGACGCCAGCGGATTTCAATGCAATAGCGGAATACTTGTCGGCGCAAGTGGTGTTATACCCATATGGATAGAAGTGGCGCCCAAGAAATAGAAAGAAGCGGTAACTGGTAATCAGCAATTATTAATCCCGATGATTCTGTCAGAATTACCAGTTCTTAGTTACTAGTTACTGACTGCACAGTTACTAGTTACTGATTACCTATTTTACCTGTCCACAAGGTGGTAAACGACAACAGCTTATTATTGTATAATAAAATCACATGGAAATTTCTAAAAAAGTTAGTTTCGTGAAACCTATTTTATTTGTCACGATAGCAATGATTGCTCTCGGAGCTATTTTATTCTTCTCATATGGTGTCGGGCGAAAAACACCGTATCAGCCCGTCGCCGACAATGGCCAGAATAATCCCGCTATCCTAGTCTCTGAAAACCCCGAAAGCATAATAGATAATGAATTTGTCATCACAAACACCGGCCTTGGCCTTCAGTCCTCCAATCTTTATTTCAAAAAAGGCAACCTGCTTTCTCTAGGCGAAGAAGGCGTCACTCGGTTTGCCGCAAGGTACGATAGTGCTCTATCTTACGAAGAAACCAAGACTAACATCAAATCCATCCTCACCCAAAATAGCGTCGCCTACGAAGAAACTCTTTACGAAAACTCTACCGGCTACACCGGCATCATGACTCACAATGGCAAGACGGCCAGCTTCACTATTGGCGTTGCCGACTCTACTGAAATAGAGCCCGTGTTTATGACGATATTTTACGAATCCCGATAGAGATAAACTAAATTTTTGTACACTACATAAACTTATTCAGCACCATCAAGTTGTAAAACCGTCCCTATCTCTAATGGGACGAATCACTCTAGAGATTATGCCTAAATTTTATTACAAATTATTTATCTTCTTCACCATAGCTCTTGGCATATTTTTGTTTGCAGGAAAAGCAGAGGCGCAGACCCTTAGTCTGCTTGACACAACTTGTACTTGGCAGGACGCTGGTCACGTCACGCTTCGGTTCAGACTTGAACCCAGGCCTGCGGCCGTATCTACAATTCAAATGGTTGAATATTACTTCAATAACTCCAAACCAAACCAGTATTCTCCTACAGCACAATACCTTGACAACTTATCTCATATTACCTGGGTAGATTATTTAGGTAGTGCTTACGGGCTTCAATTTATTAGTCGACCTCAGGTATTTGTTGGAGGAATTCTCTATTGGTCGTCCGATACCTGGCAAGTAGAATTTTGCAATTCCAGCGACCCTAATCCGGACCCTGGCGATCCACCCCCCGCCACCTACTCCCTCACCGTTAACTCCTCCGGCGTATCGGGAGTTGCCATCACAAGCAGTAATGCTAATTATGCAGGAACCACTAACTATTCAAGAACCGGAATTGCCTATAACACCACCTTCTCCCTGACTGCTCCTTCTACTTCGGGAGGCCGGAACTTCTCAAGTTGGACGGGATGTTCATTCTTCAGCGGCACCACCTGTAGCGTGACTATGACAGGCTCACAGACTGTGACTGCGAATTATGTTACGCCCACCTACGCCCTCACCGTCAACTCATCCGGAGCGTCTGGTGTATCAATCTCAAGCTCTACCGGACATAGCGGAACCACTAACTACACCCGCACCGGGATAACTTCCGGTACCAATACGGTTCTGACTGCACCTTCAACTTCAGGCGGCCAGAATTTCTCAAGCTGGACAGGATGTTCAAGCACAAGCGGTACTACATGTAACAGAACCATGGATACCAACAGGACAGTGACGGCGAATTACAGTACGCCAATACCGCCCCAGCCAACAGGACTATCTTCAAGCTGTAACGCCAGTGGCACTTCAGTTACCCTAAATTGGAATTCAGCATCCGGCGCAACTTCGTATAGTTTGAGAGTTGACAATACAACCAATAATACCAGCAGTTGTGGAAGCGGTTGGTATTGTTCTGATCCGCCAGATAAACTTGTTAATAATTACACCTCTACTACTTATACGACATCCGTTACGCCGGGAAATCTATACAACTGGTGGGTGCATAGTGTTAATAGTTCTGGCGCCAGCTCTGCAGCTAGTGCCTCTTTTACTTGTAATCCATCCACCTACACCCTCACCGTCAACTCTTCCGGCGCATCAGGAGTGGCTATCACCGGCAGTAATTCTACATATTCAGGCACTACCAACTATTCAAAGACGGGGATTGCTAATAACACCTCATTCTCATTGACTGCACCGGCTACATCAGGCGGACAGAACTTCTCAAGCTGGAGCGGATGCAATAGCGTAAGCTCAAGGACATGTAATATTACTATGACTGCGGGAAGGACGGTGACGGCGAATTATAGTACTCCCAGCACTTATTCCTTCTCTCGTACTCCATCATCATTAACCTATTCTGCCACTCAGAACGGCCCAGTGCCTTCTTCAAAAACAGTTACCGTTACCAACACCGGCAATCAGACTTTAAACTTCACTGCCTCAGACAACCAAAGCTGGATGAGTATTTCGCCGACTACCTTCTCTTTATCACCCGGAACAAATCGTGTAGTAACAGTATCTATCTCTACTACGGCCCTGTCTCCATCCACATACAATGGCACGGTCACATTCTCTGCGCCTAATGTTTCAAATCAAACTACAAGCGTGGCATATTCGGTATCTTCATTGCCTACGGTAAACGTATCTTTGTCCGCTAGCCCAAATGCCGGTACTAGCAGTATAAACTCCACATTGAGCGCGAGTGTATCCGGTACGGCTACGGGTACTATTAATTACAGCTTCTGGTGGAATTGCACCAGCACATCAAATAGCGTATCCACTACCAGCGGCTCTTGCGGCTCCCTGCCTTCACCGGCAAGTGGAAGCTGTGCTTCGAGCTCGGTGGGATACAAATGCAACGCGGTAACGACTACAAATCCTTCGGGCGTCACCCATACATATTCAACCGGTTCATATACGGCTAAAGTAATCGTGGAAAGGGGAAGTGCAGTACCGGATCAGGCGACAACAGGAATTAATGTCTCGACCGCCTCCACCTACACCCTCACCGTCAACTCCTCCGGCGCATCAGGAGTGGCTATCACCGGCAGTAATTCTACATATTCAGGCACTACCAACTATTCAAAGACGGGGATTGCTAATAACACCTCATTCTCATTGACTGCACCTTCTACTTCAGGCGGTCAGGACTTCTCAAGCTGGACTGGATGCAATAGCGTAAGCGGAACGACCTGTAGTGTAACCATCACCGCAGCTAGGACGGTGACGGCGAGTTATACTGCCCCAACCCTCTTTGTTGACCTAACCGCAGCCACAGACAGTTCTACCTGGCAGAATTCATTAAGCGGCTCCGCACCATTGAATGGCATTGATTTAAGGGCAGTAGTGACTGGCACGGCTACAGAAACCATGAACTATACCTTCTACTGCAATCGTTCTGATAGCGGGACTAATATAACCCTAGGCTGGGATGCCAAGTTTGACAGTGTTAATAATAATCCGGAGATAGTAAACGACCTATGCAATTATTCCTCTCCCGGCACATATACTGCCAAGGTTATAGTTGAAAGAGGAACAGCTCCTCCGGCCGAAGAAAGGGTTACTATAACTCTGACTAATACGCCTCCGACTGCAAGCAATGTTACAGTGGCACAGCCTAATTACTGCTTTGAAGGAAATCCCGGCCCAAGAAAAAACTCTTACCGAATTAGCTGGTCTTACGGCGACGCGGACGGAAATCCTCAATCTGCTTACCAGGTTCAACTGCTAACATCTGGTGGCACTATCGTCTATGACTCCGGGAAAAAAACCTCATCGGCAACTTCTCATTTTCCAGATATAGGCTCCGGCTTTCTTAATTACGGCACAACCTACAGCGCAAGGGTCTGGGTATGGGATTCTCTTAACGCCCAGTCGTCTCCAACTAATTCTCCTTCCTGGACCACCCCTGCTCACGCCTATCCGGACGTTGACTTTAGCTGGTCGCCATTCAATCCGTCGGTTAATCAAACGGTTCAATTCACTGATGAGACTGTATTCTCTGACGGTTCGTCTGATCCTCTCAGAACATGGTCTTGGACATTTGGTGACGGAGGTATCTCCGGCCTAAAAAATCCTACCCATACCTATGGCACAGAAAGTATATTCAACGTTATTTTGACTGTAACCGATGCCAGTAATTTTCAATGTAATAGCGGAATAAAACCTGTAGATGTCAGCGGAACCATACCTATCTGGACAGAAGTGGCGCCGAAGGAATAATCTACTAATTACTAATCAAGCCACTCCTGCCTGCCGGCAGGCAGGAATATACTAATAAAAACAGATAGGACAAAACGTCAAAAACTCCCCAAGTCGGAGTTTTTGACGTTTTGGGGTTTTATGTTGATAACAAAAGATGGCCAGTAAGCTATAATTATATTGTGGCAGAAAATAACATACAGCTTCTTCCGGCAACAAGGAAAGAAGTTAGAATAAAAAAACCTATTTCAATTAAAGGCTTGGTTTTTCCTGCTTTAATACTAATGGCAGTTTTAACTGCTTATTTTGGTTTAACATTCTATAAAAACTCAATCCTTAATAAAATATCTTCAATAGACCAGGAAATAATTTCCATAGAGAATGACCGTGATAAAGAGTTGGAAAAAGAATTGTTGGCAATAGATAAACAGCTTGCAACAGTTAATTCTGTAATAGCTAACCACATAACATGGACGAAAGGTTTTGATAGGTTTCAGTCGTTAATAAACCCCCAGGTTCAGGTAAAATCGTTTTCGGCAAATACCACAATCGGCAAGATAACTTTTAGTGCCGTGGCGACTAATTATACAACGGTCGCCAAACAGATAGCAGCATTTTTCTCCGAAGAAACATTTAAAAAAGTTGATGTCGGTAAAATAGGCCTTTTGCAAACTGACCAGGTGGAATTCTCTGCTGAAATAACTTTTGACAATCCGTTTTTGAAATAAAATATGTTAAAAAACCTACTACCAGCTTTAATAATAGGCAGTGCCGCATTTGCTGTTTTTGTATTGATTCTACCTGCATATGACGACATAAAGACTCTTAATCAAGAAGCTGACAGAAGGCAGGCGCTGTTAGAATCCAGGCAAAATTCTTTGCAAAAGTTTTTAGCATTAGACAGGCAGTACAAAGAACGCAAAGAGGACATAGACAAAATATCGGTCTTACTCCCAACCATAAGCCAGACCGATCAGGTCGTTTCCAGTGTTGAACAAATTGCCGCTCAATCGGGTATGCAGCTGCTTGAGATAACTACGGCGACATCTCTAGTGAGAGGAACATCACATAATACACTGTCAATAGGTCTGCAATTATTAGGCAGTTACGGTTCTTTCCTTAATTTCTTAAAGCTTGCAGAACAAAACTTACGAATATATGACCTAACGGAAGCGGTAATCGGCCAATCTGAGTCAAGTCAGGCAGGCCTCTTAAGCTTTAGTATTAAAATAAATGCTTACTTCTTAGAAAACACCGGCACGTCCAATCTGTCTTCCGGTCAATAAATAACCTGATAATACCTGGCAGCCAAATTCAGCCCAAAAACAAAGCTAGAATTAGGGCAAGATGACTGTCAGCCAAAATAAAATGCCCCTGCGTTCAACAGGACAAAGCAATGTAACAGCATACTTGTTTATTTTTATAGGTATAGTCGCCGGCTATTTGTTTTACTCCCAGACACTTCAAGACAGAGTGCTTGAGGTGGCTCCACTGCCAATACGAGAAGGCGACAGCCTGGACCAGCTAAAAGATAAGTCTTTTGATTTTTCAGTTTTTGACAATGTTGAATATAGAAATTTACGCTTATTCGGTGAGGTTCCGGTTAATCCGGGCGTAACAGGAAGGATAGATATATTTGCACCATTCTAATTTGAGCCATAAAGCCATAAAGCTATACAGCTATAAAGCTAGCCAGCACAATCTTAGGACTAGTTAAGAGCTCTACGGCTTAAGGCTCTACGGCTTACAGCTCTATTCCGTACAAACGTCCTCAGCTTTTAATTGAAGAGCTCCTAAAAAGAAACCTGGTAGCACAGGATAGGCTTGATGAACTTGAACAAACAGCCTTAGGAGCAGGCAAAGACATAGGCGAGATACTCGTTCAGAATAATGCCATAACTGATAAACAGCTTGCCGGATTAAAATCTGAAATCTATAAGCTACCGTTGGTTGACCTCACTTCGGTTGAAATAAAAAAAGACATTGCTCAGATAATTTCACCCGAAGTAATTGATTTTTATCAGATAATCCCCTTCGCTAAAGACGGTGAGGTTCTTAAGGTTGCAGTAATCAACCCTGAAGACATTGATGCCCTGGAAGCTTTAAAGTTTATTGCCGCAGATAAAAATTTAATTCCTGAAAAATATGTAATAACTTATAAAGATTTTGATGAGTTAAATCGTGGGCTAAGACCGCTATCCAAAGAGGTAGGAAAAGCTCTTGAGTCTTTTGCCGAAGAATTGCAGAAGAAGGAGCTGGACATCAGTGAAAAAGGCGGTCTTGAAGAAATAACAGTGGATGCGCCGGTAAGCCGCATCGTGGCAACTGTCATCAGGCACGCCGTTGAAACAAGGGCATCCGATATTCACATTGAACCTTTTGAAGACAGCATACGGTTAAGGTTCAGAATAGACGGCGTTATGCAGCCCATGCTTTCTTTACCAAGGAACCTTCTCGCACCCATAATAACCAGGATAAAGATACTGTCCGAAATGAAGATAGACGAAACTAGAGTTCCTCAGGACGGCAGGTTTTCTACTAAGCTAAACGACAGAAAGATAGATTTTCGTGTTTCAACTTTACCGACAAGAAATGGTGAGAAGGGTGTATTGAGAATTCTGGATCCATTGGTGGGGGACATCAACCTGATTCAACTGGGACTGGAAGGAAGGTCTCTGAAGCTGGTTAGGGAGAGCATAGCCAAGCCTTTTGGTTCTATTTTAATAACCGGTCCCACCGGTTCCGGTAAGTCAACTACTCTTGCGGCAATATTGAGAGAGATAAACGATGAAGGGGTAAACATAATAACGCTTGAGGATCCTATTGAGTATTATGTTGAGGGCGTTAATCAATCTCAAATCCATGAAGAGATAGGCTACACCTTCGCTTCCGGTTTGCGTCATATTTTAAGACAGGACCCCGACATAATAATGGTAGGAGAAATAAGAGATGCAGAAACTGCCGGCCTTGCGGTTCAGTCGGCATTAACCGGTCATTTGGTATTATCCACCCTTCATACCAATGACACCATCGGCATAATACCTCGCTTAATAAATATGTCTGTTGAGCCTTATTTGATAGCACCTACGTTGAACCTTGGCGTAGCGCAAAGGCTTCTAAGAAAACTCTGTGATAACTGCAAGGTAAAAGATAAGGCCAATGTCGCTGAAGAGGCTCTTATTAAAAAAGAGCTTAGTCTTATACCCGCGGAAGCCGTAAAAGACCTGCCGAAAAGTGATTTTGCAATATTCAGACCGGGAGAAGGATGCAATGAATGTGGAGGAAAGACCTACAAAGGCAGGGTTGCAATTTTTGAAACACTGGAGGTAACTGACCAGCTTGAAAGAATAATCTTAGGACAGCTTTCTGAACAAAAACTTAGAGAAGAGGCAAAACGTCAAGGCATGCTAACAATGTTTCAGGATGGTATAATAAAAGTGCTTCATGGCGTGTCTTCCCTTGAAGAATTATTTACTGTGGCCCAAGAAGAGGGGGAGACAGAACAGTCAGAACAAAAAGAAGAACAAATTAAAAATTAAATATCAAATATCAAAATTGTGAATTTTTTGATTTTTGATTTTTAATATTTGATATTAAATAATATGCCGGATAATTATCAGAAACAGATAGATGACTTGCTTTTGGAAACAGCCCAGAAAAACGGGTCTGATTTGCACTTGTCCCCCGGTTATTATCCTACCGTTAGGATTGACGGCAGACTCATACCGCTTACAGAAAGGAAAGTTCTTGATAGCCAGAATCTAAACAGTATGATTTTAAGCCTTTTAAAGCAGGACCAAAGAGACAGATTCACAATGGAAAAAGAAATAGACTTTACTTACGAGCTAAGTCAGGGATTCCGCTTCAGGACAAACTTTTATTTAACAAGGGGTAAGCTGGCGGCTGCTTTTCGTTTAATACCCGAAGAAATCAAAACAGTGGAACAGCTTAATCTGCCTCCCATACTTAAAATATTCAGCAAACTGTCTCAGGGATTCGTTCTGGTGGTCGGTCCTAACGGTCACGGAAAAACAACCACTCTGGCCGCACTGATTAATGAGATAAACCACGACAGAGCCGAAAAAATAGTTACGATAGAGGACCCCATAGAATATGTCTTTGTTCCGGAAAAATGCATCATAGACCAGAGAGAACTTGGCGGCGACACACTGTCATTCGGTAAAGCATTACGGTCAACATTCCGTGAAAACGTAAATGTAATAATGGTAGGCGAGATGAGGGATTATGAAACCATGAGTGCCGCCGTGACAGCAGCCGAAACAGGACACTTAGTATTTGGCACCTTGCATACAAATAATGCAGCTCAAACTATTCAGAGAATCGTTGATACTTTTCCGCCGTCCCAACAGCCCCAGGTTATAGCTCAACTTGCAAATACTATTTCAGGTATCGTATCTCAAAGATTGGTACCCGGTATAAAAGGCGGGTTAATTCCGGCCGTAGAAGTGCTTATAGCAAACCCGGCCGTCAGAACCCTGATTAGAGAACGAAAGTTCCAGCAATTGAATCTTGTCATAGACACAAGCTTTGAAGCCGGCATGATATCTCTCAACAGATATCTGGCTAATCTGGTTAAGAATAAGCAAGTATCAAAAGAACAGGCGGAATTCTTCTCCCAAAACCCGGAAGAGTTCAGAGAATTAATGAAAAGCTACTAATCTACGAATTACTAATCAAATCACTAATATACTAATACCCGCTATACGTTTTATGTTAATCGTTGCCCGTATCGTGGCGAGACGTATAACGTTATACGTATAACCATACGGGCTGCGAAACCGTAAAAAAAATTAGTAATTAGTAGACGACATGGAGTTTATATACCAAGCCAGAAATAAAGAAGGGCAGATGGTGGAGGGTAAAATAGAAGCCCCCTCCGAAGATACTGCTGTAAATTTTTTACACCAAAAAGAATTGGTAGTTTTAAGTCTTGATCTGGCGCAGGCCGGACTTTTTGAAGTTGACATCAGCCATCTTTTTGAGAAGCCCAATAGAAAAGATGTCGTTATCTTCACCCGTCAGCTGGCCACCCTTATAGACGCGGACGTGCCGTTAGTTGACGGCCTGCGAACAATTGGCAGACAGACCGAGAAAGTTTCTTTTCAAAAGGTAGTAAATACAATCGCAAGTTCAATTGAAGGTGGTGCCTCTCTTTCTGTTGCAGTATCAGAATTTAATGATATTTTTTCTAATTTTTATGTAAGCCTGGTAAGAGCTGGTGAAGTTTCCGGCAAGCTTCAGGAAACATTGTCTTATTTGGCAGATTATCTTGAGAGAAGCGCGACACTAACATCCAAGATAAGGGGCGCCCTGTCTTATCCCGCCTTTGTTCTTTTTGGTTTGACTGTAGTCACAATCATTATGATGACAACAGTCTTGCCTCAACTGCTTGCTATACTTGAAGAAGCAGGCGTCCAGGATTTACCCCTGACTACACGGGTAATAATTGCTACGACCAGTTTTTTTAACCAATTTATCCTGATAATCCTATTCTTCTTGGTTATTGCGGGAATAGCATTGTATAACTATATAAAAACGGCGGAAGGAAAGGAGTGGCTTGATAACATAAAAATAAAAGTTCCGAAGCTGGGAAGTATCGTTAAAAATTTTTATCTTGCCAGATTTGCTGAAACCCTCTCAACGCTTATAAAAGCGGGGGTGCCAATCTTAAGCGCCCTTGAGGTTACGTCTGATGTTATGGGAAATGTGATATATAAAGATTACCTTCTTGAGGCCAGAGATAACGTCAAAAGTGGTGGCACGATATCGGAAGTCCTGCAAAAATATAAAGAATTTCCGGCGCTGGTAACATCCATGCTATCAATAGGCGAACGGACCGGCAGAACCGACTTTATGTTGGAAAACATATTTAAATTTTATAAAAACGAGACTGAAAATAGCCTTCAAAATATATCCCAGCTTCTTGAGCCGGTACTCATAATGATACTCGGTATCGCTGTAGGATTATTGGTATCAGGTATCCTCTTGCCAATATATAGCTTAGTCGGAACGTCGTAATCTACTAATTACTAATTTTATACGAATATACCAATCTATCTTTTATTAGTATATTCGTGATTTTATTCGTATATTAGTAGATTAAGTATATTCCTGCCTGCCGGCAGGCAGGAATATACTTAATTGGTAATTGGTAGATTGCCCATTGTTGATATCTTGTTTGCTTATATCTGACCCGAAAGACTATAATGGTATTATAAATTAATGATTTTGTTATTTAATTAACTTAGACATAGCATTTTATAGTTGGCCTACCAGCCAAACATAGAATACTCATTGTCAAATGTTCCCCAGTTGTGTCAATACTCAACAGCATAAAGGGTCTGTTTGTCCCAACTTCAAACAGAAAAAACCCTAGCGAAGGTTTTACTTTGGTCGAATTATTAGTCGTTATTGCCATCATCGGTATTTTGGCAACTTTGTTATTGCTTCAATTGACAGTCGCCCGAGGCAAAGCTAGAGATGTTAAGAGAATTTCTGATATCAATCAGATGAGAACATCTGTAGAGCTCTATTTTGATGATAATGCTCAATATCCTGATACCAATAATTTTGGCACCTTGCCTAGCTTTTCTCCTACATATATTAACCAGATACCTCAAGACCCCTTGGCAGTCTCCGGATGTACCGCTGGCGTATACAACGGCACAGACGTTGGCTCTCAGTCCTGCTATGGCTATACCTGGCACCCCACCACATCCGCACCCACCAGATTTCAACTATGGGCCGAACTTGAACAGTGGACCGCCGCTCTTGGCTCTGATGCTGACATCAACTCTTTATCCGGAGGTACGTGGCCTGGGGTAGGTGGTGGCGCTAACATCAATGGCACCCTTGACGCCTCCTCAGGTTGCAGCAACACAGTTGTAAGGGACTGTGTGTACGACCAGGGGACTAACTAGATATAATTGAGTGCACTACTCAATAATCCTCATCCTTGGTTTAGTCGTAGGCAGTTTCATAAACGTACTAATTTATAGAATTCCTCGCGATATAGGATTCATTTCGGGCAGGTCATCCTGCCCGAAATGCAATAAAAAAATACCTTGGTACGGTTTAATACCATTATTCAGCTTCATTTGGCTTAATAGAAAATGTCTTTACTGTAAAAATCCTATAAGCTGGATATATCCTCTGATAGAGCTTTCGTCCGGAATAGTGTTTATGTTGGTAGCCATACTGCTGTTTAATCCTTTTTCCGGTTATGGGTTAGTTCCTTGGCTCTTTTACTCAATGTTTATAGCGCTGATGCTCGCCTTATTTGTCATAGATTTTAGGCATATGATATTGCCTGATTCTATATTACTGGCGATACTGTCATTTTTTACTTTATACATTCTTGCAATTAACTTTTTGGGCATAACAGACGGTATTCAGCTGGGCATAGGTATTACAGGCAGATTGCTGGGAATCGGCATTATAAGCGGTCCCTTGTTTCTTCTTTGGTTTTTTTCCAGAGGTCAAGCTATCGGCTTCGGTGATATAAAATTACTGGCCTTGCTGGGCTTAATATTCGGATTAAAAGGGGTTCTGACGGTCTTCTACTTATCATTGGTTAGCGGAGCAATAGCTGGTATAATTATAATTGCCCTGGGAAAGGGTGGCGCTAAAACCAAAATACCGTTTGGAACTTTCATAACAGCATCTGCTTCAATCTACCTGTTTGTTTGGCAAAAAGCGCTTTTCTATCTTAACGACATATTTTTAAAAGCTTTTACTTAATTGACCCACAAAACACCCCACATGGCGGATAGTCAAAAAATACTTGGCATAATCACTGTCTCGGTTTTGGTGTTACTAATTCTGTATTTTGGAAGCAGCGGCCTGACGCGAAATATCGGCAAACAACCCAGTGGCGTATCCGGAGATAATTCTACTATGGTATTTTATTTTGATGACGGCCGAAAAAGAACCTTTGAAGGCCCCGTCTCGGAAAACATGACTATTCTTCTTGCTCTTTTGGCTTCAGAGGACGGGGGGCGCATAAATTTACGTTATAGCCTGGATAAAAACGAAGCTATTGTGCTTAATTCCATAGACGGCCACATTAATAACATGGGAGATAAAAACTGGAGTTTTTATTTAAATGGTGAAAAAATATCAACTTCAGATATTAATAGGGTGGGCATAAATGCAGGCGACTTAATTGAAGCAAGGTATGAATAGAGACTTTGGGTTTTCACTAATTGAAGTGCTGGTAGTTACTACCGTTATAGCCGTTGTGTCAACGGTTTTAATTTTAAATTTCAGACCATCTACCACCAATGAAGCATCCTTCAACAGAGCGGCTTCATTGGTGGTAGCTGATTTTCGTAAAACCCAGTCAGAGGCTTCTTCTTTGGTGTTATATGGGGGACAGCCGGCCTGTGGCTATGGCATTCATTACGTAGACAAATCTACTTATATAGTTTACGCCGGCCTAACATCCGGAGGCGCTTCTTGCGCCTCAAGCTCAAGAGGCTATCAGTCTTCCATTGATGCAACAGTGGAGACTAAAAAATTAATAAACGATAAGTTAGAATTTAGAAGCTCTTTTAAGGATATATTTTTTGAGCCTCCGGATCCAAAAACTTATCTCCAGAATGATGCCTCCCCGGGTGCCAATCCTGAAACTATTACTATAATAGAAAAAGGGGGCAACAACTGTACTCAGGCCAAATGTATATATATAGATATTTATACTTCGGGTAGAATAGAAATTAGAACCCAATAAAAATTTAACTGGAGATAACACTTCAATTTTAAATTATAAATTTAAAATTCTAAATGAAATTAAAGATTTTAAAATTTAAAAATGAAAAATTAAAATTCCGCGAAGCGGTGGGGTTCACCCTTATCGAGGTTATGGTGTCTTTGTTTGTTATCGGGACATCCATGACTGCTATTTTATTTATTTTTTCAACCAGCATCAACAGCGCCACAACTGTTAAAAACAATACGGTAGCTGCGGCCTTAGCCCAGGAGGGGGCGGAGATTATGAATAATCTAAGAAACGAAGACTGGATAAACTCAAGAGCATTCGGCTCATTCGGCAACCCCGGGGGAGTGTTAGCTGACGGCCAGTATCGGGTTCAGTGGAACTCCTCCCAAACACTAACGCTTTCTTCTAATCCTTTTTTGAGGCTGGATAGCAATACGGGTATATATAGTTACGATATGGGTAATGACACTCTATTTAAAAGAGCTATTGCCATTGAAACGGTGGTCCCTGATATCCAGAAACGGATAACTATAACCATGACCTGGGCTGACAACAGGGGCAACACTAAAACCCTGACAGCAGAGTCACATCTTTTTAACTGGCGCTAATACTTCAATTTTAAATTATAAATTTAAAGTTTTAAGTGAAATTAAAAATTTTAAAATTTAAAAATAAAAATTTTAAATTCCGCGAAGCGGCGGGGTTTACTTTGGTTGAGATGATAGTGGCAATATTTGCTTTTGGTATATTAATTACTATGGTTGCGGCGGGATTTGTTCAGTCTTTAAAAATACAAAGAAGGGCATTTAATATCCAGAAAGTTCAGGAGGATATGAATTTTGTTTTAGAATTTATTGCGAGAGAAACAAGAGTTGGAGAGATTACAAACAGCATCTTTAATCCATCCTGCCCGGATACAACGCCCACGCCGGTACTGTGCATAGACCATCCTGTCAACGGCACTATAATATATTCACTTTCTAATAATGCCGTCCACAGAAGCGTTAATGGCGTGGATACCGTTTTAAGTTCAAACAATGTTGAGTTTACCAGATTTGGCTTCTACATACAGGGGGCTACCATTGGAGACGACCTCCAGCCCAGAACCACCGTTGTGGCATCGGCCAGAAGTAAGGATACCACCGAACAAATAACAATAGACGCTCAGACAACAGTTTCCCAAAGATTATTAAGCGACTAGCCTCAGTATTAAGCAATAAGTATTATGTATTAAGCATTAGTTCATATCCTTAATACAGGATACTTAATACATAATGCCGGCACAAAATCTGTTTAACACAATACCCCTAATGGATAAGCACGAATATATATATAAGCATAAGCCTCATAGCAAGGGTTCAGCCCTCGTGCTATCGGTTTTGATAGTTAATACTCTTCTATCTATGGCGATAGTACTTACTTTGATATTCGTGCCGAAAATAAAAGTCTCAACAAATATTAAAAATTCCGTCAGCGCAATTTATGCTGCTGATTCCGGCATAGAATACTGCCTCTACGTGAATCGTGTTGATTCGGTCAGTGCTCCTACACTTAACAATGGTGCGACATACACCGTAATTCCATCTGATTGCTCGACCACAACCATAAGAGCAATAGGAGAAAAGGATGGCACAACGCGAAGCCTGGAAGTAACTTTCTAGCAAACAAACTAGGGCACTTTATTTACTGGCCGTAAAAGGCTTTTTTTAATTGAAAAAATACCCTAAAAATGATTTAATTTGCTTATAACATGGTAAAGCAGGAAGCGAAAAAACGCCTGGACAAGCTCAAAGGCCTCATCAATAAATACCGGCATAGCCGGCTTGTTTTAGATAAAACCATAGCTGACGAACAGGTAGAAGATTCACTCAAAAAAGAGCTTTTTGATATTGAGCAGGAGTTTCCGGATTTGGTTACCTCTGATTCTCCAAGCCAAAGAGTAGGCGGTGAACCCCTGAGAGAATTTAAAAAAGTTAAACACCCAGAAAGAATGCTCTCTTTCAATGATGTTTTTAATAATAAAGACATTACTGATTGGGAAAACAGATTAAAGAGAATAGATCCAAGGGCTACCGAAGGAGGATTCTACTGCGAGCTCAAACTGGATGGTCTGGCCATAGAACTTATTTATGAAAATGGAGTTTTAAAAACAGGTGCAACTAGGGGAAACGGCACGGTCGGCGAAGACGTAACCCATAACTTAAAAACGATTGAAGCCATCCCACTGTCGTTACCAGTTACCAGCCCCGACGCCTTTGGGTCGGGGTCCCGACAGAATCGTCGGGATTACCAGTTACCAGTTACCTTGGTCGTCCGAGGCGAAGTTTTTATTAATAAAAAAGACTTTGAAAAAATAAACAAAAGTCAGGACAAAGCTAACAATAAAATATACGCAAACCCAAGAAATCTCGCTGCCGGCTCAATAAGACAGCTGGACCCTAAGTTAACCGCTGAAAGGCACTTAGATTCATTCGCATATTCATTACTAACAGATTTAGGGCAAACAAAACATGAAGATGAACATGAGATACTTAAAAAAATAGGATTCAGAACAAATACCCACAATAAATTCTGTAAAAATCTAGAAGAAGTCCAAAAATTCAGAGACTACTGGGAGAAGCACCGCGAAAAACTGCCGTATGAAATTGACGGTGTAGTGGTCATTGTGAACGACAATAGAATATTCAAGAAGCTGGGCATAGTCGGAAAAGCTCCGCGGGGAGCCGTGGCATACAAATTCTCTCCCAGACGCTCCACAACAACGATAAAAGATATCATCATCGGCGTAGGCCGAACGGGAACGCTTACTCCCGTGGCAGTCCTTGAGCCGGTTGAGATAGGAGGTACTATGGTGTCCCGGGCGACACTGCATAACGAAGATGAAATAAAGCGCCTTGGCATTAAAATAGGCGATACAGTGGTGGTAGAAAGGGCGGGGGACGTGATTCCTGATATCAAGCAAGTTTTAACGGAACTTCGCACAGGCAAAGAAAAGTCTTTTCATTTTCCTACTAAATGTCCGTCATGCAATGAACCCGTAAAAAGGCTTGAGGGCGAGGTGGCTTACAAATGCGTTAATAAAAATTGTCCTGCCATAAAAAGAGAGGGGATGTATCATTTTATTTCAAGGTCTGCGATGGATATGGATGGCATCGGCCCTAAAATAATTGACCAGCTTATGGATTCGGGCCTGATAAAAGACTCCGCCGATTTATACGGCTTAACCAAAGAAGACCTGCTTAACTTGGAAAGATTTGCCGAAAAATCAGCCGATAATGCTATCTCTGCTATCCAATCAAAAAAGACCGTGTCATTGGACAGATTTATTTATGCCCTTGGCATACCCCATGTCGGTTCTGAAACCGCGGTGGATTTAGCCAGAAAATTCGGCACCCTTGAAAAATTATCTAAAACCGATAAAGAAGAGCTGGAGGCTATCAAAGATATTGGAGCCACGGTGGCAGAAAGTATTTATGACTGGTTTAATAACGGCTATAATCAAAATCTTATTAAAAAGCTAAACTCTGCCGGCATAAAAATCCTGAAGCAGGAGAGTTCGCAAAAATCTTCAAAGCTTAAGGGGATGACGTTTGTATTTACGGGTACCCTTGAAACTATCGCCCGCGAGCAAGGAGAGGAGATGGTCCGTGAACATGGGGGCGACACTTCATCATCAGTGTCTAAAGAAACTAGTTATGTTGTGGCGGGGGAGAATGCGGGGTCAAAGTTGGATAAGGCAAATAAATTAGGAGTGAAAATTATTGATGAAAAGGAATTTTTGAAGATAGTTTCTTGATTATAATCAGTAAGCTTTTTACTGGCACGCCGTAATTTTCTGGTGAAAATTCGCCTATATCTCGCTACGGTCTAGCTCCGATATGCCATTAAAAAGCTCACTGATTATAATTTTATTTTCCGCTATTTCTTAGGAGAGAGGGGGAGGTGAGGAAATAGGATTGTCCCAACTCGTTGTGGTCGGAACCACTATGTGATCAAACGGCTAAACGACAACAGTCGTTGAGCCGTTTGATATTGAAATCTCTAGGTCGTATATTCAAAAAAAAACACCCGCCAGAGGTCTTGCGACATGGCGGGGTTTCATCTTTAACGGTAGATGATGACCGGTTAGGGTTAGAGGAGAACTATACTACCAGTTGGGCCTGGTGGGCCAGTAGGGCACCCACTCTGACTTTTCAGCCAGGTGAATGTAATCACACCCATTCTCCATCCAGTCGGCCCTGTGGGGACACTCCTCCGGCGAAGAGCATGTGTAACTATGCCCCGCCTGTTTGTAGATGAGCGTCCCTGGAGGCGTAATGTCTCTACACCCTCCCCTGACCCACAGATAGCCGGAGATCTCCCTGACCTCGACATTCTGCCCGGCCGGTGCCAAGGTCTTTCCCCGAGGAATCGCGAAAAACTCCTCATAGGTTGACCCGTGGCTGTCGTAGCCGGTAAAGACAGCTACCTGATAACCGTCTGGCGGTTCCGGTATGGGCGCCCCGGTGCAAAGTTCATTCCCGTACCTGTAGGTCGGGCGGGCTTGTGCCATAACTACGGCAACAAGACTCGCACGCGCCGACTTCTCGGTGGGATAGAACTCACCACTCACGGCGTTGCATGACTCACACCCTCCTACCGCAAAGCTAATTTCTGGAATCATCTCAATCTCCCTGTTCCACACCTGCCATTTCTGGTCAGGATTTACTGGAAACATAACTTTTCGAAATAACTTTGGAATTGCTTCCACCAAAGTATTCTCTTTTGAAAATATTTTGGTGGAGGCCCGATCAAATTACGATCGGGCTTTTTAAGAACATACTTGCACCTCCTTTGTGTGGACCTCTTTACGGCTGGTCAAGCCGCGCAGATTATGCGGACTTGGCCATCGTGAGCAACCCCCTCTCCAAAGCCTCTTGGATTGAAGGACAACCGTAGTCGACGGCGTATTGGCACATCATGATATTATTCATAACGTCCGATACAATCTTTTCGTCAGACCCTTCCACTATTACAGCAATGGTATCTGGCTTTCTGCCGTAATGACAGGTGTAATTTATTTCAACATTCACCCTGTCAGATTCAAGCTTATCTATCTGACTAAAACCAGAGCTTGCATCTCCGACGCAGTATTCATTAGTGCTTCTGCACCTGGAGTAGAGGTGCCTTACAGCTTCCTCGGCAAGCAATTTTACCTGGGAAGAGAAGGAGGCAGTTCCATTCAGACCTTTCATGGTCTTTGTCTTTTTCGTGCTAGCAACGATGATCGTCTTTTCCATTTTGAACCCCTCATCCACACCTGCCATTTCTGGTCAGGATTTACTGGAAAATAACTTTTCTTGAAAAGAACTTTGGAATTACTTCCACCAAAGTATTCTCTTTTGAAAATATTTTGGTGGAGGCCGAACTTTCGTTCGGCACCTGCGTGGCAGGATTTTGAAATGTACTAGGATTTCTTGGGGTGAGATGGCGACCCCAGGGGAGTCAGGGGCCTAATAGTACTGGTTGGTATGCCCGGACTCGCCAAAGTTTGAGTGACTTCTGATTCGGAAAGTGTAGACGAATCACTGCGCTTCGTCTCTATCCTTGGAGTGTTAGCGAGCAGAAGAGTTTTCGCCCTTTTTGCCCACGCCTCCAGTTCGGCCCTGCGGACGCTGTAGATTGTCCACTTATTGTAACTGTAAGGGTCCACGTATTTTCTCGAGAACACGCTTACTGTCTCGGGACGGGCATTTCGAATCGCCTCTCTTTTTTCTACCGTCATGTATCCAAGGTATCGACGGAGAACGTAGTCAAGGCGCGCGTATTCACGCTTGCCGTTGTGATCAAACACAACATGCATGCGGATGACCCACGGCGTTTCTCCATAACCGTTGGTCCACTCCTTACTTTCCTCCACATCAATAACCTTTGCGGTAATCATCTCTCGAATCTCCCCATTCCACACCTGCCATTTCTGGTCAGGATTTACTGGAAAATAACTTTTCTTGAAAAGAACTTTGGAATTTCTCCCACCAAAGTATTCTCTTTTGAAAATATTTTGGTGGAGGCCCGATCAAATTACGATCGGGCTTTTTAAGAACATACTTGCACCTCCTTTGTGTGGACCTCTTTACGGCTGGTCAGGCTGTTTGCCACTCTGGAGGTTTGACACTCCCGTGGCTGATTCGTGCGCAGTCCGAGGAAATGAGTCGGAACTTTTCCTCATACTCTTCCGACTTCACCCCACACTTCTCCAAAAGGGCTAGGCTGGAAGCGTACTCTGCATGCTTCTGTCTTAGGATACTCAACTGCTGATTCATCGGCCCCAAGACACTCGCTGTCGGACACATGTTTTCCAGCACGGCTTTAGCAGCTTCCACCCCCTTGAGCTCGCGCTGAACGATGCTCTGGTGGTGCTGGTTCTTCTTGATGTAGAGAATAGCTTTCAGCACTTTGACAAGTCCTTCGGCGTACATAACTTGAGCGATGAACATAATTCGAATCTCCTCTTCTGAGTTCACTTGTGATATTGAAAGAACTTGGAATTTCTCCCACCAAAGTATTCTCTTTTGAAAATATTTTGGTGGAGGCCCGATCAAATTACGATCGGGCTTTTTAAGAACATACTTGCACCTCCTTTAGGTGGACCTCTTTACGGCTGGTCAGGCCGACGCAATCTGCTGCGTGAGGAATTGTTGGGCCTCAGCAATAGCCCCCTCTATCAACTCCTTTATGGTATCGGCAAACATATAGCCGAGAAAGATGCCTCTGTTTTCTGCCTCTTTGCTGGAGATGCCAAACGGGTATCTTTCTTTAGGTATCGTCAGGGGGGCAGAATAGGTGTAAAGCACAGCAATGCCGCTTCCCGGCTTATACACCTCTGCCTTGAAAGTACAGAAATCTTCAACTCTTTCTTCCCACACCACTATGCTTAAGTAGACATCGAATCCGTCTTTTTCAATTTTCATAGAAACCTCTTTGCGTATCATGCTCGCCAGCGATATTGAAAAGAACTTTGGAATTACTTCCACCGGAACATTCAAATCTTGAATACTCTGGTGGAAGGGGATTTGATACTCCCTTTTCTAATTATGTTATAAGTATAGCATAAAATAGGTGTTAAGTCAAGATGCCGAAAAACAAGGATTTTATAAGCAAACTTGGCCCAAAAGAACGCCTAAATCACTGATTTAGGCGTTCTTTTGGGCTTGGATATTCCATCTCCAAGCTCAAAGAGAAGGCCTGGAGACAACAAATTCCACAAAAGGTGTGGGATAAAAAAACCAGCCCCGTTTGACGGGGCTGGAGCCTCGTTTGACGGGGCCGTTTCTACTTGTTTTTAAAAAGCTTACCAAGATTGCTTAAATCAGGATGCTTATAGGTTCCGTCTACCATCTTGAAAACTCTTTTATCAACAAAAAACTTGTTTATAATCTCTCTTAAATTGCTCCATCGCCAAATATCGGGCAGGCCGTCTTTATGATTAAGGTTAGACCTTACCAATCTTCCCTCGTGCTGAAAAAGAGTTACGAATTTCTCGTCGGGCGGAGTTTTTACCGCATACTCTGAAAAACCGCATACGATACATAATCTGCGCCCATAATACCAGTCGTCGCGATCATAAGAATAGGAACCCTCGTATCCGGAGTGACCGAATACAAACGGGTGAAGGCATATCTTCTGAAAGTCCTTCTTTAGGCTGTCTATTTCTCCCTTAAGTTCTCCCAGCTTTTTCACGCTTATATTCTCGTCGTTGCTGTCGGCAATTTTTTGAATTATCATCTTGCGTAACCTCATGACTTCTTTTGAAGGCTCTCTGCGCGCCAAGAGAGCTTCCTTAAAAAGAGATATCTTTAATGTTGCATCATTTTTCTCATTATCTAATTTTTTCTGTTGTTCATTTAACACCCGGACTTGCTTATTTATTTCTGCCTGTTCTTCTGCTATATTTTTCATTTTTAATTCCGCTTCTTCTATATTTTTTGTTAATGTGCCCATCTTAATATCTTCAATTCTTTCTTGAATCTCCTGCTCTTGAGCTTGAGCTGGCTGCATCGCGTATTTCTCCTTCCAATAATATACCCACTAGCCAAGGCTAAGGCAAGCTCACCGCTTGGAATCTTTGGATTTTTTGTGCTAATTTAAGCTTATGGTAGACATCACAAAAACAACCGTTAACACCATCGCCAATCTCGCCAGAATTGAACTGACTGAAAAGGAGGAAGAAAAAATGGCCAAAGAACTTGGGTCAATTTTAAGCTATATTGATAAACTAAAGGAAGTGGACACGTCAAACGTAGAAGCAGACGCGAGCCCGCATCATGGTCTGATTAATCATCTGCGAAAAGATGATAAGTCCAGCCACAATGCCGGCGACAACACAGAAAAATTACTGGCTCAAGCCCCCGAAACAAAAGACGGCTTCGTTAAAGTTCCGAGTATTTTAGAAAAAAAATGATAGAAAATCTAACAATTAAATCTACAAAAAGGGGTCTTGAAAAAGGCGATTTTTCAGCTGAAGAACTTTTTAATCATTACCACCGCAGGATAAACGAACACAATAAAAACCTGAATGCTTATCTCTCAGTATTCAAACCTATTACTGATTACCAGTTACCAGTTACCAGTTACGAATTATCCGGCATCCCGTGCGCCATCAAAGATAATATTTTAATTGAAGGTGAGAAATGCACCGTGGCTTCTAAAATACTTGAAAATTATACTGCAACTTATGATGCCGGCGTTATAACAAAACTAAAGCAAGCCGGAGTAAGTTTTCTTGGTAAAACCAATATGGATGAGTTCGCCATGGGTGCATCCGGAGAAAATTCAGCATTCGGCCCGACAAAAAACCCACACGACCTCTCGTGCGTAGCCGGAGGCTCCTCAAGCGGTTCAGCTGCGGCTGTTGCCGGTGATTTAGCTATATTCGCTTTGGGTTCTGACACCGGGGGCTCAATAAGATGCCCGGCTTCTTACTGCGGAGTCGTCGGCCTTAAACCGACTTACGGCAGAGTCTCAAGAAGCGGCGTTATAGCCATGGCCTCAAGCCTTGACCAGGTAGGACCCATAACTAAAACTGTTGAGGATGCGGCCCTAGTGCTGAATGCTATTTCCGGACATGATAAGCTGGACGCAACATCTTCAAAAAAAGAGATACCTAACTATACTGCCGGCCTCAATAAACCGTTGAGTGGCCTGAAGGTGGGTATTCCAAAAGAATTTTTTAGAGAAGGGCTGGATGAAAACGTAGAAAAACTAGTGCTAAAAACTATCGCAAAGCTGGAATCACTCGGGGCTCATGTAGACCATGTTAATCTTCCACATCTGGAATACGGCATAGCCGTTTATTATATCATCGTGCCTTCAGAGGTTTCTGCTAATCTGGCCCGATATGACGGGATAAGATACCCACAAAAAATCACAAATCACAAATCACCTGCCTACGCCGAGGCTTCGGCAGGCAGGCAAATCACAAAATTATTGGAAACTTATACAAAAACTAGGGCGGGAGGATTTGGACCGGAAGTCAAAAGAAGAATAATGCTCGGCACCTATGCGCTGTCTTCGGGATATTATGATGCTTACTACAAAAAAGCCCAACAGGTTAGAACTATCATTCGCCGAGATTTTGATAATATTTTTGAAAACTTTGATATCATAGTAGGACCTACTATGCCGACTCCCGCATTTAAAATAGGCGGAAGATCCGAAGACCCTCTGGCAATGTACCTATCAGATATCTTTACTGCTCCCGTTAATCTGGCGGGTTTGCCGGCAATATCTATACCGTGCGGACTAATAAATACTGACGATAATAAAAAGCTGCCGGTAGGATTTCAGATAATCGGCAAACATTTTGATGAGGAAACGCTGTTAAGAGTTGGGCATCAACTAGAACAAACCGGCATAAGAGAACAGGAACCTTAAACCATTCAACGCATACAAACATAAAAGCATTTAAGCATACGAGCATAGGTGCTTAGATGTTAAAATGTTTACATGCTTATATCTTGCTACATTCAACACATACAAACATTTGAACATCTAAACATATAAACATAGAAGAAATAGACTAAGTGCTTAAATGTTTATATGTTTAAATTTTTTCATGCTAGTCATCGCTCCGACAATTAAACCCGTATCGGAAACCTTGGGCTCAACCTCAAGGGGCTTTGGCTTTAATCAGGAAACAGGACCCCAGACAGCTCAATTCATTGGAAATACCATAGACTATTTTAGGAATTTTGATTATGTAAATGCCCTGTCTATCACAAAAATAATAGCGATAGTCATAACATTCATTTTTATAGCTATTTTGGGCTACATATTCTATAGAGTGCAGGGATTGATAAAAATGCGCGCCAAACAGGCCGCAGAATCTTTAAATCCGCCTGCAAGCGCTGTGAGCGCATATGATGCGCGATGGGAAGAAATAAAAAATCATGCAAACTCATTCAATACGGCTGAATGGAAATTGGCGGTAATAGAAGCCGACAAGCTTGTTGACACAGCCCTCAAAGCTGCCGGATTCCCTGGAGAAACCATGGGAGAGATGCTTACCCTTATAAAATCCGAACAATTGCCCGAGATAGGAAACCTCTGGGAAGCGCATAAATTAAGGAACCTACTGGTTCACGACCCCTCATATGAAATGCGCCACAATGATGCCATAGCTGCCGTAGAAGTATTTGAAAGAATTATAAGAGAAGTAGGCGGACTGAAATAATGTGCATAACTTGACGAAGACTACGCAAAATATAGTGTTATACTAGAACTATGAGCAAAGATGATATCCGACCTAAAATAATATTACCTATCATAGTTTTGCTTGCTATAGCTCTTCTGTTTTTATTTTGGTACAGGCCTGATTTGGGATCTGACAGAGTGTCTGTACCTTCAAGTTTGATACTTGGCAAAAAGCTTGATGTCCAAGCTAATCTTAACTTTCCCGACCCGCAAAAAATTGACTTCGTCCAATACAGAACCTCTCAGTCCATAGAACAACTGGCAGAATTTTACAGAAACAGATTTGCATCTGACGGTTTTTCTTTAAATAGGGATTTGAATACAAGCGAAACATCTTACGTACTGAATGCATCTAAAAATAATCTAATTGTAAATGTCTCCATATTTGTAAATGACCGACAGACAGTAGATCTTGAGAGAACTACTGTCGGCGTATTATATTGGCTAAATCAATAACTAAAAACCATAAGCTGGTATTTTTAATATTGCTACTAATTTCTGTTTTGGCAGTCTCTTTTGTATTAACGCCTGGAGATAGCTTGGCCGATGTTGCATGTGGCACGGGAGATACCTGCAATGTAACCGGTCAATCATCAGGTGATTTATGCCGGGAAGAAATTCAAATATGCCTGAAAGGCCCAGAATGGACCGATGGAGTTTTTGGCACAAGTGGCATAATGTTTCTTGGCGGGGACGATGAGGTGTCAATAAACTCAACCTGGAAAAACACTTTATCCTCATTTACTGTCAGTATCTGGCTTAACCCATCTGACATTACATCTAGCGAGGTATTGGTAACCGGAATCAACGGTCATAGCGCAGGTTACTATGGGCCTGGCTTCGCCACATCTGGCTCAAGACTTCGTTTTTATGCAATTACCGGAGGCGTATATCAAAATTATTATACTCCAACAGGAATCATAACCGCTAATCAGTGGCACCATGCAGTTGCTACTTTCAACTCATCTAATAATTTTTCAGAAATATACATAGATGGGGTTCGGCGTGCAACCCATACATTTGGTCCGGGAGGATTATCCGGAGGAACAGCTCCTACCGTCCTTGGAAGATATTCACCGTATTATAGTTACAGCTTTGAAGGCAAGCTTGATGAGTTCAGGATTTACAATAGGGTTCTAAATTCTGCTGAAATCAACCAGCTCTATAACAACCAGAATGTTTCCTCCGGTCTATTGGGAAATTTTAGGATGGACGAAAATTCGGGTACTACTACAGCCGATTCAAGCGGAAACGGAAATATTGGATATCTTCTACCCCAGCCTTTGCCTTCTGATGTCTGGAGTATGTGGGAATGCTACAACACCACGAATAGCGGTCAATGCGAGGTTAGTGGTGACTCCTGCACATTTTCCGAATGCGGAAATTGCCAGATAATTGCTTCGGGAGCATGCACAGACTCTCCACCGGACACTACATCTTGTCCTTTTGAGGCCCAGCCGGGCAGAATTATAGTTGACCTTGCCGGTAGCAGTGTGTTAGCTAACACTCCTGGAAGAGAAACCGACGGACCATTTAGCGCTAACATACCTCCCGGAAATTATAAGGTTTGGCTTGCGTCTCATGACGATAGTCATCCCAGCGGGGGCACTCAACCAGAAGAAATGTTTTACTTGAATCTATTTGATAGCCTAGGTTCAATTGTTGCCGTAACAAATCCTATAAGCGACCTGCCAGACGATGCCACAGCTAAATCAGAAATAGTTAATGAGAATCTGACTATATCAGAAACCATAACGGAGGTAACCGTGAATCATGCCGCCTTTCCAAGCACTAACGTAAATAGTACTGGAGGGCCTTGCGCTGCCTTTGATAATATTGATCTGTCCGTTGACCTAAGCGCGAATCCAAGCTCCGGCATCTATCCTTTAGATTCCGTACTTACCGCAACCGTAACCACCTCCGCTACTGACACTATAAACTATAGCTTCTGGTGGGACTGCTCATATTCCAATTCAGATATCGCCGGTGCCAGTTCTCAATGCGGAGCGTTAACCGCACCGCCGGCCGGTGAATGCCTGGAAACTCCCGGCATAGGATACAAATGCGATGGAATCAGTGCAACAACCCAGGCCACACCAAGCCACACGTATGCCTCTACCTCAAATGCTAAAGTTATAGTTGAGCAGGGTTTTTCAGCTTCTGTGTCCGATGCAGAAATAGTTACAGTAATAAACAACAACCCGACAATTAATTCAGTAACAATTGATGAGCCGGACTATTGCCTTACCGGTCCTTCAGGCACTCAAATAATATGGGACTATTTTGATCCTGACGGCAATCCTCAAGGACACTACCAAGTGCAAATAGCAGAGGGCCCTTCTTACGATTTTAACAATCCCGCGGTGGATAGCCTCAAAACAGAAGACCTGTCAGGAAACACATTTAATTATTACCCGCCGGCTGGTTCTCTAAATTTTGGAAGCAGTTTCAAGGCAAGAGTAAAAACCTGGGATTCCGGTGATTTAGAATCTCCCTGGGTTGAATCATCTATCTGGCCTACGTCAGAGCATGCCTACCCTGAAGTTGATTTCAGCTTTGCTCCGTCTCTTCCCGAAATTGGTCAGACCGTTCAATTCGTTGATGGCACTCAGTTCTTTGATGGTGGAGGTACCCGAACCTGGAACTGGGATTTTGACGATAGCACATTCTCAAATAGTCAGAACCCGACTCATGTATTCATCGTAGATAATCTCTATAATGTAACTCTCACGGCTACCGATTCTGACGGCTTATTCTGCTCTCTAACCAAAGCCGTACTTGTTGGCAAAAAATTGCCCAGATGGATAGAAATCGGTCCCAAGGATTGATGTACCTACACAGAGACACCCCCGACAAAAGGCACCCTTACAGTTGTGAAGGTGCTCTTTTGTATCCGCAAGAGTGAAGTTTGTTATTTATGGCTAATTGTGTTATTTTAAGGCCATGCATAATCCTGAAAAACCGATGAAACTATTTACCTATCCTAACGGTCTACGGCTCATAACTACGCCTCTGGATAGCACTAAGACCGTAACGGTTCTGGTTTTAGTGGGTACCGGCTCAAGATATGAGACTAAAGAGATAAATGGCATCTCCCATTTTCTTGAGCATATGATGTTCAAAGGCACAACGAAAAGGCCGGGCGCTCTTGATATCAGCCAGGAGCTTGATTCTATAGGCGCAGACTACAATGCTTTCACCAGCAAAGAGTACACGGGCTATTATATAAAAGCATCCTCAGACAAATTAGACTTGGCACTGGACTTAATATCGGATATTTTTCAAAACTCCAGATTTGATGCCATAGAGATAGAAAAAGAGAAGGGTGTTATTATTGAGGAAATAAATATGTATTTGGACCAGCCGAGCCGTCACGTGCACGACTTATTTGATGAGCTCCTCTATGGTAATCAGCCCATGGGCTGGAATATAGCCGGCGAAAAAGAAATAATCAAAAAATTAACCAGAGATAATATAGCGGATTATTTCAACACTCATTATTTTGCCGAAAATACTGTGGTATCTGTCGGCGGGAGCATCAATCCCGAAGAAGTTAAAGAAAGAGTAGCCAAATATTTTAACGGGATTAGGCAACATACGAAGCTTAACTCAAAGTCAACTGATGACTCGCAAAGCAAGCCGGGGCTTAAAATATTTAATAAAAAAACTGACCAAACTCATTTTAAACTGGGCGTAAGAGCTTATGATATGTTTAGCCATAAGCTTGAGGCTTTGGATCTTATATCTGTTATTCTCGGGGGAAACATGAGCTCCCGCCTGTTCGTTGAAGTTAGGGAAAAAAGAGGGTTGGCTTATAGAATACGTACATCTGCCGATGCATTTTTAGATGTTGGAAGTTTGGATACTTACGCGGGAATAGATAATGCCAGATTTACCGAAGCTCTGAAAATTATCTTAACTGAATACAAAAAATTAGCTGAAGAACAAGTACCCGAGAAAGAGCTCCAGAAAGCCAAAGACTACATACGAGGAACTACATTGATAGGCCTTGAATCTTCAGATGATGTAGCAATGTTTTATGGCGACCAAGAACTCCTAAAGAATAAAATGGAGACTCCCGAAGAAAAGCTGGCCAAAATAGACACTGTGACCGCGGAAGATATCCAAAAGGTGTCCCGGGAGATATTCACCCCCAACAAACTTAATCTTGCCATCATAGGCGAAGTAGACAATAAAGAAGAAGAGCTTAGGGAAATTCTCAACTCATGGTAAAATGAATATGCCTATCGACTAGCGACTATAGGTAATGGCCTTAGTCAATAAACTATAGTCCATAAGCGTATCGGCATCATCTTCTGAACAACGACCGCCCTGTCACAATCAATGCCTCTTCAATATTCAAGATTATATTCATAGTCTTATTTTTTGTTTTTCTATATTATGTCAGGGATGTCTTAATAATATTGGCCTTCTCTATAGTTATCGCATCGGGCATAAATCCTTTTGCTGAATGGCTTGAGAAAAAAAAGCTCCCAAGACTTTTGGGCGTTTTATTGCTTTATCTGGCTGTTTTTGGCATAGCTGCTTTTATTTTATCTCTGGTAGTGCCGATAATCTCCGTGGAAATAAATAACTTAACAGAAACTCTTCCCAAACTATTTGAAAGCATCTCGGGAGCCCTGGAAAAAGCCCAGAGAACAAGCACGGCCGGTTATTTTGATTTTATAAGCGAGATACAAAACTTGCTTGATGCTTTTTCTCAATTCCTTCATGTCTCTTCTCAGTCTACTGCAAGTTTCATTGTCAGTATTTTTGGAGGTATTCTATCTTTTGTTGCCGTCATCATACTTTCTTTTTATCTTTCGGCAATGAAGGGTGGGATAGTCAGCTTCGTAGAATCAATCTTGCCCCAAAACCAGGAAGATTATGTCATCAACCTAATTAGAAGGTCAGAAAAAAAAGTCGGCCGGTGGCTACAGGGACAGCTTCTTTTGGCCTTAACGGTTGGTCTTATGGTTTTTGTCGGACTATCATTTTTGAATATAAAATTTGCCCTATTGCTGGGTATAGCCGCCATGATATTAGAAGTAATACCAATGGTCGGTCCGGTGATAGCAGCCGTACCGGCTGTAATTCTGGCTGGCATCCAGGATCCTATTCTCGGACTATGGGTAGTAATCTTTTATGTGGTCATTCAGCAGATAGAAAACCATATTTTAGCACCATTGATATTAGGCAAAGCAACGGGCCTAAACCCCGTAACCGTCATCACGGCCCTACTCATAGGGGGTAAGTTGGCCGGGGTGCTCGGCTTTATTCTTGCCGTGCCGGTAGCCGTGGTTATAGTTGAAATAATAGAAGATATGGCAAAAAGAAAAGGAGAGCATAAGATCATACCCCAAGATGATGAGCACGTGGCAATACCTACAATAAAATAAGAGGGCTAAGAAATCTTAGCAAGTATTTCTAAATCCTAAATCCTAATTTCTAATTTCTAAACAATGTCTAAAATCAAATGACAAAAGTTTAGGAATTCGGTTTTAAGATTTGGGATTTATTTAGTAATTAACAACATGACATTATATATAGTGGCGACACCAATCGGAAACTTGAAAGATATTACGCTTCGCGCCCTAGAGATATTGAAGGGCGTTGATTTAATATTGGCCGAAGATACAAGAGTTACCAGAAAACTTCTTGACCATTACGAAATAAAAGTGCCCCTGGAAAGCTACCATCAGCACACCCCGATACCATCCGCCTCCGGCGGAGCTACGGGGCAAGGCGACCTTACAAAATTTAATAGAATTTTAGATACGCTAAAAAACGGCAAGAATATTGCCCTGGTCACAGATGCGGGAACGCCGGGAATTAACGACCCTGGAGGATTACTTATTGAAAAGATATTAGAAATCGCCCCCGAAACAAATATTATCCCCATTCCCGGACCAAATGCCGCTATCACGGCTCTAAGCGCTTCCGGCATTAATGCTGATAAATTTTTATTCTTGGGCTATCCGCCTCACAAAAAAGGCAGGCAGACTCTTTTTAAAAAAATTGCCGAGTCCGAATATCCGGTCGTGCTTTATGAATCAACTCATCGCATAATGCGCACCTTGCAGGAATTGGCGGAATTTGATGAAATAAAAGAGCGCAAACTGATTGTAGCCCGTGAATTAACCAAACAATTTGAAACAATTTACCGGGGTACTATCAACGAAATACTGCCCCAAATTGAAAAGGAAAGTAGGGGAGAATTCGTAATAATTATAAATGCCAAATAAATTCTACATCACAACGTCTATAGCTTATGTAAATTCTAAGCCTCATATTGGCTATGCCTTAGAATTGCTTCAAGCTGATGTCCTGGCTCGCTACCACCGTCTTGTCGGCAATGAGGTTTTTTTCCTTACCGGCACAGACGAACATGGCGCTAAGATAGCAAAAGCCGCGGAATCTGCCGGCAAAGAGCCTCGCGAATTTACTGATGAAATATCAGCTGAATTCGTTAAGCTTACAAAAAAACTTAATATCTCAAATGATGATTTCATCAGAACCAGTGATGCCGAAAAACACTGGCCGGGAGTTTTTAAAATATGGAAAGCGCTAAAAGAAAAAGGCGATTTATACAAAGATACTTATGAAGGCCTTTACTGCGTGGGGCATGAGGCGTTTATTAAAAAATCCGATCTTAACAAAGACGGTCTTTGTCCTGACCATAAAACTGAACCGGAAAAAATAAAAGAAGAGAATTACTTTTTTAAGCTTAAAGGTTATAAAAAAGACCTCCAAAAAATATATGAAGATGGCCATATAAAGATATTTCCCGAAACAAGAAAAAATGAAGTCCTGTCCATGCTTAAAGATTCAGAGGACATAAGTTTTTCAAGGCCGAGAAAAGATTTAAAGTGGGGAATCCCCGTTCCGGATGATGATGAGCACACAATATATGTCTGGTCTGATGCTCTGACCAACTACTTGTCAGCGATAGGATACGGTAAGGACGCTGACTGGCAAAAATGGTGGCCGGCAGATGCTCATGTGATAGGCAAGGATATTCTGCGATTTCATGCGATAATTTGGCCGGCAATGCTTTTGTCGGCAGGACTGGAACTTCCTAAATCCCTTGCCGTTCATGGACACATAACCGTTGATGGCGAGAAAATGTCAAAAACCGTAGGCAATATTATTGACCCCTTTGAACTTGTTGAAAAATATGGCATTGACCCGGTCAGATACTTCCTGCTCCGTGAAATCCCATCAACTGAAGACGGTGATTTCTCATACAAAAAACTTGAAGACAGATACAATGGCGACTTGGCAAATAATCTTGGCAATTTGGTCAGCCGGACTGCGAAACTTATAGAAACCCGCGCCAATGGCGAAATTAACTTTGAAGAAAAATTCATAGACCAGGAAGCGCACAGAAAAGTTAATGAGGCCACAGAAGCCTACAAAAAAGCGCTGGATAGCTTTAAACTGCACGAGGCCCTGGGTGCTGTCTGGGATTTATTATCTTATGCAAATTCGTTCATAGATCTTCATAAGCCATGGGCGGCAGACGAGGACTCGGAAGACTTGATGCTTACTCTTACCACAGTTTTGGGAATCATTTTAAATGCCACTTGGTTCATTAAACCTTTCATACCTGAAACCGCCGAAAAGATATTTGAGGCTTTTGGGGCGGACCTGCCTGCCGAAGCCTCGGCGCAGATGGGTGATAAATACGAAACCTGGGTTGGCCGGAAGTTTACGGTTCAAAAAACAGAGCCGCTATTCCCGCGGATTTCAAATTAACAATTTAACATTCTAACAATTTAACATTCTCCTTCTGATTTTGTTTAATTGTTTAATTGCTAAGTTGTTTAGTTGATGTACGATTCTCATTGCCATCCACAATTTCCTCAATATGATATTGACCACGAAGAGATGGTCAAGCGTGCCTTGGACGGCGGGGTTAAAATGATTTGCGTCGGTACTGATTTGGAAATGTCACAAAAAGCAGTTGAATTGGCGGAAAGATATGATGGTATTTGGGCGAGCGCGGGATTACATCCGACAGAGGTAAGTTTTAAATTTTCAATTTTAAATTTTAAAGAATTGATTGATCACCCAAAAGTTATAGCAATTGGTGAAGTGGGGTTAGATTATTACAGAACCTCGGAAAAAGACAAGCAGGAAAAACAAAAAGAAGTCTTGATTGAATTTCTTAATTTGGCAATTGAAAAACAGAAGCCGATTATCATTCATTCACGAGACGCAGGCAGGGGCAGCTTAGGTAAGGTTCATTCTGACATGCTAGACATCCTTAATACTTACTACGTAATACATGCTACAAATCGCGGTGGCGTAGCGCATTCATTTACGGGCACAGCCGAAGAAGCCAATAAATATATTAATATGGGTTTCTACATAGGCCTAAATGGAATTATAACTTTTACCGACCAATACAATGAGACCGTAATCAATACCCCGCTTGATAAAATACTTCTTGAAACTGATGCACCGTTTCTGGCCCCGGTACCAAACAGGGGAAAGCGCAACGAACCGCTTTGGGTGAAACATGTTGCAGAGCACATAGCTAAGCTTAGAAATATTTCAGTTGAAGAAGTTATTGACCAAACCACAAAAAATACAGAAAAATTATTTAAACTAAATGCCTAAATATAATCCAAAGTCCATAGAAAAATATTGGCAGAACGTCTGGGAAAAAGACAAGCTTTACCGTGCTAAAGATAAATCTAAAAAACCTAAATACTACCAGCTTGAGACATTTCCTTACCCTTCCGCAGCCGGACTTCATGTCGGTCATCCTAAGGGCTACATCGCCGAAGATATTCACGCCAGATATATGCGAATGAACGGTCATGAAGTTATGTACACCATGGGCTGGGATGCTTTTGGCTTGCCGACCGAAAACTACGCCATCAAAGTTAGTAAAAGCCCGCAGGAAGTAGCCGAAGCCAATATCAAAAACTTTAAACGCCAACTTCAGATGTTCGGCCTATCTTATGATTGGGACAGAGAAATAGATACCTCAAGTCTCGAATATTATAAATGGACACAATGGCTGTTCATTGAGCTTTTTAAAGCAGGCCTGGCATATCGCAAAAATGCAAAGGTTAACTGGTGTCCTAAAGACCAGACTGTTTTGGCAAATGAACAGGTTGTTGACGGCAAATGCGAGAGGTGCGGCTCCGAAGTTATTCAAAAAGAAATGGAACAATGGTTTTTTAAAATAACCGACTACGCCGACCGCCTGCTTGATGAACTTAAAGGATTAGACTGGCCAGAAGCAACTATCAAAAGGCAAGCCGATTGGATAGGCCGTTCCGAAGGAGCACTTATTAAATTCTCAATTTTAAATTCTAAATCTTCAATTGAGGTATTTACGACAAGACCAGATACTTTATTTGGCGCAACTTACATGGTTCTGGCACCCGAGCATGATTTGGTTCAGATACTAAGACCTCAAATAAAAAATTGGTCGGAAATTGAAAAATATATTGAACAATCCAAGAAAAAAACAGAGCTTCAGCGAAAAGAAGAAGAAAAAGACAAGACAGGAATTGAAATGAAAGGCATCAAGGCCGTAAATCCTGCTACCAAGGAAGAAATGCCTATATGGATTGCGGATTACGTGCTCATGGGTTACGGCACCGGAGCAATCATGGCCGTACCCGCGCATGATGAAAGAGATTTTGAATTCGCTAAAAAATTCAATCTACCAATAGAAGAAGTCGTAGTACCAAATATTATTGACCAGAAAAATCCTCCCGTACAAGGTAAGAAAATAGTTGAGAGAAAAAATATTCACGCCATAGTCAGAGATCCTAAAACCGACAAGTACCTTGCCTTAAAATGGAAAAAGTTTAATTGGACAACATTCCCTATGGGAGGAGTAGAGGAGGGAGAGAATGTAGTTGATGCGGCCATGCGAGAGGTGAGAGAAGAAACAGGTTTTGTGAATTTAAAACTTAAAGAAGTTATAACCGGACAAGTGCGTGCCGAGTATTTTGCTGCCCACAAAGACCAAAATAGAGTAGCCCTTACCACAGCTGTAGTTTTTGATTTGGTTAATCATGAACAAAACGATATTAGCCAGGAAGAAAAAGATAGTCACGAAATAATATGGCTTGAAAAATCAAAACTAAACTATGAGCATATGACCCATGCCGAGATTGGCCACTGGAGTAAAAGAATGGGCTCTTCCTTTTTTACATATATAGACAGGGGGGTTTTAATAAATTCTGGTAAATTTGATGGCATGGATTCGGAAAAAGCCAAATGGGAGATTACTAAATTTGTAGGCGGAAAAAGACAGACCCAATATAGATTACATGATTGGTCTGTTTCAAGACAAAGATACTGGGGAGTTCCGATACCAATGCTTTACTGCAAAAATTGTGGCATCGTGCCGGTATCGGAAAGAGAATTGCCGATAGTTTTGCCGAAGCTTGAAGACTACAGACCAAAAGGCAAGCCACCACTGGCCGGTTCGGATGACTTTATGAATACCACCTGCCCGAAATGCAAAGGAGAAGCCAAAAGAGACCCCGAAACTTTGGATACCTTTGTGGACTCTTCGTGGTATTACTTACGCTATACTGATCCTAATAATGGACGGCATATTTTTGATAAAAACAAAGCAGAGCATTGGATGCCCGTTGACTTATATGTGATTGGAGCAGAACATACAGTTTTGCATCTTCTATATTCTCGATTTATAACTAAATTCTTAAATGACAAAGGATTTATAAATTTCAACGAGCCGTTTAAAAAAATACGCCATGTCGGATTAATCATGGGCGAAGACGGCCAGAAAATGTCCAAGAGCCGAGGCAACGTGGTAAACCCGGACGAACTTGTTAACGCAGTGGGTGCGGATACAGCCAGAATATATGAAATGTTCATGGGACCGTTTGAAGACAGCCAGCCCTGGGACACGAAAAGCATAATAGGAGTGCACAGGTTTTTGAATAGATTTTATAATCTCTTCAAAAACAATTTACAAAACACAAATCACAAAACACAAGCAGATTCCAAATCTCAAACCGCAAATTCCAGCCTGGACCATGTTCTGCACAAAACTATTAAAAAAGTAGGTGAAGACATTAAAGAGCTTCGTTTCAATACTGCCGTCAGCGAACTCATGAAATTACTCAACGAATTTGAGAAAAATTCTGATAATTTAAAATTAAAAATTAAAAATTTAAAATTGTTTCTAGTAATTTTGGCTCCCTTTGCTCCGCATTTAACAGAAGAAATATGGATGAACGTTCTGGGCAACAAAAAATCTATACATCTCCAAAAATGGCCGGAATATAATCCTAATTTAGTTAAAGAAAAAAGCGTTGATTTTATAATCCAGGTAAACGGCCGATTTAGAGATTCTATTCAACTGCCCTTTGATTCCCCACAGGAAACTGTAATGAATTTTGTTCTAAAAAGCGAGCGGATCAAAAGCTATGTCCCGGACCAAAAAGAAATTAAAAAGGTAATATTTGTAGCAAACAAACTCATAAACTTAGTCATATAGTCTACCAATTACTGATCAAGTCACTAATATACTTAATCTACCAATTACGAATAAAATCACCAATACACTAATAAAAAAGTAGATTAGTATATTCGTAAATAATTAGTAATTAGTAGGTGACGCAACCTTTTTGCTTAAATTACGTCTTATTTAACTTAGCGGTAATATTGGTTTGTATTATAAGCTTAGATTATAATTAAGGCATGGCAACGTCAGCCAACCAAAAGGATTTCGAGCAGATAGTTTTAACCTATCAACGCGATATTGTTAACTTTCATTACCGCTTCACGGGTAATCGTTTTGAAGCTGAAGATCTTGCTCAGGAGACATTCATTAAGGCATACAAAAAAATTCACACATTAAAAGAACCTGAGAAATTAAAAAGTTGGCTATTCCACATAGCTCGGAATAGCGCGGTGGATTTTTTCCGTAAAAACAGAAACAGGGCCATACCGGTTGACCATGATGTTCTGGCAAGCTTAGCCAGCATGGATGCTCCGAACTATGAAAAGCTGGTAGAAGAAACTAATATGAGTAAAGAGATAAAGAACTGCGTCAACCTCCTTGAGGCCGACGAGAAACTGCTCATAAATTTACTCTACTATCACGATTTTTCTTACAAACAAATAGCAAAAATGCTCAACATAAATCAGAATACACTAAAAAGCAGGCTAAGGAGAGCAAGAATGTCCTTGCTTGATATAATAAGGAATAAGGGGTTAGCCGAAGAGTTTGCTTCACTAATCTAAAACCAGTTAACGCAAATTTGGAGCCTGTGCTCTAAGCTATGGATAAAAAATTATACGATAAAAATATGGATAACTTTTTTAAATATCACCTGCAGCGAACCGGCTCGGGCTTGTATTCAATAGCACCCACGGATGACTTCACAAAAAAGATTATGGATGAGGTGGCAAAAATAGAAAAAGGCAGGATTTTAACATCCCGTATTTTTGTTATAATTTTAAGCCTTTCTCCTTTCTCAGCCAGAATTATCTGGGACTATCTTCGTGGTGATTATTTCTCGGTCTCTTCCATGCCTTTCGGCAAATATCTTTATGTCAGCTATCATCTTTTTATGTCTACCGCATCAATATACCTCATGCTTATGGCGGGCGTAATTATTGCCGGCTACACGATTACGAAAACAATAAGGCAGGTTGGAATATCAAGCTAAAAATAATAAATTGTCTAATGAACCCGGAATCTGACCGGTTTTTTTGTCATTAATCCAGCCGAGGATCTCCGCTGGATTAAAATTTTAAAACCGCCAGCACCGATAATGCGTCAAGTGGATTGAGGCGGCTATCCGGGATTATAATAAAAGAACCAAAGAACATTAAAAAATTAAAGCTCTGAGGTGAGAAATGCCAAAGCTAGTCTTAGATTTTGACAGAACACTTTTTGATACCTGGCAATTTACAACAGCAATGAAAGAAATATTCAAAGTGTACGGCAGTATAAACATCCCGATTACGGCCTCCTATGATAAGTATGGGAACTTCATTATTGATAATCACCTGGCGTTAGTACCGACAAAAGCGAAAAGAAAAAAAGTCAAAGCGCATATTAGAAAATTATTTGATGATGCCGGCAGGTTTGTCTTTCAAGATGCCTGGGATTTTCTTGAATCAACATACCAGGACAATGAGTTAGTACTTCTTACACAGGGAGAAACGCAATACCAATGCCGGAAGGTTTATTTAGCCCTTGATGATCATACTAATTTGTTTAAAAAGATAATCATAGCCGAGAACTCTAAAACAAGCTATTTCAGGGAGATCTCCGAAGCTAACCCCCGGCATGAAATATTCTTTATTGATGATAAGTCTGCACAACTGGAAGCTGCTAAAAAAATACTTCATCAGATATACACGGTTCATATAGTAAGAAGAGAGTTACCCTGCAGAGGCAAATCTGATGCTTTTGTGCCAGACTTTAAAGTCGGGAGCCTAACCGAAGTTCTTGCCATCATTTCACCAAGGAAAAAAATATGAATAAAAAATCAGTAGTTGTTATAGGTGGAGGAACAGGCGTTTATGCTGTCCTGACATCTCTTAAAAATAAGGGGGTGGATTTGTCCGCCATAGTTTCTATGTGCGATGACGGCGGCTCAACCGGAAAACTACGTGATGACTACGGGACGCTGCCCCCCGGTGATATAAGGAGATCTTTAATTGCTCTGTCTTCTGCGGACAAAGACCTTCGCAAACTTTTTAAGTACAGGTTTGAGAATGGCCATTTTAAAGGCCATAGTTTTGGCAACCTATTTTTAACAGCCTGTGAAATGTCGGAAGGAAACTTCAAAAATGCAATCAAAATGGCTTCACGAGTTCTGAATGTTCAGGGTAAAGTAATACCTGTTACCCTGACTAAGGTTACACTATGTGGCCAACTAGGAAATGGTGCTGTGGTGCGCGGAGAAACTAATATTGATATCCCCAAGCATAATCCTGATGAAAAAATAGTCAGATTATTTACTGAGCCTAAGGCCAGAGCCAACCCCGAAGCATTATCGGCAATAAGAACGGCTGATGTCCTGATAGTCGGTCCGGGAGATCTTAAAACAAGTATCTTGCCGAATTTTCTGATGAAGGGACTGCCTGAAGCTATCAGCAGATCAAGGGCAAAAAAAATATATGTCTGCAACTTGATGACCAAATATGGGGAAACTAATAATTATACAGCTGCAGACTTTATAAATGAGGTTGAAGACTATATCGGACCATTGGATTTTATTATCGTAAATACAAAACGACCCGATAAAGAACGCTTGAGAAAATATGCCGACGAAAAATCCATACCGGTCACAATACCCTCTGATTTTTACCACACAGGATTGATAAAAAATAATGTTATGACGATAAGAGGATATATACGTCACGACCACAAGAAATTAGCTAAGGCTTTAATGAGAATAATAGCTCTTGATTCAGCGGCCACTCTCTCTCATAATCTTCCCAAGCTACGCTCGGGCGCAATATATATTGACAATCCCAGTAGCTAGAGCTTGCCTGGAAATCCTCTTTCGTCGCGAAATTGCAGAATTTTGAGCGAGGCACCCCGGCGGAAAACGAAGCATACTTATTGATACGGTGAGTTTGAGCCGTTGGGTGTCATAGCCGAAATTCTGCAATTGCAGCAGAATATGGGGTTTTTGGACAAGTTCTAGACCCGCTTGAAAAAGCGGGCTTTTTCTTCTAGTATGGCAGGATAGCGGGATGAAAACGATAAAAATAGACCTCAAAAACAATTATGACATTGCCATAGAAAAAGCTGCTAAAGTCCTTGAAAAAGGTGGGACTATCGTTTTTCCGACCGAAACAGTTTATGGCCTTGGAGCTAATGCCCTGAACGAGTCGGCTGTTGAACAGGTTTTTAATATCAAGCGAAGGCCACCATCTAAGCCGGTGCCAATAGTTGCCCGCAACCTGACGTGGGTAAAAGAGCTTGCCTATATTCATCCCAAGCTTGAGAAACCTCTTGGCCAAATATGGCCGAGTGCAACAACCGTTATTTTACCTAAACGTGATATCATACCATGGATTACTACGGCGAAACAAAACAGCATCGGAATCAGAGTTCCTGAATATGCATTTATAAACAAACTGCTGGCAAAATTCGGCTATCCTCTAACTGCAACATCGGCAAATATCTCCGGCATGCCCGCTACCGGTAATATTGATGACATCAAAAAAATGTTCGGCCCGGATTCGGTCTGGCGGCCTGATTTAATAATTGATGCCGGAAATCTTCCACCGAACCAACCATCCACAATTTTAGACCTGACTACAATAAGACCACGAATAACCCGGGTGGGAGCAGTAAAGCCGGAAGAGCTAATGAGGATACTGGGCGTTCAATAATTTTAAGTTTTAAATTTTAAATTTTAAAAATTTAGGTTTGCTTTAACCTGCCTGCCGGCAGGCAGGAATTTACAAATTAAAATTTAAAATTTTAATACTGTGTCTATAAAACAATTAATTAAAAAAGAATCTGCCCGCCAGAAGAAGGTTATTAACCTTATTCCTTCAGAAAACTACGTATCCAAAGATATCTTGGCTGCTTTGGGTTCCCCGCTAACCAATAAATATGCCGAGGGCAAATCTCATCAGAGATATTATTTTGGAAATAAAATTGTTGACGAGATAGAGGATGAGGTAAAAAAATTAGCTCTTAAGATTTTTAAACTATCCGATAAAAAATGGGGTGTGAATGTTCAACCCTATTCGGGCAGCATTGCCAATCTTGCCGCATATCTTGGCTCAGTCGGTCCTAACGCAAAAATACTTGCCATGTCGCTTGAGCATGGTGGGCACCTAACTCACGGCCACAAGGTTAGCTGGACGGGCAAACTTTTTAAATTTGAGCATTACGGGGTCGGCAAGGATGGCTGGCTTGATTATGATGAAATAGAAAAGATTACCCAAAAATTTAAGCCAACCCTAGTAATATGCGGAGCAACAGCTTACCCAAGAAAATTAGATTTCAAAAAATTCAGGAAAATCGCCGATTCGGTAGTTCATCCTGAGCAGGGCCGAAGGACACTTCTTTTGGCGGATATTTCGCATATTGCCGGACTTGTTGCCGGAGGAGCACATCCTTCTCCATTCCCTTATGCTGACATCGTAACCTCTACTACTCAAAAAACCTTGCGTGGTCCTCGGGGCGCTTTTATAATTGCACGAAAAGAGCTGTCAGATAATATAGATAAAGCAGTTTTCCCCGGACTTCAGGGCGGACCACATCTGCATACTATTGCCGGAATGGGTGTAGCTTTTGAAGAAGCTCTCCGGCCAGGCTTTAAAAATTACGCCAGGCAAGTGGTTAAAAATGCAAAAGCATTAGCATCAGAACTTAAAAAACTCGGTTTTCAAATTATCACAGACGGAACCGATAATCATCTTTTACTCGCCGATGTTACCCCGTTTGGTTTAACCGGAAAACAAGCAGGGGAGTTGCTTGAAAAAAATAATATTATAGTCAACAAAAATATGATCCCAAATGACCCTCGCAAGCCATGGGACCCGTCAGGAATACGCCTTGGCACTCCGGCCGTTACCACGCAAGGAATGAGAGAAAAGGACATGGCTCGTATAGCAAAACAAATTTTGAAAATTTTAAATTTTAAATTTTAAATTACTGATTCTAATTGAGATGTGTTTTTATGATTAAAGTTGAGGGTAAAAAAATAGCGCAAAAAATGCTGGCAGAAATAGCCGGCAAAGTGGGGAATCCAAGACAACCGCTTATCCTTGCGGCTGTCTTAGTGGGGGACATAAACAATGCCCGCAAGTTCTTGGAAGTTAAGAAAAAAGCTGCAGAAAATATTGGCATTGGCTTTAATATACACGAATTCCCGGAGGATATAAGTCAAAATGAACTTGAAGATAGGCTAAAGATAATATCTGCTGATACAAAAAATAATGGAATTATTATTGAATTACCTTTACCAAAACATTTAAACCAACAAAAACTTCTTGATTTGATACCACCCGATAGAGATCCCGACGTGTTATCTTCCAAGGCCCAAGAACTATTTTATAATAATGAGTCCTTAATATTGCCTCCGGCAGTTGAAGCCACTAAACAAATTTTTGATGAATATGGCATTGAATTAAAAAATAAGAATGCTGCAGTTTTCGGTCAGGGCATACTGGTCGGCAAACCTATTGGCCATTGGCTAAGAATGCAAGGCACAGGGGTTAACATAATAGATGAGTTTACACCTGAACCGGAAAAAATATCGATTGATGCTGATGTAATTATTTCCGGCGTAGGTCATCCTAATTTAATAATGCCTGATATGGTGAAAGATAAGGTCATATTGATTGATTTTGGCTTTAACCAAGCTGACGGTGGCATAGTGGGAGATGCTTCAATGGAAACTACTCAAAAAACATCTCTATTCACGCCTGTACCGGGAGGTGTCGGACCAATTGTGGTGGCCGCCGTTTTAAAAAACTTAATTATCCTTTATCAAAGTAATGAATAATGCTGCCTCTTTTTTTCTTTCTTCTATCCCTAATTCGCACGCCTGCCCGCCTCTGGAGGGAATTAGGGATAGAAGAAATTTATAATTTGTGCTGTTGTAAAATAAAACCAGGAAGTGAATTTTTGAATTGCCTTCGCGGCCCGAGTCTATTCTCCGTCAACTAACGGAGAATAGACCTTTCAAAAATCTACTTCCTGGTAAAACCCCTTCTGCGAGATTCTAATCCTTAATACTGTCTACTTAATACTTACTACTTGTTACCTTCTCTTCAGTACCGGTCTGTCGTCTTCTTCAGTTTTATCGTCCTCCGGACTCTCCGGAGTTTCGTCGGAATTAATTACGCCCGCATCCTTTTTTCTTAAGGTTGGCTTACCCTGGTCAGGCTTGGATTTTTTATAACCGACCAGACTGCCTAGCCTGGATTTTATATCAATAAACTCAGAGCTACTGGATACATACTCTGTTTTTGCCGTAAGAAATTCGATAATATTTTGTGTTTTCTTTACACGGCTTGAGTTTGGCGGATGACTTGAGAACACCCTAGAAAGAGTTCCCTGTTTTCTTTTTTCCATTGCAGATAACTTTTCAAAGATGCTCGGCATGGCCGTCGGGTCGTAACCGGCTTTCCATAAATATTGAAGCCCAAGCTCGTCGGCCTCCTCTTCATAAGCTCTGGAAAACTTCAGAAACGTCATGGGGATAGCCATGCCAGCTGCCTGGCGTATGCCATATCCGGTCCAGCCTCCCATGAATATCAACGGTATCATGGCTATGTTCGCTATCCGCCCCTTAGTAGCCTGACGGGTGCCGTGCCTTGCTGCAACGTGGGCAATTTCATGAGCCATAACACCGGCCAGTTCCGCTTCGTCGTCCACTGTTAAAATTAAGCCTGAATTAACAAAAAAGAATCCGCCCGGAAGAGCAAAGGCATTTATCTCTTCCATGTCCAAAACTTTAATGGTAAAAGGAACTACCGCATCTGAATTTCTTACCAGGTTCTGACCTATCCGATTTACATATTCGCTGATAACCGGGTCTTCAATCATTCTTGCACTTTTTTCAATATCCTGGGCTATCATTTTACCAAGCGCGATTTCTTTCTCCATTGAATAGAAATCTACGCCTTTTTCTTCCAATTTTCTGTTGCCTATCTCTTCAAAGTCAGGGTGTTTGCCGGGATATTTTTTGGAGCCGGTCTTCTGACTTGAACTTTGAGATACAGGTGGAGAAGCATCGTTTGTCTGGCTCTTGGCCGCGGATGGCTGAAGAATAAAAATAGATGTCAACGCTATTACTATCATCTTATTTATCATTACTCCTCCTTTTTTTAATACGCTCTGAAATCTCCGTGGCTTCTTTAATACTCAGGCTGTCAGGATAGTCATTTTTTACCTTATCAAAATATTTATCATCACCGGTCAGAATAGCTAACTGACAAAGTGCTATAGCCACAGCCGGTTCTCCCGAGCTAATTCCTTCCGGGATGCTAAAATAAATATTTTGGTAATCACCATCTATAACGCTTAAAAGGTAAATGAGCATCTCCGCTTTGCATGCCATATAAAAATTCTTTATTTCCTGTGACATTTTTGAGCTTATGGCTGAATCTTCTGTATAAAACATAACTCTTCTGATATACAGTTCCGCAAAAAGAATCTTAACCTCCGGTAAGAAATGGCTATCCGGGTTATTTTTTATAAACTCTTGGAGGTCTGCGAATACGGACGGATAAATTTCATATAAATATTCTCCGACGCTCTTGCCCACATCATCATCGGAACTTCTGAGAGACGCATTTTTTATTTTGAGCATTATTAATATAATGTTTGAAAAATCTCTGTATCTTTTTTCCTGAACAGGATTAAATTTTGGCTTAAATTCATCGGCTGCAAAGAGAGGAATAGTCATCGCCAAAAACATCCAAGAGGCCAGTATTTTTTTCATTTTTTCACCTCACTAACCGATTTTTAAAGTGCTCCAATCTCTATGCATGAGGATAACTCAATTGCCTCAAAATAGCAAAAAGCGACACCTAGGTGTCGCTTTTTGCTATTACAGTGCTGGAGGTGGGACTCGCCTTCGGTCATAAATTTTATCGGTCATAAAATTTATGCCTCAGGACCGGGCCTCACCGTCCCTCGTGCTCTCGAGACATTGGTTCCGGCCGTTCAACTCCCACCACCACAAATCAATAACTTAGAAATTAACACAAAACAGTCCGCAGGGACTGTTTTGTGTTAATTAAGTACCGGTGGTGGGAGTTGAACCCACAATCCCTTACGGGCGACGCATCTTAAGTGCGTTGCGTATGCCAATTCCGCCACACCGGCATAATTTAAAGACTGGAGGCGGCGGGGAGAATTGAACTCCCGTATAGAGGTTTTGCAGACCTCTGCCTTACCACTTGGCTACGCCGCCACTACTTTTCTATTTTATCAAGAAGTTCTTCTACGCGTGAAGCATGCTCTTCGGTTCTATCAATTTCAAATCTAATTTTCGGCACCTTGCGCATGATGAGCCGTCTATTGAGCCTCTGCTGGATATCGTAAATCTTGTCTTTCAAGCTTCCAAGTGCTGAGTCTATTTTATCTTCTGGAAAAACAGATACTCTGACATTTGCATGTTCTAAGGTAGGGGATACATCAACCCCGATAACTGTTATCAACATGTCGTCCTCAAAATCAACCTCCTCTTTTATAATAAGGCCCAGTTCTTCCTTCAATAATTCATTAACCCTTTTTAGTCTGTCCATTAAAATCCTAAATCCTAAGCTCTAAATCATAAACAAATTATAAGAACCAAATCATAAATTATAAACGTTTAGAGCATTAGATATTAGGATTTGGATATTGTTTAGAATTTAGGGTTTAGAGATTAGAGTTTGGATTAATATATTAGTATCGCAGCTATAAGCTCCTCTTTATCTCCTCCTCCTCATATATCTGCAGGACATCGCCCTCTTGAATAAAAATGGGTCTTATCTGTTCTTTGGGCAGGTCTATTCTCATTCCACACTCAAGGCCTTCCGCTACTTCTGCCACGTCCGCCTTATTATGCTGAAGCTGGCCCAGCCGGCCGGTAAGTACCGCGGAACCATTTCTGACTATGTCTACAGTGGCACCTCTTACGGCTTTGCCCGATGTTATTTTTCCTCCCACTACTTGAGATTTGGCATCTTTTTTAAAAACTGCCAGAACTTTGAGCTTACCCAGGTCTGTCCTTTTTATTTCCGGCTCAAGCAATTCCGACATTATACTTCTTACTTCTTCTATCAGTCCGTAAATAATATTGAATGTTTTAATTGAAACACCGTTTCTTTCAGCAAGATTAGCGGCAGAACCATCAATTGCGACATTAAACCCTATGACAGCAGCTTGACCGGCAACCGCTTTCCGCACATCGTTATCACCAACGTTGCCTACGCCGTAGAATACAACCCTGTAGCCGACTTCTTCTGAATGGATAGTTTTCATAGCATGGTCTAATGCCTCAAGAGAACTCTGTGTATCGGCTTTCAATACGATATTAGATATTTTTTTATTTGTGACCTCGGGCCCCGATTCAACCTGAAATATAACCGCGGGACCAATGTTGGAATTGGCGACAGAAACAGCTTCCGCTTCTTTTGCGCTTTTATATGTTTTAAATTGCTCGCCGACTTTTGGAGGATTGCTCCAGCCAAGCGCTACAACCGGCTGTGAAGAAATAGCTGTATCAACACGCTTACCGCTAAAATCCTCCAGCAGTTTCACCCTGGCTAATCCCGAACCTGCAACAACCCAATCTCCAACGGATAATTCTCCTTCACGAACCAAAAGCGTAGCCACCATGCCTCTTTGTTTATCAAGGTGGACTTCTATCACGGTGCCTTCGGCGAGCCCCTCCATTCTTGATTTTAGGTCTTCCACCTCCGCTATCAGAAGTATCATCTCAAGTAGTTCATCTATGCCTTGGCCTGTTTTTGCGGACAGCTCAACCACAGGCACCTTGCCTCCATAATCTTCAACCAAAACCTCCTGCTCGGCTAAACCCTGACGAACTGCCTGTGCGTTGGCGCCTTGCGAATCTATTTTATTTATGGCCACTACAAAAGGGGTCTTTGTTTCTTTAAGTATTTCTATGACCTCTTTAGTTTGCGGTTTAACGCCTTCGTCAGCAGCAACCACCATGACGGCAACATCAGCAACCTTGGCTCCACGCGACCTTATGGCAGAAAACGCCTCGTGTCCGGGTGTATCAAGAAAGGTTATTTTTTTACCGTTGTGTTCTGCCTGATATGCTCCGATGTGTTGTGTTATTCCTCCGGCTTCACCCTGTGCTACCTTGGCCTGTCTTATCTTATCCAGGATACTTGTTTTACCGTGATCAACATGCCCCAAAACGACCACCACGGGCGGTCGGGGGCTAGTTTGTAGTTTGTCGTTTGTAGTTTGTAGTTTGGCAACAGACATCTGAAAATTCTAGCATTTTTATTGATTTTTCGCAATTAATCTTAATAAAAGGTCGGCCCCGCCATGGCGGGGCCGACCTTCCTTCTTCCTAACCTCCGCCCCCAGGTGAGATTGAGAAAAGGAAAAGACTCCAATGATTTAAATTTTTGCGGCTTCGGACTGTGCTATTGCAAACAAATTGTAATTTTTGAAATTTTCCGTGATAAAACAATTGGGATATAGCGTAGCGGAAGGGTACCGATTTTTTATCTAGGAAAATGAAAAAATTATAATATTGTTTGCCGGCACAGTACGGCAAAGCAAGAAATTGAAATCATTGGAGCTCCGCAACTTCCAACTCAAATTCCTTCCCTTTTTCAATCTCACCGCCCAAAATCTTTTTGGCTATGAGGTTCTCTACCTTATCCTGAACCGCTCTTTGCATGGGCCTTGCCCCGAACTGGGGATCAAAACCTATCTTGGCAAGATAGTCCGCCAACACATCAGATGGTTTAAACTCATAACCCTGCTCAGCCAACCGCCCGGCTAACTCACCGAGCAATAATTTGGCGATTTGTTTAACCTGTTCCTGGGACAGGGGATGAAACACCACAACCTCATCAAACCGGTTTAAAAATTCCGGCCTAAAATTTCCTTCACCAAGCAGCACCTCAATAACTTTTTCTTTTTCTGCAGAAGGATCCGTGCCTTCTTTGACTTGTTTTCTGATAAAGTCCGCTCCGGCATTAGATGTCGCAATAATAATATTTTGCTCAAAACTTACTTTTTTACCGAAAGCATCGGTCAAGCGCCCCTCATCAAAAACCTGTAGAAAAATATTTAAAATATCTTTGTGAGCTTTTTCTAGCTCGTCTAACAAAATAAGGGAAAAAGGGTTATCGCGAACTTGGGTCACGAACTGTCCCGGCTCATTCATCCTCAAAGAGCCCAGAAATCTATCCAACGACTCAACGTCCTGATATTCCGACATATCAAAACGTATCATCTTGTCTTTGGAGCCGAAATAAACTTCTGCCAATATTTTTGAAGTTAAGGTTTTGCCAACTCCGGTCGGTCCGACAAACAGGAAGATTCCGGCAGGCCTGCCTCTTTTGGCCAACCCCGCCCGCAACCGCCTCATAGTTGAGGCCACCACTTCTACCGCCCGCTCCTGGCCGACTATTTTCTTATGCATCAACCCTTCGAGATTGGCTAATTTTTCTTTTTCCTCTCCGGCAACGGGACCAAGGGGAATATCAGTCTTTTGACTTATGACCACATTTACTTCTTTTACCGTTATTACTCTTTGCCTGTTGGATATAGCATAAGACACGGTTTCAGAAAGGAGGTCCAGGGCTTTTTCAGGAAAAGGAGAACTTCTTATAAATTTATCCGCCCCGCCGACTATCGCCTTTATTGCTCCGTATGTAACCAGAACTCCGGTCCTTCTTTCAACCAGCGGAACCGCCTCTTGAACTATTTTTATGGTTTGCTCAATATCAGTCTCCTCCACATTGACCCTCTCAAAAACCTGAGCTACATCTCCACGGCTTTCAATGAACTTATGAAAGTCAGCCGGATTGGTAGTAGAGATTAGCTGTACGCCGCCTGATTTAAGAAATGGTACTAGTATCTCGCTTATATCTACTCTGCCTATTCCGTCTTTAGCGCCGATAAAATTGTGGAAATTTTCAATTACTAAAATAACATTCCCGGCCTTAACTGATTCACTAAGAACATTAGCCAGGATATTCTGAATCTTAGCCGGTTCTTCAGATGCAACAGATGACAAATTCAGTTCAAAAACTTTCTTGTAATTTAACGGGGGCAGGGTTTTACCCCGATTAACTAACCTGACAAAATCTTCAACGACATTGCGCTTGCCGACTCCTTCTTCTCCTACAAGCAAAACGTTGTTCTTGCCGGGCCGGGCCAGAATTTGTTCCATTCTTCTGATTTCTTTATCCCGGCTATAAAGCTGAAAGGGTAGGGCCTCCAGCTCAAGGTTACCGGACATATCTATGGCGAAATTTTCCAGATGCCATGCATAACCGAAGGTCCAATCTTTGCCGATAGGGGACTTACGAATCAAACTGTCCATACTCCAAAATCTTCTGACATGTTCGCGATATCCATTTATCTTTTCGTACCACAGTCCAATTTCCTTTAAATCATTTTGATCAAGACCGATACTGACAATTAGCCTTTTAAAAATATCATCGTGATTAAAAAGAGCCGCTAGAATATCAAACGGCGTTATCTTGTCGCTTTCATGTTCCTGCCTAAAAACCTCGGCTTCTTCAATGAGTTTCGTCAGACTATTAGATAGGCCTGCAGCTCCGCCGAAAAATATCATCCTTCCGGAATTTGATTTAAGGCCCTCCATCTTTTGAATACTGTCTTTAACGTCCTTAGGGTTAACCCCTATCCTCATAAAAGCCTCACTGAGGGCATCGCTATCTAAGGCTCCGAAAAGCAAGCTACGGCTGGACAATTCTTCTTCACCGGAAAGATGTGATATTGAGAGCGCGTCGGCAAAAATATTAGCCGAATCAAAATCTAAAATTTCAGCAACATTCTCGTTGCTCCTGCTTTTTGTTTGTTTAAGATGGGACTCGCCGAATATTTCCAGAAACAGCACCGAAAAACCGGCCGGTAGAAATATTAAAACCAGTCCGTTAAAAAGCTCCCGCCTGGCAACAAGCCAGGAAGCCGCATCAAGCTCAGATGCCAGATAACTAAAACCAAAAGCCATTAAAGCCGCTCCGCCGACAACAAAGCATAGCGTCTTAACAAGCCTCAGAAGGCCGGCAGGTAATACCCGGTAGAAATAGACGGCCCTATAAATTTGTGCAGATTTTAGATTGAAATACATTGCTCGCTTCGCTCGCATCATCTACTAATTACCAATTTTATACGAATATACTAATCCATTTCTTTTCCCTTATTAGTATATTAGTGACTTAATTGGTAATTGGTAGATTATATTAAAAAATTAAGCCCAGTCCCTGGATAACAGAATAAGCCAGCAGTATCGGCCAGACTATCCATATCATCAGCAGCAATATAAAACCGACAAAAACTATAACTTCCGCTATTATTCCCGAAAGTATTATGAGGACTCGGACAAAAGCAGCCAAGATTCTTATATAGATATCGGCAAAAAAATTACCGGCCATTGAGCCGAAAGTCCTGTCTCCGCCGACGTCAGACGGCTGGCGCCTGTGCCAGGGTGCAAAAAGAGTTTTCAGATGTCTGACAATCAAAAACCTGTGCCAAATAGAGCGGGCATAGTTAATCATGATACCCCAGATTTGACCCGGAGCAGCATAGTAATGCCAGATAAAATATTCAATCGCTAACATTAATATTATAATATCATATTGCCGGCTATTTTTGACTATTACTGCAGGGCGTAGAGCTCGGGTTACTATCACATTGAGAGCCTCAAACGACAAGAGCTTGAACTCTGCGCTCCTTAGTACTATATTTTGAATAATCTTTAAAAAGTTTTAAATATGGAGAGACCGCATGGAAGACCCCTCTGAAAATCCTGATTTTATTAATGGAATAGATGAACTGACCGAAATGTTTACTGAATTCCTTGAAAAGAGGGAAGAAGAAATTAATGAAATTACTAAAGAGATATTATTGAAAACCGGATACAAGGTGGACATAGCCATGGTCTATACATGGAACCCTGCGGAGCCGGATGATATTGAAGCTGTTACAACCGAAAAAAATAACGTATTGCCAAAAGAATTTGACCAAAAAGATATTCAACTGCTGAAAGAAATGAATATCACGCTTGAAGATGAAGATCCTGCCCGGCCTGTCCCGGATAAAGAGCCCGGGCAAATCAATGCCAATAAGAAAACCTCCCCATCTAAAATGCCTGAAATAAATCTGTCTGAGCTGGTTTCACAGCTTAGTATAAAAAAACGGGCCGGATTGATTTCACTTATTAATGCCGACCCCATCCTAAAAAAATACGAAATAAAGTTCAACAAGAACAGTGTTGCCATTAATAATAATTTTGCTTTTCTAAATGAACTTCAAAGAATAATAGACTTAGCGAAGCAGGATACAGAGCCCCGCCAGTCTGTTAAAATAATTTTGTCTACATTTTTAGCACAGTTAGGCTTAAATTCTGGATAAGGAGTTAAAAGATGCTAAAGCTGATAACAGGTATACTGTTCTTAACACTCATAGCTTACGGTGCAAACCCCTTAGCGGGAAATAGGCGGCGGCTCATAGATTCAAACGAGCGGGCAGATGCATTAAACATTAGCCAAATTTCAGATGAAAATATAAGCTACTTCAAAAGACATGACCTGGTAGTAAAAATTCCTGATAAAACTGCTTCGTTTTATCTAGACCCCGGGCATGTTCTAAAACAATTTAGATATGCGAGACCGTGGACTGTCGCATATCTGATAGAGCTGGCGAGCGAATACTACGCTCAATTTAATAAGCCCTTAAGGGTTACTTCGGCCCTAAGAACCGTTCAACATCAGAGACGCCTGATGAGAAGGAACAGAAATGCTTCGCCGGCTAAAGGCAGCTGGGCCTCGCTTCATGTCCGGGGAATCTCCATAGATATCTCCCACAAAAACATGAGTAGAAAACAAAAATCCTGGATGAGAAAAAGACTGACAAGTGATATGCAAACCGGACTAATTGATGCCATTGAAGAAACACGCGGCTCGGCATGTTTTCATATTGTAGTTTTTCCGGAAGACAGGCTACCTGAATAAGGTGGCCTTTTTGTTTTAAAAATGATAAATTGACCTTGTCAACGGGCCCGTAGTTCAGTGGTAAAACGGCGCATTCGCATTGCGCAGGCGGGGGTTCGATTCCCCCCGGGTCCACAAAAAAGGTCGGCTAAATCAGTGATTTAGCCGACCTTTTTTGGTGCATTTTTAACTTTCTGTTATTATAGGTCTGTGGAAAACGAGATTATCCTAAAAAACTTAAATGAAAAACAGGTTGAGGCAGTCCGGGCAATTGAAGGCCCGGTTTTAATATTGGCCGGAGCAGGCTCGGGCAAAACCAAGGCCCTTACACATCGCATTGCCTTCATGATAGCCAGCGGTATCAGGCCCGAAAATATTCTGGCCGTAACATTTACAAACAAGGCAGCGGGAGAAATGAAAACACGGTTAGAGAAGCTTCTTGCCTTAGCCAATCCCAACCGCCCAGCCTCCTCGCCGATGATGGGCACTTTCCATTCAGTCTGTGCAAGAATATTGCGCCGTGACATAGGCGCCCTAGGTTACACCTCAAGCTTTTCTATCTTTGATTATGACGACCAGCTGACCCTGATAAAAAGAGTCATGGAAAAACTCCAAATGGATCCGAAAAGAATTAATCCCAAGTCTGTTCTGGCTAAAATATCTACGCTAAAAAGTTCTCTCATCGGACCGGAAGAATTTTCCGCCGAAGCTCAAAGTCTGCCTGAAAAAAATTCAGCTAAGACATATGTTGAGTACCAAAAAGAACTGAAAAATAATAATGCCGTGGACTTTGATGATTTAATGATGCTGTGCGTAAGAATATTTACCGAATTTCCGGCGACGCTTGAAAAGTATCAAAATATTTTCAAATATATTCTGATAGACGAGTACCAAGATACTAACCATGCTCAATATGTCTGGGCAAATCTGCTGGCCAAACAGCATAGAAATCTTTTCGTAATAGGGGACGACTACCAATCAATCTATGCCTGGCGTCAGGCTGATATAACTAATATATTAGATTTTGAAAAAGATTATCCGGAAGCAAAAGTAATTAAACTTGAACAGAATTACCGTTCAACCAAAAATATTATTCAAGCCGCCAACACGCTTATCAAAAAGAACCGCTTCCAAAAAGAAAAAAATCTCTGGACCGATAACGAACAGGGTCAGAAAATATTCCTGAAAGAACTGGCTGATGATCGCCGGGAAGGAGACTACCTGATACAAAAAATAAAAGAAAGCCAAAAAGCAGGCTTTAGTTTAAATGACATGACCATACTCTACCGAACCCACGCCCAGTCACGAAGCATTGAAGAAACCATGCTTAAATACGGTCTGCCATACAGGATGCTCGGGGGTATAAGGTTTTATGAAAGACGTGAGGTAAAAGACATCTTGGCCTATATGCGCCTGGCATTAAATCCGGATGATAATTTTTCTTTTGAAAGAATAGTTAACGTACCTCTGCGGGGAATAGGCAAATTACTTTTGGCCAAATTAAGACTGTCCGCCGGAGAAATTGCCTTAAGCAATGCCGGAGAGCCGGTCTCTCTTTTTGAGCAGGCTAGAAAAAGCCGTGAGATAGGCGCCCTAAGTTCACGCCAGGCCGAATCATTATCGGGACTTGCTTCGCTGATATCCGTATTGCATTTAAAATCAAAAGAGCTCCCGCCTTCAGAGCTGGTAAAGCATATTTTAAAAGTCACAAATTATCAGTCTTATATATCTGACAAAACGCCGGACGGTGAAGAACGTTGGGAAAACGTAAAAGAAATTTTAACCGCAACTAAAAAATATGACGGACTGGCTACTCCTGACGGATTGGTTCAATTTCTTGAAGAAGTTTCTCTGGTGCAGGAAACGGACAAGCTCGGCGATTCTAAAAATGCCGTTAATTTAATGACCCTTCATTCTGTGAAGGGTCTTGAGTTTCCGGTGGTTTTCATCGCCGGCATGGAAGAAGGATTATTCCCGCATTCAATGTCCATGCTGGACCCCCAGGAGTTGGAAGAAGAAAGACGGCTTTGCTATGTCGGAATCACCAGAGCTAAGAAACAACTACATATGACATTTTGCCGGCAAAGAATGCTTTATGGCTCGGCACAATTTAATCCTCCTTCACGCTTCTTGTTTGAAATTCCGGAAGACGTGGTTGAATTCTCGCCGTTCACGGAAAGCGGGCTTGCAAACTCCGGTTCAACAAATTTTGAGGACGAAGATTTTATAGCTTACTAATAAAAGAGCCCCACCAATCGCGCGTACATACGCGTAATTGGTGGGGCATTGAGATGTGGGCCAAGTCAGGGCTCTACCAGGCTTGTGCGTCCTGGAATCTGGGCTCCCAGCTAGCTTCTTTTTCTTGTCCCTCTTGGCAGGAGGTGCAAAAGGTTGCTTCGGGCTGTGCAGTGAGGCGCTTCTTAGCGATCGGCTCACTGCACTCCTGGCAGATGCCGTATTCACCATCATCTATCCTATGGATGGCCGCCCTTATCGCCTCCTCCTTGTCCCGGGACAAACGTTCCTCACTGGCCTCAATGGCCAGTCCATGATTTTGGACTGCGGTGTCCGAAACATCGGCGAAGCGTTCCACCTCCAGACGACCCTTCCTTTGAATCTTCGCAAGCTCCTCCTGGAGCTTGCTCCTGTATCCGTCAAGCTGAGACTTCTTTAAAGACATCGCCTTCTCCTTCTCTCTCCAAATTTGAAGAACTACTCTATGACCTAATTATACCATTTCTGAATAATTAAGTCAAGGAGACTACCGCCTTGCTCCCACTGGAGTTTAGGCGCATTTTGAGTATATACTTCTACTGTATGGCTGACAATATTGGATTAACCTCAAAAATAAAAAATGATCTTAAGAAGCTCGGCTCAAAGCCAAAAAAATCACTCGGCCAGAATTTTTTAGTTGCCGAATCAGCATATAAAAAAATAATCTCAGCCCTTGAACTGAGGCCAGATGAAACCGTTATTGAAGTGGGTCCAGGCCTTGGCACACTTACCGAACACTTAGCTAAAAGTAAGGCTAGCGTAATTGCAGTTGAGAAGGATGACGTTTTATCAGAATTTCTAAAAAATAAATTCAGTAATCAAAAGAATGTTACAATTATCAATAGTGACATTTTGAGCTATAAGCTATCAGCTATAAGCTATAAGCTCGTAGGCAACATCCCGTATTACCTCACCTCCCATCTAATAAGAACTGTTCTTGAAAACTGGCCGACGCCGAACAGTATAGTTTTAATGCTTCAAAAAGAAGTCGCCCAAAGAATTGTTGCCAAACCGCCGCATATGAGCTTGCTGGCCGTATCGGTGCAATATTACGCGGAAGCTAAAATAATAAGCTATGTCAAAAAAGAAAGTTTTTGGCCGGCACCAAAAGTGGATTCGGCGATTGTGAGACTAGCGCCTCACACGCGAACAGACTGGGATAGACCCGGAACAGATCTTTTTTTCAAGGTCGTTAAGGCAGGGTTCTCGGCAAAAAGAAAACAACTGGGAAATAATCTCTCCGCGAGTCTTAAAATTTCAAAAACCGAAGCGGAAAATAAACTAAATTCGGCCGACATTGACCCTCAGAGACGCGCCGAAACCTTAACCGTAGAAGAATGGCTAGGACTTACTGAAAGATTTATAGTTTAGATAAAGAGAATCAAATGTCATCTGAACTCAAAACACCCAAAATTATGAGCTGGATTATATTAATATACTCTGTAATTTGTTTTGTTGTGCTTATATTCTCCGGCTACATAGACGAGCATATTATAAAAAACGATGCCAGATGGCCCGGTTATATAGGACTAGATAAAGGTATCGTGCTTTTGTGGTTTTTATCTGTTCCTTTTATATTAATCGCAGGTGGATTAATAACTTTAATTGAAAAAATTAAAAAGATAGACTCCGGGGAACAGAAAAAGTCAGTCAAACAAAGTTTTCGAATATTTTTATTCTCTTTTATTACTGTCGCGGTAGTGTTGTATTTTATAAATATGATGTCTTCAACGGTCTCCTGGTTTATTTATCCTCCTTTATCTCCTCTGGTAGTCGTATTTATTGATTCTTTCGTCTTGGCACTTTTAATAACCGGAGTGCACTATCTGATAAAAAGATATAAAAAGACTTCCGGACAAGGACCTCTATCTTAATCATGCGCCCAATAAAAACATTTTTAATAATTGGGGTGCTGATGGTCTTTATCTCTTTGCTGACCCATGAACTGGGCCATATTTTGATGGCAAAATACTTTGGCTGGAGGGTTGTTGAGGTACGACTTTTAGGATTTAGCGTCTACCCGGAGCTTGAATTCAACGGCCTTGAAGGTTCTTTTGGAAAGGTCAGGCCTCATCGCGACTTCGTTTCTTTTGCTGAAGACGGATGGGTGTTACTCATGGGTTCGGGATTTAATTGGCTCATCGCACTGGGCGCGTTATTTGTTTTATATTTATTTAAATTATTCAGAGTTTTAAATTTCTGCTTAAACACCATTTTTGTATTTGCCTCCATGATGTTTTTAGACTTTATAACCTACATGTTCGGCCTACGCCTAAGTGGCGGCAAGGAGCCTCTGGCGGCTGCTGATTATCTGGGCTGGAATGAGTCAGTATTTTTTACGACTGCCCTGATATTGGGCTTAATACATCTTATAGCTATCATTTATTTGATTATTACTTCCGGCTATTGGCGTAACTTCAAAATGAAGCCGGATTCTCCTTATCAAACGCCTGGAACAAATTCTCAAACGGGTCTATGATAAAAAAGCGATATGCCTTTTTATCATAAAAAAAACTTGTTGTTTGCGATATTAAGTGGTCTAATTCTTGCCTTGGCTTATCCGGGCTGGGGTATTGATTTGGGCTGGCTAGTTTGGATTGGATTTATTCCTCTTTTTTGGGCGCTGAAAGAAAGCCCTGCCGAAAAGGAGGATAATAAACACTTTTGGAATAAAAAATTGTTTTCACTCGGCTTTCTGGCCGGGTTTATTTATTTTTCAATAGTTTTCCGATGGATATGGTCTTTGCACCCCTTAACAACCCTCGGTATTGAGAATGGCTGGATATCTTTTTTTACAGTCGGAGCGGTTTGGCTCATAACTTCAGCCGGAGTGTCCTTACCCTGGGGAATTGCAATAACATTTTTTGGTTCAATTGCCCGGAAATTTAATTCACCCGTCTTCCAGACAAGAAAACTTACTACTTACTACCTGCCTATCGGACAGGCAGGCTTGCTGCTTGCTGCGCCTGCTGTTTTTACTCTATCCGAATATATCCGCTCCTTCTTCTTCGGACTTACTTGGTACGGCTCTGGCACTCTAGTAGGCCCCCATTGGACGATAGGCAGTCCGGTCTATGCGCTAGCTAATAATCCCTTGGCTTTAAAATTATCTTCTTTTGTTGGTATCTATGGCGTTTTTTTTCTTATTATAATCGTCAATTTTCTAGTGTGGCATTTTTGGGGACAAAATTTAGAAAGTTTAAAAAAATTAAGCTTTAAAAATCGCAAGATTTTTATACTGATAGCTGTAGTGGCCAGCTTAACAATGGTCCCGTCTTTATTAAATTGGATTAGCACAAAGGAAAATGATTCAATAACTGGACCTCAAATTAACTACGCCCTAGTTCAAACAAGCTTTCCGACCAAATCAATATATGAAGCTTCAGAACTGCTAAATTATTTTAAGGAACAAATTGAAATACTTAAAAAGATTGCTGGGGAGTATCCTGAAACTAACATTATAGTCCTGCCCGAGAGCAGTAATCTCTTCAAAAACATATCTTTATTCCAAACAACCGAACAGACCGGAGAATTCTTCAAAAAATTATTTGATAATCCCACTATAATAATTGATAACTCTACCGTAACCAACTCAACAGGAAGCTCGCTATCCAGGGTAGTTTCCGCTGACAGTAGTCAGGGCGCGTTAGGTTACTACGATAAGAAGCTTTTGTCTCCGGGTGGAGAGTTCCTACCTTACTCCATAAAACTATTCATGAGAATCTTCAAGCCGAAAGAGTTGAGCCTTTACATCCACGGTAAGGGCCTGACGCCCGGGGCTAAAGATGTCTCCACGGTTAACCTTGATAACAATTACCGCGTCTCTCCAATAATATGCTCTGAATTATTTGCCCCAAGTCTAGTTAACTTAACGACCCGGAGTTCCGATGTTATAACTGTCCTGACCAGCAACTCAATTTTTAGAGGTAGTAGTTCATTAATAGGGCAGAATTTAGCAATTGCTAAATTCCGGGCAGCAGAAAATAATAGACCGCTTCTTCTCTCGGCGAATAGTGGTCTGTCTTATGCCATAGACAATAAGGGCAGGGTTAGAAATATAGCCGAGGATCAGGACCAAAAGTTATTAACAGGGACGATAGCCATAAAGAATCCCCGGTCGTGGTATAATGAACATGGTGACAACCCCATTTTGCTGGGGAGTTTGATGTTAGCGGGAATGGGGTTCATCAGATTTAGAAAATTAAAATTTAAAATTTCCCATCCTAACTCCGAGCATTTTTGATTTTTAATATGTAATTTTAATATTTGATATTTAATTTTTAATATAGATGCTTAATTCTCTAAGTAAAAATTTAAAAATAGCTCTCGGTATCCTCGTAATTGTGGCTGGCTTTATGGTTGTCAGGCTAGGGCTGTATTTAAAAGGTGGAGTTGATAATGCCGGAATAAGTCTTAAGAACGGCCAGCAAGTAAAATCCGCCACTGATAAAAAAGATTATAACCCCCTAACAATCGATTCCGATGGCGATGGGATTTCTGACTATAACGAGACTGCCTATGGCACTGATGCATTTAACTCTGACAGTGACGGAGACGGATACCTGGATGGAGAGGAAGTGGCTACAGGATTTGATCCATCCGATAAGAATGACGGCATAAAACAGAACAAGGAGCCGGAAAATATAACCAGAACCGTAATAGAACGAATCGTAGCCGGTTACTATGTAGGGGATCTTAAACCCGGTAGCGATAACTATGAAGCTAGCCTAAGTTTAGTTTCTTTTGCCGCGTCAGATGAGGTATTGGAACAATTAAATCCTCCTATACCACAAAAACCTACCGTCCTGACAAGTAACTCCGAAGAAGACCAGAAAAAATATTTACAAGATATTACCTCAACGCTTGACGGTCCGTTCATAGCACAATTTATAAACCAGACCTATGTCATGGAGCGGGCCGTGAGGTTTCTCTCTATCGGAGAGGACCAGAAAGCGGCAGATGAATTTGCAAAATTACACACAGTGATGACCGGTGCTTATGTAGGGCTGACAACAACATCTGTGCCGCCTAGATTTGAAGCTTTTCATAGTCATCTGCTTGAACTATTTAGAAAAATTTCTATAAATTACGCCGCTTTGGGAAAAATAAATGATGACCCCCTGCTGGCTTTCGGCTCTTTAAATAACTTGCCGGCAATTTTATCGGAAATGAACTTAGCTTTAATGGGAGAATTAAGGGCTCTAGTAAAAGATGTGGACTTTGAGATTCCTAAGACCCCGCTGTTTGAAGCTATAGAAACATTAAATATCTGAAGCTTTTTATAAAATTTTATTCGGACATATTGTTCGTAAGTATGTCTGCCTAAGGAGGGCGATGACACAATATTGGTTAAAATTATTTGTAGTTATAATCGTATCAACGGTTATGTTGTTTTATCCGTTGCACTCGGCAAATTCTCTGGCCGCGATAATCTACCACCTCAAAGAATTTGTTCTTGATGTTATTGCTCGTCTTATTGCCAGAAGTCTTCTGTCTGCAATTAATAAAATTACTGTAGAGACTGTTGGAAAAATTGGTAGGAGCGGAGGTGCCATAATAAAAGATTGGGTTAGATTTCAGCAGGCAGGCCAGTACAGGGGAGAGAACCTATTCAGGAATATGTTGGCCAAGTCTGATATCTGCGATTATCTAAAGAATCCCGTATTTAGCATATTTAATATAAATCCAAACAGTGCCCTCACGGCTGGTAATCCCGGTAGCCAGAGAATAAATAACATTCAGCAATTTGGCAATCGGGCTAGATGTAATACTAATCTCTCCGCGGCTGATATTGATACCTTTAGAAATGACTTCTCCCGGGGTGGCTGGGATGTTTGGGGAGAACTTATAAATCCCAAGAACAATCTTTATGGCATCATTGGCGCCAGCATAGAAGAACTGCAACAGCAAAGAAATTTTGCCGAAAATACAGACACTAATGAAGGCACCTCCGGTGGAGGTTTCCTCTCAAACAGAAAGGACCGCACCCTAGAAGGCTGTGCTATGTTTGGTCTTACTAGTCAATGCATCGTATGGAAAAACATCCAAAGCACCGGCCAAAACATAAAAGATTCCATGTCTAATATATCTGGCTCTGAAAGAGATTGGGTAACAGATGTAGATGAGCTAGCGGAAGCTATCTCTGCCGCATTAGCAAATGTAGTCGCTGATATGCTCTGGAATAGCGCCGCCTCATTCTTTGATCCTAATAGAAATGTCGGTGAGGATTATCCTCCTGAAAACCTAAATCAAGATGCTCAACAACAGTGCGTGGATCAATGCATAGCTTCCGCATGCGCCAATGTTAAACCGCTTGAAATATGCGAGTTGGTTTGTATTGATGAAACACGAACTCAAGACCCGGTAAGTGGTGAGGAGACTGCTATATGCGGTGAGTATGAGGAAACTTGCGTGCCTGATCCGGCCGACACATCTGTCCAGAATTGCAAAGATGCAGCCCTGCAAGGATGCCAAGAACAGTGTCCTCTCCAGGAAGACTTTAGCCCAAACTAAAATAACAAAGGGGGGAATTGAATAAATTATTCAAAAACAAAATAGTTGCGATATCAATAGTAACAATAGTTTTGCTAGGGGTTTTTGTACCACAATTACAAACTCGCGCGCAAGTTGGAGGGTTGGCTCCTAATCAATTAAACGGATCGGTGCAATCGACTGGTGGCGAGGCTGCCGCTGATTTGGCCGCCAAGGCATCCGCAACAAACCTCGGTGTTATAGGCACGTTGATAGAGTGGGCAGCTAAAAGTTTCTCCCAATGGCTTGAACCTCAAAATATGGGCCTGGCGATAGGCGGTGTTCCGGTAGTTCAACAAAGCTGGACAATACTCCGTGATTTTGTGAATATGCTTTTTATTTTATTCCTGGTCATTATGGCTTTCGGTACTATTTTTGACATACCAAGATATACCTACAAAGATATGCTTCCTAACTTCTTGATAGCGGCATTTCTTATTAACTTCAGTTTTACTATCGGCCAATATGTCATAAGCTTGGGAAATGGCTTAGCCCAGGTTTTTCTTAATCAACTTGGTGGAGCCGCCGGATTTCCTCTTAAACTAGCTCAAGGGTTACAGATAGACAAGACGATACCGGTTCCCGATACGACCGACTGGATTCTGGCATTTTTTGGTAATGGTATAAATGTTTTTGTTAATTGGTTCTTTAGCTTATTTTTCCTGCTCATTGCATTTCTTGCTTTTGCGACGGCCTTTATCTTTACTCTGGTTCGCGTTCCGGTTCTGTGGCTATTTCTAATAGTATCCCCAGTAGCCTGGGTCAGCCTTGTCCTCCCAAACACAAGGCAACTATGGAGCAAGTGGTGGGACGGATTTCTAAGCTGGGTTTTCTTCCTACCTGTTTATTTGTTCTTCTTAATGTTCGGTATTGGGTTTATAAATAACGCCAGTACAATTCTGGTAACCGGAGGTCCTGTAAGTGCCGGCAGTGGACTGCAGATTCCGGTTTGGGGAAGTTCATTTATTATTCTTCTCTTAACCTCATTCTTCCTGGTAGGTGGTTTGAGGTATTCATTTAAAGTCGGTGGGCTTGCCGGCTGGGGAGCCGGAACGGTTATGGGTAAGATACAGGGCGGAATTAGAAGAACAGCCTATTTACCATTTAGAAACCGTGTTGAGGGCACGAAACAAGGAGCGAAAGCATGGGTAGAGAACCGACAAGAAAAGGGGTTTGGTTCAGCTGGATATCTGGGACAACAAAGAGCCCGATTAAAGCAGGCCGGTTTTGCTGAAAGCTATGGAGCGCCAAAGGGCACCTTCCAAAGAACCGAGATGACCGAAGTGGTAAAAGAACAAAAGAAGTTAACTGAAAAATTAAACTTAATGGCACCGGAAGAAAGGAAGGGTTATCTAGCTCAGGAAATGCAAAAATCAACCCTTACAGGCAAGGCGGCATTACTTGAATATTCAAGCCAGGGTCATGCCCAAATTTCAGATTACGTAAAGAGCGCTGGGCAATACGGCGAGAATAATATGCTCGTAAAACAGCTGTTTGAGAATATAAAGAAGGCCAACATGAGTGACCTCTTCCGAAGCGACCAAGAGGCCTTGGATATTGTGCGCGGGAAGACGGCCGGGACGAAAACGCTTAAGAATTTGCGCCTGGGAGTCGGCGAACATCTGATAGAAAAGGGTAGGTCTATGACCTTCAGAGATTTTGATGAAATAAAACAGATGTCGGAAGGCTCTTCCAGGGCAGAATTTAATAAGCTTTTATCTAAGGTTAAGGTGGAAAGGCTTGGTACCCAAAAAGATTTGCAACAAGTTCTTAAAACAGGCGAATATGAGTACGTTGATGATACCGGAAGAAAAGTAAGTAAAAAAGCCGACGATGACCTTTTGATAAAGATTGCAGAATTATTAACTGCCGAAAAGAAAAAGGGTATTACTGATGCTGACATGCTTAACAAAGCTGTAGCCACTGTTGGCGGTAAGGATACTATTGAAGGTCAGCGAATGGTAAGGGAGGTGAATGGCTATAATCCCATTATTGCTACGGAATATGAATTACGGGCAGATAAAGACAGGCTAGGGAAATACGAACAGCCTTTGAGTGAATCTGAAAAAGAGGGCATGACTCAAAAGATTATTGGCAAGATTAAAGGTCTTGAACCAAAAAAGTTTGGTCAATTATCTACGGAATTTTTCTCAAATAATATGACTCAGCAAATTATCAAAGATATCTTTGAGGGAAAATATGAAGGACAAAATCTTGGTGTTAAATGGCTATCAAGAGAACTTCAGGGTTCTAATGCTAAAATTCTGCAGACCCTCGGAGATTTGGCCCAGAAAATCCAAGAATCAGCAAGAAAAGAAAGGATGATGAAGCAAAAAGAAGATAAAGAAGAATCTAAAAAAGTGAAGCAAGGGGGTAAATCTGATGAGGAACTACGCGCAGAGATAGAAAGAGAGCAAAAAGAAAATTATGATGAATATTACGGGTCTTAAAATTATATGATTACACCAAAATTTATACAATTTAGTCCATTCTTTGTTTATGATCCAAAGCTGACAGCGGAAAGTCGGGTTAAATTTAGTGAGGACATTGAGAGGTTGCCTCAGCCACTAAAAGACCTGCTCCTGTCGGACGGCACAGCAGAAGCTATAGAGAGCTTCGGTAAAAATAATAACATTAGTGAGGAGCAGACAGAGGAAATATCAAAAATCATTCGCGATGTAATAATGGCTTATCTTTATATCGGTGATATGCCATCCCAGATTGCAGTTCAGGCTGGAGTGGATCAGGCTAAAGCACGGGACATTGCTAATCAAATCGTAAATCAATTATTTAAACCGGTTTTAACGGACTTAAAAAATATTCAAAAAGAAAAGTTCGGACAAAAAATGGCATCGCAAGAAAAAATACCTACTTCAGGCTCCTCTACGATGCCGCCACCTCCTTCCTCCTCGGTTCCTCCTAGGCTCCCGACTAGTCCGCCACCGCCCTCAGCCCCTCAGACGAACAGACCACCTGTGCCTGCACAGAGATCCCAGGATACCACTTCTCAACAAAATAATCCCGGCAGTGGCCCGAAACAATACAACGTAATTAACCTGAAAGACCTGTAGCATCACTCGGACATTTGAACATACAAGCATATAAACATCAGTGGGATTAAGGGGATTAAATTTATTTAATGTTAATATGCTTGGATGCTTAAATGTTTATATGTTTATATGCGATTCCGTGTTCCACAATTTATAGAGACCGAGGAAAAGATAGTCGGCCCCTTTACCCTAAAACAATTCATATGGGTAGGGAGTGGTGCCGTACTTTTATTTATAATTTTTCAGCTGGGGTTTGCTCCTTTTTTTTCTATTCTACTGGCCACCCCGGTTGTAGGATTCGCGGCGGCAATGGCATTCCTAAAAGTTGATGGCATTCCTTTGCCGTCATACATGCTTCAGGCATTTAATTTTATGACAGGGCCTAAAAGATATTATTTTAAAAAGAAAGAAGAAGAGCCTTATCTTGAAGATTTATCCAAATCTTCAAGATAAATTACTAGTTAACCGCCATGGCTGATAAAAAACAACAGATAAATACGACTAATGATTTCGTGGATGTGGCCGATATAAAAGAGTCGGTCGCAATTTTAAAAGACGGTTCTTTGCGTTCCGTAATTGAGGTCGGGTCAATCAACTTTGAGCTAAAATCTCCAAATGAACAGGCTGCTACTATAAGCGCCTTCCAGGATTTTTTAAATTCAGTAGACTTCACCTTACAGGTTATAATAATCTCCAGAAAATTAGACATAAATCCATACCTTACTTACCTTGATAGTTTGACCGGAAATATCCAACATGAATTATTAAAAATACAAGCTATTGAATACTCCCGTTTCGTAAAGGGCCTGACTGAATTGGCTAACATACTGTCCAAAAAATTCTATATAGTCATCCCCTTTGTTGTTATATTAAAAACTGCCGGAGGAAAAGGTGTTTTAAGTATCTTCAAAAGCCTTGCCAGTCCCAGCACATATTCTAAATCTTTAACTGAAGATGAGTTCAGGGCGTATAAAATGCAGCTTGACCAAAGAATTGACCTAGTGATGTCCGGGATAGGCAGGCTAGGAATAAACGCCAGGGTGCTTGATAAAGAAGAGCTTCTTAATTTATATAAATCGCTTTATAATCCGACGTAGAAAAACAGACTATAGACCATTTTTATGCCTGACGAACAAAAACCACAATACTTAGACGAAATGCTGGCCCCTTCCGCGTTAAATATTTCTGCCAGCGACATACAGATAGGTAGCAAATTTTTGCGAACGATTTTTATTGTTACTTATCCCAGATACTTAAACGCTAACTGGTTCTCTCCCATCATAAATATGGATCGGGTTTTTGACATAGCAATCTTCGTCCATCCACAAGACACCGCCAGAATACTTAAAAAACTAAGAGATAAGCTTGGCAGATTACAGGCACAGGATATTGAAGAGCAAGCAGCGGGTAAAGTTAGGAATCCTGTTCTTGAAACAGCAATAAATGACATAGAAGAACTTCGGGACCAACTCCAGCAGGGAACAGACCGGTTTTTTGAACTTGGGGTATATATCACAATATATGGAAATTCGGCCGATGAGCTAAACGAAATAGAAAATAAGATAAAGGGCATCTTGGAAGCCCAGCTTGTTTATTCTAAGCAGGCAACCTTTAGGATGAAGGAGGCTTTTTCCTCCACCCTCCCTCTTGGCAACGATAAACTGGAAGTCCACACTGCCTTAAACACTGAGCCTATCTCTTCAATCTTTCCCTTTGTTTCTTACGATCTAACAATGGACAAGGGCCTTCTTTACGGAATAAACACACATAATAATTCTTTAGTTCTGTTTGACCGGTTCTCTCTTGAAAATGCGAATATGGTAATATTCGGCAAATCCGGAGGCGGTAAAAGCTACGCCGTTAAGCTTGAGGTATTAAGAAGCCTTATGTTCGGAATCCAGGTTTTTATAATAGACCCGGAAAATGAGTATAAATTCCTCGCCGACACGGTCGGAGGAACTAACGTTAAAATATCTATCGCCTCACAAAATCACATCAACCCTTTTGATTTGCCGAAGCCTATGCCAGGAGAGACTCCTTCCGATGTTTTACGCTCCCATATTCTTAATATCACCGGCCTCCTAAGGCTGATGCTCGGACAACTTACGCCTGAAGAAGAAGCTATGCTTGATGAGGGTGTAACCCAAACCTATGCCATAAAGGACATTACATATAATTCGGACTTTTCTAATGCTGAGCCGCCCGTATTGAGCGATCTGCAGAGCGTACTTCAGGGCATGACGGGTACGGATTCATTAGTTATAAGGCTTAAAAAATATACAGAGGGAACTTTTAGTGGTTTTCTCAATAATCCTACTAACGTTGTTCTTGATAATCAGTTGGTGGTTTTTAGCATCAGAGATATGGAAGAAGAGTTACGACCGGTAGCAATGTATTTGGTATTAAACCATATCTGGACAAGAATACGGGCAGAGCTTAGACAGAGGCTAATGGTGGTTGATGAAGCCTGGTGGTTGATGAAGTCCGCAGCCGGAGGAGATTTTCTTTTAAATGTGGCCAAAAGAGCACGCAAATATTTCCTTGGGCTTACTACTATCTCGCAGGACATCCCTGATTTCTTAAGCTCTCCTTACGGAAAGCCTATTATCACTAACTCTTCGCTTCAGATGCTCTTAAAACAGTCCCCCGCATCTATTGATTTGGTCCAGCAAACATTTGCGCTGACAGACTCGGAAAAATTCTATCTCCTTGAGTCACAAGTAGGTCATGGTCTGTTCTTTGCCGGCTCAAATCATGTAGGTTTAAGAATAATAGCTTCTTATCAGGAAGACCAAGTCATTACATCCGACCCAAGACAAATCCTTGAAATACAGGAAGCCAAGAAACAATTGGCTGAAAACAAATAAAGCCATAAAGCTGTAAAGCCATAAAGCTGTAAAGCGGCTCTACGGCTTATAGCTCTATAGCTCTACGGCTTGTCCCAAGATAATTACTACAACCAACTTGCCCTTGTCCGGGCCGGCCAGAAAGATACGGAGGACATTAAGGCACGCGCCAACGAGATAATCAGGCCTCCATCAAAATTTAAATACGGGGTCATGTTTTTATTTGCCGGAATAGGGGATTTAGTAGACTTAGCTGATTTTACCGGAGTCGGCATAATCATATCTATAATCGTTGACCTTATAATTGGAGCTATACTATTTATTCTGGCTTGGATGACTCGCACCAAAATGAGAAAAATTACCGACCTGCATAAATCTGTCCAGGAGAACATATTGAATATAGAAAGGAGGATAGCCGGGCTTAGAAACGCTTACGCGACGGCATTGAGGGCGGGGCGCCGATTTAAAACACTACGAAGGCCGATAAGGGTGGCGGCAAAAAAGTTCAAACAATTCAGAGCTTTGGTCTATAGAAATCCCCTGATGAAAAATGCCATTGCTATTTTTGCAGACCTGATTCCGTTCATAGGATTGTTGCCTTCCCGTTTAATCGCGATATACTTTACATATCAGGATGAGAAAAAGACATACCTTGCAGCAAAAGAAATATTACCTGAGTATGAGGATGCCAAGAATGAGGAGCTTTCTGAACTTCAAGAATATTCAGCAATTATGGCTGAAGAAGAAGCGCAGGCTACTAATTACTGATCAAATCACCAATATACTTATATTTACCAATTACTAATGAAATCACTAATATACTAATAAAGAAAATAGATTAATATATTCGTATAAAATTAGTAATTAGCAGCCTGGGTATATTAGTATGAACTTCGTAATTGGTAGATTAAAGATATTAGTTATTTTTATTAGTATGTTAGTATATTAGTATAAAATTCGTAATTAGTAGATAAAATGAATTTAAATTTTCAAAATAATTCAAGCAACAAAACAGAAAAATTTATGAAATTTTTAATTGCTGTTCTGATTGTTACGGCTTTTTCTTTGGGCGGATATATTTGGACAAAAAAGGGGGGCCTGCAGACAGCTTCCTTGCTTGAAAATAGCTTAATATCGCGCTTTACCGGCGATGCCGAGGAAAAACTATCACCCGATTTAAAGCTTGCGCGGATTACCAGCGAAGACTCTCGCTTTGCTGTTTTATCAGAAGATGGTAAAAATGTCATTTATTATGTTCCCTCAAGCGGGGAGATAAAATCTGTTCCTATTAACGGCTCCGGCAATTCAATTAATGTTGCCGTGGTGGATAAATTAGCCGAAAATATAACCTGGTCTAAAAACAGAAAAGAATTGATTTTGACCAGAAACAGTCGCAGTAAATATTTTAATCTTAGCTCCGGCCTGGCCAAGGAACTACCCGTTAATGCGCTCTACCCTGCCTTTAGCCAATTCGAAAATAGGATATCTTATGTAAGTTTTAATAACGAAGAGGGCTCCGGCCATATTAACGTGGCTGATCCAAAAATTGAGGGCTTCAAAGAGCTAGTACCTACCCGTTCTTCTTATTGGCTATCCGGTTGGGTAAAAGAATCTATCGTTTATTTACATAAACCGGACCTTCGCTACTACGAACTCTCCACTGTCTACACCCTAGATATACAAACAGGAAAATTAGCCCCCATAGTAGAGCTTGATAAACATTTGTCTTTCGAGTGGTCTCCTACAGGAAATAAAATACTATACTCCAGTGAAGACCCCGGCGACGGTAAACTAAAATTACATGTCAACGAGCTTCTGTCGGGTAATATATCAAATTTAGACTTAGAGACATCTGCCTCTAAGTGCTCTTGGGGAAATAATGAAGAGACTATCTACTGCTCTAAGCCTGGTCCGGGAGGGGACACGTTCTATATGGTGACTCTCTCAAGTAAAGATGGTCCTCAAAAAATTATTACTCCCGACGAGAATACAGATGCCACCGAGCTTGTTTTAACTTCATCCGGAGATTACTTAATTTTTAGAAACCTCAATAACAACAGACTTTATTCTCTTTTACTGAAATAACTGGATATAAAAAGAGGCTCCCGTCCTTGGACGGGAGCCTAGTATGGCAGCTCACTTGCACACATCCTTTCTCTGGAAATTTCTCTCCAGGGCACCGTATTCGTACACCACTGTCTCACCTGACAGCCATAGCTCATTTTGGGGAATAGAGGTCATCTGAACCCCAAAAAGAACGCTCTGCCTACCAAGCGTCGCGATGTACAACTGTTCAGGGCGGATATTGTCCAAAAGAAACTCGTCTGCTCCTTCTTTGTGTTTGTATGGCCTACTTTTGAGGGGCTGAGTCTCCCCACCCAAGTGAACCGCGTAATCACCTACCTGACAACCAATAGGTCCTGATTTTTTTGAGCCCATTGCATAGAGGATTCTACTCACAAAATACACCGGTCGTATTGTTGCATTGAGTCGAGCTTCGGGGTCGGCAGGCCAAACAACTAACGATGCTCTGCCTCTCCCAAAAAATGGAATAATCCCTTTGCCCACCTCCCAGACCTTAGCCGGGGAGATTACGAGAAGTTTTTTATCCTCTGCTCGCCGAGCCTCCACCCCTTCTGCGCCCTCCGCGAGATAGATTCCGTAGTTTTCAGGGACAAAACTGGCCGGACTTGAACCTACTTTGTTAGCGGGCACTGCTCCGAGAATACTCGCCACCAAAACTAAACCGAACATCAAAGATGTCGCCATCTTGTAAATCATCGTCTTTCTCCTTTATTTCCTTGTCTTATTATAAAATAGCTAAAAACACCAACTTCTGTATTCAATTATATCACATAATTATGTGAAAAGTCAATTAAGGCCTCCCTTTTTTGTTTTTAATGTTTTTATCATACTTTGGCCTCCGCCAGTTGGCTAACTAACGCCAAAATAGTAGGTCCCTAATGTCTTTTTTAGATAAACCTCCGAAAGCATACAATATCGGCCAATAAATAAAACTGGCCAATAATAGTAACAATAAATTAGTGTCCTTAAGTAAAAATACTATATAGGCCATGAGTAGCGCGGCGGCAAAAGCCTTGAAAAATATACTGAACTCAGGTTTTGCATTTATAGATTTTGCTATAACCACAAACATCAATACAGTAACTAATACTTCCGTCCCGACTGTGGTCCACGCTGCAGCAATATAGGTATACTTCGGTATTAATACTAAATTGCCTATCAAGTTAATTACCATTCCCGCCATATAAAGCCACATTCCCTTTTTTTGAAGATTCAAAGCAACTAAAGAGTGTCCTCCCAGATTACCGAAAAATATAATAAACATAGCAAGGCTGAGTATCTGTAACACCTCAGCCGAAGCAGAAAAACCACCTCCTCCTAAGAGAGCTATCATCTGCCCCGAGGCTACGATAGCAAAGAAAGTGACCGGCCAACCAAAAATAGCCAGCTTGTTGAATGTATTTTGGAAAACTCTTTTAAACTCTCCTGGATTAGTAACAGCATGTTTAGATAAGACCGGCATAACAAGACCTAGGTATGCTGCCGGAAAAAATATGCCGAACTCCATAATCTTGTAAGCTGCCGAATATATGCCCACATCTCTGGACGGCTTCATGATAGAAAGAAGAAAAGTGTCTAGTTTAAAATAAATCAGAACGAAAACTAATGATATTCCTATGGGCAGAGCAGTTTTTATAATGTCCGTCCAATATTTTTTATCAAAAATAATCCTAATCCTGGTTAACCTGTTGGCAAATATAAAGATACAACAAAAGTGGACGATTTCTGATATTGAGACCGCTAAAATAAAATATAAGAAACCGGCCTTAATAAAAACAAGTGTTAGAACAAGGCCCAATTGTATAAGCCTTGCTACAAGGTCCGATATTGAGACCCAGTATATTTTAAGATTCTTCTGGAATATCCCCATTAACACCTGCCCCAAAGACGACAGGACCATAAATACCGAGGCAATCAGGATGCCCAATCTAACTGTCTGCGAATATGGTAGAAAAAAAGTTATCAAATTAGCTAGAATAGCTGCGCCCAGAATAATTGCCAGTCGGAGGGTAAAAATATTTCCTACTATCCTTTCTTCATCAGCACCCGTTTTTGATATCTCCCTCGTCAATACCGTGTACAGTCCTAGGTCAGCCAAGGTAACAAACAAAAAAAGATAGGCCAATATCGCACTGTAATCTCCATATCCTTCCGGACCCAAATAACGGGTTGTGAAAACTACAATAACTAAACTAATCCCGCCCAAGATGAGGCGGGAAAAAGCTGCGATACTAAAATTAGCAGAGATACTTTGCAATTGTTTATCCTCTAGATTAGCTTGTCTGCCTCATAATAGAGCCTACGCGTTTGGCCAAGATTGAGGCAAAAGTGAGGACCGAACTGAGCCATAGTGAACTATGGTGAGGGAGGACCAGAGCTTTTAACGATAATATTGGGCAAACCCTTGTGGCCCGAGGGCTCAATAAGCCCTGAGGATTTTGGGCTTATGGTCTCGGGCGCGAAGGTTCTAAAATTTAGATTTCCAGGGCAGGCTTAATAACAACCCTCCTACGAGGTTCTTCTCCTACACTTTCTGTTTCAATATTGCTGAAAGACGCCAGCTCTGTATGAACAAGCCTTCTTTCATAGGAATTCATCGGAGCAAGAGCTTCTGACCTTCTGGACTGAGAGACTCTCTGGGCAGCCTCCTGGGCCACCTTTGCTACATAGTCTGATTTAAGTTTTCTATAATTATTTATATCCAGTGAAAAATTTACAGACCCTTTTGCCTCCCCAAGTTCTTTGGCTATTTTTTTATAAGTAAGAACCCTTACGACATGCTCCAGGGCATTTATATTCTGGCCATTCTTGCCTATGAGCATGCCCATTTTGTCTTCTGAATCAATAGAGACAACAAGACTGTCATTATGATTGTAGGCACTGATTTGACTTGAGTCACCGAAGCCTAAATAAGCCAAAACTTCTTTGGCTGTTTCTGTCGCTAAATTTTTTATTTTATCACTGCTCATTAGTATATTAGTGACTTAATTAGTAATTAGTAGATTACGCTGTTTTGCGTCCAACTATGAACTGCTCGGCTATAGAAAGTGCATTTGTCGCTACCCAATAAAGCACTACGCCGGCAGGAAAATTCCAAGAAATAATTATAACCATGATTGGGAAAAAATACAACATCTGTTTGCTCATCAGAGCCATCTGGCTTTGCTGGCCTTTCTGGTCATGGCCTTGGTTCTTTTGAGTTATTTTAGCTTGAAACCACTGTAGTACTCCCGCCAATATAGCCATGGGCCTGTTTGCAATTTCCAGGTTTATAAATTTAAAAGAAATATTGTTTATGACTTCAGGCTTGGTTATAAAACCATAAATCAAACTTAAACTGTCAGGATTAAATGCCACACCCAAGGCCTTAAAAAGGGCGAATAACACCGGTAGCTGAACAAGCAAGGGAAGACACCCGCTTAAAGGATTGATTTTGTGTTCCTTATACAAAGCCATGGTTGCGGCCCCAAGCTGCTGTTTATCATTTTTATATTTATCCTGAAGTTTTTTAAGTTCCGGTTGAAGTCTCGCCAATTCTTTTTGAGCCACCAGAGACTTAACAGTCAGTGGGAAAAATAAAAGCCTTATAAAAAAGGTAAGCACTAAAATAGCGACACCAAAGTCGCTTCCGGGAATAATATTATAGAGAGAAACCAGAACATTGAATATCGGTCGGAAAAGAAGTTCGTTAAATAAAAAAGACACGGGCTAAATTTCTAATTTCTAATACCTAATTCCTAAACAACCCCTCCTCCTTTAAAAACATCTTTTAGTAATTAGTAATTAGTAATTAGTAATTTTATTTCAAGCTAAATCAACTCCTCCTTTTGATATAGGATTGCATCTTAAGATGCGCCAGGCAGACATAAAAAAACCTCTCACCACTCCATATTTATTGAATGCTTCGTGGCTATAGTGAGAACATGTAGGATAAAAACGGCACCCTGAACTTAATCCAAATGAGTGCAGTAAAGAAGAGAGCGTGGCCTGATAAAGTTTGATTGTTTTTAAAATAATTTTTTTCATCAGTTCTGTTTTTTTATCGCCTAAAATTCTGTTGACTATATATTTTACCTATTGCCTGATGTAAAACACTCTTGATTTCTTTTTTTGTTTTCCCTACGATACCCAAAGCGGTTACAATAATAATATCCAGATTAATTTTTTTTAGTTCTTCAATTTCTTTTAAAGCTTCATTTATTTTTCTTTTGATACTATTTCTGATAACGGCTTTACCGGAAACCTTTCCTGACACAACCACTCCAAACCTAGGGTAACCGTAATTATTTTTTAAAAATTTAATAAGCAACAAGTCTCCGCGTACGGATTTGCCCAGCTTAAAAATTCTGTCAAAATCTTCTTTCTTCTTTATTCTGAACTTTTTTATAAAAGCCATTTAACTGTTATATAGCAAGCTTTTTTCTGCCCTTCCTTCTTCTCCTCTTCAGCACTAACTTGCCCTTACTGGTTTTCTTTCTGGCCAAAAAACCGTGCTTCCTCTTTCTTTTTGTCTTCTTTGGACGGTATGTTGTTGATTTCATATGTATTAAAATTAATACAAAATGGCGTTCCAGTCAAATTTTAATATTTTTAGGACTTATGCGTTTGGTCAAGATTGAGGCAAAAGCGAGGACCGAACCGAGCCATAGTAAACTATGGTGAGGGAGGACCAGAGCTTCTAACGAAAATATTGGCCAAACCCTTTAGGGCTTGAAGCAGGATAAGCCCTGAGACCGGTGGGCTTTCTGTCTCAAGCGCGTAAGTCATAACTTTAATTTTCCGTACGCTTGCTGTTATCAATTTAAGTTGCTAGGATTGTTTTTCTAATTCTGATTTTAAAAGTTTCAAAATATTTTTTACGAACAGCCTGTAAACACTTTATCAACGAACTTCGTTTAAATAGATTTTCTCTAATAGCTTATACTTACATCATGACCAACGAAGAATTGTGGAAAAACGTATTAAACGAAATGGAGTTGTCTTTATCTAGGGCTAACTTTACGACTTGGTTTAAAAATACTTCTATTATTTCAAGCAACGACACTACTATCTTGGTTAGCGTTCCAAACGGCTTCGCCAAAGAATGGCTTGAGAATAAATTCAATAAACCTATTTTTCAAATAATCAGAAACTTTAGCCCTAACGTCCGAGAGATAAAATATACTATTGGCGGATTGAACCTGGCAGAAAAGATACAAAGCAGCGATTTTGCCCAGTTTATGGCCGAAAGGCCTTCACAAGACGAGCAGGTAGATGTTGAGGTTAATAAGCTCAACAATCTTAATAAAAAATATACTTTTGATTCGTTTGTTATTGGTTCAAATAACGAGCTGGCTTATGCCGCAAGTATCGCTATAACTAAAAACTTAGGTAAGGCATACAATCCCTTATTTGTTTATGGTGGTGTTGGCTTAGGAAAAACCCATCTGCTCCAGTCTGTCGGAAACAAAATATTCAGCGACAACAAGGATGCTAAGATACTTTATATCCCGGCTGAAAAACTTACTGTAGACATAGTAGAATCTCTTAAAAACAGAACCATAGAAGAGCTGAAGCAAAGATACGCCAAGTTGGATATGCTGATAATAGATGACATCCAATTCATCTCCGGCAAAGAAAAAACCCAGGATATTGTTTTTTCAACCTTCAACGAGCTTTATAGCCAGAACAAACAAATAATCCTATCCTCTGACAGGCCTCCAAGCGCTATTCCGGCTCTTGAGGAGCGCCTTAGGTCACGCTTTGAGGGTGGGATGATAGCTGACATCGGAATACCTGATTTTGAGACGCGTTTAGCTATCTTAAAATTAAAATCTAAACAAAAGGAGTTTGATATAGACGATCAGTCTTTGTCTTACATCGCTACGAATATTCAGCGTAATGTTCGAGAGCTTGAAGGTGCCTTAAACAGAATATTCGCGTTCAGTCAGATATACAATAAAATACCGGACTTCAAGGAAGTCAAAAAACTTCTTAGTGCTTACCTCAGCACTCCTTTTAAGAAAACCACTCATCAGGCTATCCTAAAATCTGTAGCTGACTTCTATAATGTTTCTATTAACGACATTATTAAAAGAAGCAGGAAGAAAGAGGTGGTCAGACCAAGGCAGGTTTGTATGTTTTTATTAAGAGAGGAAACTAAGTATTCTTTTCCGGAAATTGGAGCAAAACTAGGCAACAGAGATCATTCAACTATTATTCATGGCTATGAAAAAATAAAATTAGAAGAAGATGCCGACCAAAGAACAAAACAAGAACTTACATTAATAAAAGAACGTATATATCAAACTTTTGACAGTTAGAAACTCCGCACCTAGAGGTGTTGTCAGGTTGTGTATATGTACCTTAAATCTGTGTATATAAGTTATGGGTATCTTTACTCCTTAAAAGACTCCTCCTAGTTATAAAGTTTTTATCCCTAACTTATTCCACAAGTTATCCCTAAAAATTAGTTTAAATTTACCTTAGATATCTTATAGTTATTAATATATACACATATCTACAGGACTAATAATAGTAATAAGTTTTATATATTTATATATGCATATAATTATTAATCTCCAAAAATTAAACACAGCTATCAAGAACGTGGAAAGAATTGTTTCTAAAAATATCTCTTTGCCGATATTAAATACGATTCTTATTAAAACTGAAAAAGGAGGCGCCCGGTTGTCGGCCACTAATTTAGAATTAGGACTTAATTACTGGGTGGGCGCAAAAATAGAAAAAGAAGGGGAGATAGCGGTACCGGCCAGAATAATTTCCAGTTTTTTATCCAATATAAACGACGAAAAAATAACCCTAATAGCAGAGAACAATACTTTAAAAATATCATCTGATTATTACAAAACTAAAGTACTTTGTTTTGATACTAAGGACTTTCCAATAATACCTAAAGTTAAAAGAGAAAATATTATAAAAATAAATTCTCTAACCTTAAAAAACGGACTACTGAGCGTTATAGATTCTACTCTGATGTCTGAAACAAGACCTGAATTGGCGGGTATTTATATAAATATAAATGGAAATAAAATTGAATTTGCGGCTACAGACAGCTTCAGACTCTCAGAGAAAATAACATCTATCGGCACTAATAATCTAAAAAAGCAGTTTATAATTCCTAAAAATACATCTATTGAAATAATAAGACTGATGGATGGATCCGAAGGAGATGTGAATTTAACAGTTTCAGATAATCAGATAGTTATTTTTAACGAAGATTTTGAACTGATATCCCGCCTGGTAGACGGACATTACCCTGATTATAAAAAAATAATACCGGATAAAACTGTTTCAGTAGCCAGATTTAACAAAGCTAATTTTGAAAAGAACATAAGAACAGCCGGAATATTCTCATCAAGTATTTACGATGTAAAACTAAAAGTGAACGGAGAAAAAACAGAAATAAATGCACAGAACAACGATAGAGGAGAACTAGTTGCCAATATACCTTCAGAGTTGAAAAATAAACCTTTTGAAGTACTTCTCAACTATAACTATCTTTTAGACGGGCTTAAAAATATACCCACCGAAAATGTAATCATGCACTATACGGGAGATGGGAGTCCGTTGCTTCTTAAACCGGAAAACCAAAACGACTATGTTTATCTGATAATGCCTTTAAGAAGTTAAAATGCAGAACATAAAAGATTTAAAAGATAAATTAAATAAGATAAGAGAGACGTTAAAAGACAGAGAGACTAAAGATAAAAAAGCAAGAAACGCATTTAAAAATGTATTGACAGACTTATTCCCGGAAAGTAAAAATCCTTTACGATATGTAAAGGATTTTTACTTTCAGAAAGATAAAATATATATAATATCTGCCAATAAAGTTTTTGCTAATGAGCTATTTAATAAAAAAACAGAGCTTTTATCTGAGATGTCTAAGGCAGAGACAAGGATAAAAGAGGTGATTATAAAATAGTAAGCTGACTATAGTTTTAATCATTCACGCTTAAGGATTCGGGCTCGGTTCCAAAGAGGAAGTATCTTGATTAAGAGGAAACACATTTTGGGCCCATCTGGCCACCGAAGACTCCCAATTCTGGAATTGCTGATCTGAATAAGGGTCTGCAGGGAATTGCCCCGTAGGACTATCTTTGTCCACATAATACAGTATTGAATGCACACCATAGCCGCCAAGATAACTGCCGTTCAACATTATTTTATTTTCAAAAACAGGATCAGGATTTATAAATTGATCGACAGGCTGTCCTTCAAGAGCTCTGGACATAAATTCGTTCCAGATGGGTCCGGCGGCAGAAACACCGGCACCTTCTTGGGTCATAGAACTATTGTCGTTGTTTCCGGTCCAAACGCCGGCTGCCAGAGAAGGAACATACCCTATCAGCCAACCATCCCGATTCTCTTGTGTGGTGCCCGTTTTGGCGGCTACAGGGCGGTCTTTCAAGTAGAGGTAGTTATTGAAACCAAACACAGGAGCCCGGGCATTATTATCCGATAAAATATTGTTCATCAATCGGGCTATTTGTTGATCCAGAACCCGGTCTTCGTTTTTTCTGTATTCTTCAAGCACGACACCGTTGCTGGTGGTAACTTTTTCAATAAATACTGCCGGATTTTTTAAGCCATCATTGGCCAGCACGCCATAAGCAGAAACTATATCTATTAATTTAACTTCGGCGCCGCCAAGAACTAAGGACAGACCGTATCTTTCCGGCTCATTTAAAGATGTAATGCCCATATTTTTAGCATTCTTTATCGTGTTTTCTATTCCGGCCAAATATAAAACCTTCACGGAGGGAACGTTCAAAGACATGGCTATGGCCTGACGTAAAGTTACGGGGCCTCTGAATGTTCCGCTGTAGTTTTGGGGATGATAGCAATCAATTCCAAATCTGTCTTTTTCTTGAAAAGCTCCGGGCTCGCAGTTGGGATTAAATTCAGTTTTAAGGTCAAAGACTATAGTTGAGTCGGTGTATCCTTTTTGAAGTGCAGTAAGATAAGCAAATGGCTTAAAAGAAGAACCGGGCTGTCTTAAGGCGGTAGCCACGTTGAAGTTGCCTTCGTTCTCAATGTCAAAATAGTCTCTTGAACCGACCATAGCTAGAATTCTGCCTGTTTTTGGATCAACAGCGGTTAAGGCCGCGTTACTGGCTTTGTAGCGCTGGTCAATTGTGGGTGCATGTTTCTCTACAGTTTCTTCGGCTATGCCCTGAAGTCTAAGATCAAGAGAGGTAACAACATTTAGCCCTCCATTTTCAATGAGTTCCTCCCCGTATTTTTTTATAAGATAGTCGCGAACCATTATTACAAAATGAGGCGCAGTTATTAAATCGCGTACCGGCTCAAATGTAAGCTTCTCATTAACGGCCTTATCGTGCCCTTCTTTTGTTATGTGGCCAAGCTTTAACATAGACCCAAGGATTGAGTCACGGCGCGCGATAAGCTCAGGATAATGATTCCCATAAGGAGAGTAATAAGAGGGGGCCTTTGGTAGGGCAGCAATAAGAGCAGCTTCAGAAAGACCCAGCTCTTTAGCCGGCTTTCCGAAGAATGTCTGGCTGGCCGCCTCAATACCATAGGCGTTTGAGCCGTAAGGTATTTGATTCAAATACATCCAAAAAATTTCATCTTTTGTAAACCTGCGCTCTATTTCTATAGACAGAACAATCTCTTTTATTTTTCGTGAAGTAATAGAAAAGACATTTTGTCTCTGGTCTCCAAGAAGAGCGTTTTTTATAAGTTGCTGAGTTATAGTGGAACCGCCTTGAGCTATCTCAAGATAGCGAATATCTTTATATAAAGACCTTAGGATGCCGCTAAAATCTATTCCTTTGTGAGCATAAAACTCAGCATCCTCGGCAACCAGGGTGGCCTTTTTTACCATATCAGAAATATCTTCCCAAGGGACTATAGTCCTTCTTTCCTCGCCGTGAATATTATAAAGCACATTTTGGCCGGTGTTGTCATAAATTTTTGTGGTTTCGCTAACCCTGCGTGATGAGATTACGTTCGGGTCCGGTATTTGTCTTGAATAATACAAAAACAGGCTGACAGCCAATGCCAGACCGATAACAAATAATCCGAATATTAAAATAAAAATGTTGTTTATAAGGCTTTGTTCCTTATGTCGTTTTTTAGACACGGTTAAGAATGCGGTGGTAAATCTACTGTCAAATTTTTAGCAGTTTGAATCCCGCATTCTTAATACTTTGCCATAAAAAAAGGATTTTTACAACCCATCCTCAGGAGAGCAGGATTCGAACTTTCATCAAGTTGAGAAGTCCGAAAATGAGATGATTTCTAGGCGCGACGACGAAAGTGTGGTTTAAGCCACATTGAGGAGGAGCAACAAAGAAAGCATCCATTTTCGGACTTCCCTTCGGGCGGGTGAATTCGAACAAGCTTCTTTGTCGCTCGTCGTTCACGTACATTAAAGTACGCATCACTCCTCGCTTCGCGAATCTTGCCCGAATTCACTCCGCTCAAGTGATGCTAGTTCGAGTCCTGCTCTCCTAAGCCGTAAACGAAGACAGTAAGATTGTAAAAGACCCTGTTTTTATAGTATTGTTTAGACATGGAAGACTCAAATAGCCAAAACAAGATGAATGAGATTTTTGGAAGAAGAGTAGAGAATGTGTACCCCTCCAGAGAAGAGGCCACTAAGAGATTGAAAGAAGAAAAAAGATTGAAATTTTATTATGGTATAGACCCAACCGGGCCCAGTTTGCATATCGGACACACAGTCCAGCTTTTTTTGTTGAAACAACTGGCTGAACTGGGGCATGAAGTAGTGCTGTTGATAGGAGACTTTACCGCCAGAATAGGCGACCCAACAGACAAAGAAGCAACAAGAAAAAAACTCTCAGAGAAAGAGGTAAGAGAGAACATGAAAAATTACGTAGGCCAAATTAAAAAGATATTGCCCGGTAAATATTTTAAGGTCCGGTATAACAGCAAGTGGCTCAAGAAAATGTCATTTGAAAATATAGTTGAGCTGGCAAGCCATGTTACGGTACAGCAGATAGAAGCCAGGGATATGTTTCAAGAAAGAATTAAAAATGAGAAGCCTATTTATCTGCATGAATTTTTGTATCCGCTTATGCAGGGCTATGATTCTGTCGCTATGGAGGTTGATGGAGAGGTCGGAGGAAACGATCAGGTATTTAATATGCTTGTAGGCAGAGATTTAGAAAAAGCATATCTAGGCAAAGACAAGATAGTTTTAGCAACGAGACTCTTAGTGGATGCCGATAGCGGTAAAAAATTAAGTAAAACTGAGAAAAGCTTCATTGCACTAAATGACACGCCCAGCGACATGTACGGCAAAGTTATGGCGGGGGTGCCGGATGAGATGATAGCTACTGTATTTGAGCTTGCAACTGAAAAAGACATTTATTGGATTAAAGAAAGAAAAAATACCGTAGAGAATGGAGAGAATCCTATGAATTTTAAAAAAGAATTGGCGAGCGAGCTGGTAAAGATATATCACGGAGAGAAAGAAGCTCAGAAAGCACAGGCAGAGTTTAAAAAAGTATTTAGTCAAAAAGAGTTACCCGATGATATGCAAGAATTTAAACCGGAAGCAGGAAGAAACAGCTTAAAGGAAGTGCTAACAAGTTCAAATACGGTAGAATCAGGATCAGAAGCAAGAAGACTTCTTGAACAAAAAGGCATTAAAATTAACGATGTTACGGCTGACGATTTAAATTATCAGGTTAAGGCAGGGGATATAATAAAAGTAGGACCCAGAAGGTTTCTAAAAATAACTAATTAGTATCTATCCAACAACAAAACCGCCCGAAGGCGGTTTTGTTGTTGGATCCAAGATGAATCCGGAGGCGGCTATTAAGCAGCGGCCTCTTCTGTGCTCTCTTCTGAAGCTTCTTCTTTCTTCTCTTCAACTGAAGCCTCTTCAGTAGCATCAACTGCTACTTCCTCACCCTCTAAGGTGAATTTAATGTCTTCCATAGTGACATTACTCCTATTATCGGGCCACAGTGTCCTTAAGGCTACCGCGTTGCCAACAATAGAATTAGTTAACCGGGACGACCCGGATATTTCTGCGGTGTATGATTCTGCAGAAATATCCGGGTCTTTCCGGACGGTTTAAATTGGTTTTAGTATCTTAGCGTGTTAGCTGAACAAATTGCAAGGGCCAGGGCGTCGGCTACGTCATCCGGGCGAGGTTCTTTATCCAGTCCTAGTATAAGTTTGACCATCTGTTGTACTTGTTTTTTGTCCGCCCTGCCATAGCTGGATACCGCCTGTTTTACTTCCAAAGGAGTAAACTCGTCTATTTCAATGCCGTTCTTGGCGGCGACAAGTAGTAACACTCCTCTTATTTCACTTACACCCATCACTGTTTTATTATTTTTAAAAAAGAAAAGACGTTCTATGGATAATCTCTCGGGCTTAAACTTTTTGATCAGTTTATCAAAAAAAGTATATATTCCAAGCACTCTATCTTTGCTGGATAAGTTTTTTAGAGTTTCAAACTTGTCAAACTCTAAGGCCTTCCAGCCGGACTTAGACGACTCTATAATCCCGTAACCTATTAAAGAAGTGCCCGGATCAATGCCTAGTATACGCATTAAGCTAACCTTATTATTCTATCATATTAGACATCCTAAGTCAATAGTCTTTCTAAAATAATAAGAATTTAAGGGTTCTAATGAGAGTTTGAAACCTGCGCTCTTAAGTTTGAGTAAAGACTTTCTACGTCGTCTTGATTATCCAGATCCTCAAAAAGAGTATCCAGGATGTGCCTGGTGTCAGCATCTGCTACAGTAACAGTGTTTTTAGGCACAAAGTCTATCTGTGCATATTCTGTGGAGAAGCCTAATTGTCCAAGTGCTTCTTTGATTTGATGAAGATGCTCCGGTGCAGCCAATACGGTTATTCTGTCTTTTTGGAGTTGGATATCATCAGCTCCTGAATCTATTAAGGCCAATTCAGAGGCCTCATCTAATAGCTGACGGCCGGGGCTGCCATCGGGTTTGCTGTTCGGCACAGCTTCAATAATGCTTTTTTTCTCAAATAACCAGTCTAAGGAACCTGCTTCGGCCATTTTTGCAGAGTGTTTAGTCAAAATATTTTTAATATCGCCTATAGTTCTGTTGCTGTTATCAGTTATGGCCACAATAATTATAGCCACAGAACCCAGTAGCGCCTGCACTGTAATTTCTTTCAGCTCGGCCAAGTTCTTGTCAGAGCCTCTTTTTATAGCCCGCTCTATATTGTCCTTTGGCATATTTGCTGAATGAGCCGCATCTATAGCAGACTGGAGATGATAATTTAAGGACGGGTCAGCCCCGGATTTAGCAGCTATGGATATTTTTTTTGAAAGCTTACTAAAAAGCTGACCTTTCTTTTGGTCAGCAGCTCCTTTCTTGTGTTTGATTTGAGACCACTTAGAGTGTCCACTCACAAGTCATTTTAGCATTTTAACAACTTAACACTTTAACAACTACGAATTATTCAAAAACACCAATTTTGTCGCTATGCTTAAATGTTTAGATGTTTAAATGCTTGAATGTTAATATCGTTTAAAGTAAAGACGCTTGCTGGTTGTCCGGCTTTTCCATTCCCAGATGTTTGTAGGCGGATTCAGTTATAATTCTGCCCCTGGAGGTCCTTATTAGAAGGCCTAAGCGCATCAGGTAAGGTTCATATACGTCTTCTATCGTGTCTTCTTCTTCGGCAACGGCGGCGGCGATAGACTTAAGTCCCGCCGGGCCCCCGTTGAAATTTTTTGCTATAACCTCCATTATTTTTCTGTCTGTGTTCTCAAGGCCTATCTCATCTATTCCTAAAAGCTCCAGCGCCTCTACTGCAATTTTATCGGTCACCTGCTCGGTATTTTTAAATTGGGCATAATCGCGGGCTCTTTTAAGCAGACGGTTCGCTATTCTCGGGGTAAATCGTGAAGCTTTGGCAACAGCAGAAATGGCGTCAGGCACTATGGGTATATTCAACAATTTTGCCGAGCGAGCTACTATTTTTTCCATCTCCGGCTGGTCATAAAAATCCAATTTATAGCTGGCTCCGAATCTTGAACGAAATGGATTTGAAAGCAGTGATATTCTGGTGGTCGCGGCTATTAAAGTGAAGCGGGGGAGTTTGATTTGAAGAGTTTTTGCTGAATTGCCTTTGCCGATTATGATGTCCAGGCTGCAATTTTCCATTGCCGGGTAAAGAGTCTCTTCAACCGCCTTATTTAACCTGTGGACCTCGTCAATAAATAAAAAATCTCCATCGGTCAGGCCTGTCAGGATAGATCCTATGTCGCCGGCTTTTTCCAGCGCGGCCCCGGAAGTGATTCTGATGCCGGTGCCGAACTCTTTGGCAATTATATAAGCAAGAGTTGTTTTTCCAAGTCCGGCCGGACCGTGTATCAATATATGATCAAGAGCCTCGCCCCTTTTTTTGGCGGCGCCAACCAGTATTGATAAGTTTTTTTTGGCATTTTCCTGACCGATATATTCCTCAAATTTAGACGGCCTTAAAGCCAGGTCTAAAACCTGATCGTCTGCTTCTTGGGAGGGATCCCGGGGGATATTTTTGGGAGAAGAGGAGCTATTTGACATTTATCGGTTTTTTATATAAAATAGTTAAATAAGCAAGCCTAGGAGTGCAGGTTTCAAACTAGCATCAATTGAGCGGAGTCCCGCTCCGTCCTATCGGGAAGCTCAAAAATGGCTGATTTCCCTGCCTGCCGGCAGGCAGGTGTGTTATTCTTCGTCGTCGTGCCTAGAAATCACCTCATTTTTGAGCTTCTCAATTTGACGATAGTTTGAATCCCGCACCCCTAAACGGGTTTTTTGATAAGCTTTTTTGGTCCGCAGGCACTTGAGTAGTTTGCAAAACATCCAGCTCAATCGGAGTATTTCGCAGATGGATAATCTGGTTCCGACTGGTTTACTCCTCGGTATTACTCTGCCCCGGTATTTCCCAAGGTCCGGGTTTACTGCCTGCGGGCCAAAGAAGCTTATTAGCATTAGGCCTACTAATTAAAAGTTCAAAAATCGTATCCTCGCTCAATTCATTACCCGCAGTATTTCTTCAACTGATGTTATGCCTTTAAGCACCTTTATGTACCCGTTTTGAAGCAGAGTGACCATGCCTTTTTTTATGGCTAAGGTCTCTATGTCAGAGATTGCCGGGGAAGTCTGGATAAGTTTTTCCATCTCGGTGTCTATCTGAAAAAGCTCGTAAATACCTGTCCTGCCTTTATATCCTGTTGAGTTACACTCTTTGCATTGTGAAGGGTAATAGAGCTCTGTTGAGGCATCAGGAGTATTCAAACCGTAATCCTTAAAGTTTATGCCGGCCATTTCGTCGGCTATTTTTTTTAAATCCTCTTCCTTTATTTTTTGTTTTGTCTTGCATTTTTCGCATAGTTTCCTGGCAAGCCTCTGAGCCATAGTTGCATTTATGGCCGGAGCAATGGTTACCGGTTTGACCCCGAGGTCTATCAGCCTTGGGATTGCTCCCGCGGCATTATTTGTATGTAGGGTTGAGAAAACAAGATGTCCGGTCAGTGCTGCCTGCATGGCTATTTCAGCTGTCTCACCGTCTCTTATTTCGCCGACCAGGATTACATCCGGGTCCTGGCGGATAATGGTTTTTAAGCCACTAGCAAATGTGTAGCCGGCGTGCTCATCCGCCTGGGTCTGGGTGATGCCTTTTATGTGATATTCTATCGGATCTTCAATTGTTATAACTTTAATGCCGGGATTGTTGATGTGTTGTATAAAAGCATACAGGGTAGTGGTTTTGCCTGAACCTGTGGGGCCAGTAGTCATTATTGCGCCGGTAGTCTTAGCGAGAAGCTCCTTCACTGTTTTTAAGGTATTTTCTTCCATGCCCAGATCTTCTAGGTTCTGCTTAATAGTTCTGGGATCTAAAATGCGCAAGACAATATTTTCGCCAAATTCGCTTGGCGTGACAGCCGCGCGCACCTCCATGTCAAGACTCTGATGTTTTATTGTAAAACGTCCATCCTGGGGTTTGTTGTGAACATTTATTTTTAAGCCGGACATCAATTTTACACGGGTTATTATTTTTTCGTAGCCAGCCTTTGGAACGTCTGCGATATCTGCGAGAACGCCGTCTACCCGGTAGCGCAGTCTCAAGGATTTTTCTTCATTTTCAAAGTGGATGTCAGAGGCTCCGATTTTAAGGGCACCACCCAAGATTATTTCCAGTATTTTGCCCACAGGGACGGAGCGTAGACGTTCTTTCAAGTCAGATAAGCTTTCAACACTTTGCTGTATTGTACTCAGCTCATTTTCAGATATTCCTATAACGCCAAGCTGTACCTTCTCTGTTGCTTTTGTCTCGCTGTATCTATTAAGGATTTTTGCCATGTCGGCAGACGAGGATATTGCTAAAGAATATTTAAATCCTCGTTGTGCGAGTTTAGCCAGAATATCTTTTGCGGTTTTATTCTCGGGATTTACCAGTGCTATTGTCAGGTTATTCCCGTCTCTTGCCACTACTGCCAACTGGCCCGCCCGTGCTTCGGCCTCTGTTAATAGTCCCAAAGCCTCCACATCAACAGGGTAGCCTACAAGATTAATATAGGGCAGTCCGAATTTATCAGCCATGGTCTTTGCTTCGTCCTCTGTTTTTTGAAGCTGGATATCCGACAGTTTGTTTTCCAGGGCCTTCGCAAGCTCTTTCTGCTTATCCTCAACCGGAACAGGTTTTTGTTTTAGGGGTTGTGCCATTTCTTAATTTTAACACTTAGAATGTTTTTTGTTTTCAACAGGTCGGAATTTACAGAATAATCGGGTAGCTGTCTGCGGGGTGTAAAGTGTTTCTTATCACCTTGCGTAAGACAGGTAAATACTAAAAGTCGGGGATAACTTGTATACAACCCACAGAGTTTTAAAATCGGAGGCAAAAACAGAAGGGTTGCCCCCCACACCAAACAAACACAGGTAAGCATTTTTGATTCTGCTAAGGCCACATTACGTATTCACAGGCTATTACTATGTGAATATCAACTGTTGAGGCTAGGCTTGCCCGAAGCACAGAATCAGTGTTTACTTGGTGTGGAGGGTTGACGCAATATTCAAAAAAGATTATACTTAAATTTAAGAGTAAATGATTGAAAAGGTCGCTGGAACAGCGGCCTTTCTTATTAAAACAGCTAATAGTTGGGGGACTATCGACTATGGCATAAGCCATAAGCCATAAGCCATAAGCTATAAGCCATGAACAATGTTAGACGCAAAACAATTTATCTCCGCTATCACCCAGATAGCCGAAGAGAAAGGCATCCCTCAGGACAGGGTCGTAGAAACCATAGAAGCCGCCATTGCTGCGGCGTATAAAAAAGACTATGGAGAAAAAGGCCAAATCATAAGAACCAAACTTAACCAGGAGACGGGCGATGTTAAGGTTTGGCAGGTGAAGATAGTAGTTGAAGGCGCCGACGAGGAAGGCTATGTCATAGGCGACCTGCCTCTGCCCGCTGACATGAAAAGAGAGGACGAGATAAAAGAATTCAGAGAGGAAAGAAGGAGCCCGGTTAACGGACCGGTGAAAGAAGGAGAGGAGATTCAAGAGGGAGAGGAAGGAGAGGATATAAAAATAAAGTTTAATTCGGATAAGCATGTAGCATTGGAAGATGCCAAGAAAGATAATAAAAAAGCAAAAGTCGGCGACGAAATAATAACCGGGCTTGAGCCTAAAATGGAATTCGGCAGAATCGCGGCTCAGACGGCTAAGCAGGTCATTATCCAAAGGTTAAGAGAGGTTGAGAGAGAAGCGGTATTTAAAGAGTTTAAAAAGCTTGAAGGAGAGATAATATCGGGAGTTGTCCAGCGTATTGAAGGCCGGACTATTTTTGTTGATCTTGGAAGGACTAACGGTATTCTGGTGGTTGTAGAGCAGGTTCAAAATGACAGATACAGGATAAATCAGAGACTTAAGTTTCTTGTCCTAAGAGTAGAAGAAACCAACAAAGGTCCTGCGATATTTCTATCCAGATCTCATCCGAGATTAGTCACAAAATTGTTTGAATTTGAAGTTCCTGAAATTGAAGCCGGTACAGTAGAAATAAAAAGCATAGCCAGAGAGGCCGGTTCGCGGTCTAAGGTTGCCGTATCTTCAAATGAAGAGAATGTTGACCCGATAGGCTCTCTTGTGGGTCAGAAGGGGGTCAGAGTTCAAACCGTCATAAATGAACTTGGCGGAGAAAAGATAGATATCATAGAGTGGAAAGAAGATTTGGCTAAATATATAAGCAATGCCTTGGCCCCGGCCAAGATATTAGACGTAAAAGTATTAAGTGAAGAGAATAAGCATGCTCTTGCCGAAGTTGCAGATGACCAGTTCTCTCTTGCCATTGGAAAAAAAGGCCAGAATGTCAGATTAGCCGCAAAATTAACAGGCTGGAAAATAGATGTCCGGTCGCCTAAAGAGAATATGACTGCGGATATTGCAGAGACCGCAGAGACTTCAGAGAGCCCAGAGACTTTAGAAGCTCCGGAAGTTATAGAAGAGAAGGGAGTCGAGCCTACTGAAAGCAAAAAAGATAAAAAAGAAGAGGATGCTATAGTAGAAGAAAAGGCAGAAGATAAAAAAGAGTAATGAAAACCTCAGTACAAAAACTTAAAGATTCCCAGGTTAAGCTTGTAGTAGAGCTGGATAAAGAAGAGCTGGATTTTTACGTCCGTGAAGCAGAAAAAAGAATTGCCAATGGCCTTAAAATAGATGGTTTTAGGGAGGGGAGGGTTCCGGTTGATGTAGCCCGTAAAAAGGTAGGGGACGAAGCCATAAAATCCGAAGCCCTGCAGTTAGCCGTAAAACAAAGCGCGGCGGAGGCTATAGAAGAACAAAAATTGGAAATTATAGAGCACCATGAACTTAAAATAAATGAGAATTCAGGCACTAAGCTAATATATGAAACTATGCTTACTATTTTTCCGGAAGTTAATCTGGGTGAATACAAGGGCCTGGACGTTAAGAAAAATAATATAGAAGTAGCGCCTCAAGAGATAGACAAGACGTTGGGGGAGGTTGTTAAAAACAGATCTCAGTTTGAAGTAAGCAATGAGCCGGCCCGAAAAGGAGACAGGGCAGAAATAGATTTTGAGGTTAAAATGGACGGTAATATTTTGGACGGCGGGAAAAGCGAAGGCTATCCGCTGGTAATAGGGGAAGACGGTTTTATTCCGGGTTTTTCAGAACAAATAATAGGCATGAAGCCCGAAGAAGAAAAAGAGTTTTCTCTGAATGTGCCGGCCGATTATTCTGAAAAAAAGGTAGCCGGTAAAACGGTTAACTGCAAAATAAAAGTTAATAAAGTTGAGCATATTATTAAACCGGAGTTGAATGATGAATTTGCCAAAACACTAGGCGCGTTCAGCTCGCTCAAAGATGTAAAAGACAGCATAAGGGAGGGCTTAAAAATGGAAAAACTAGAAAAAGAAAAAGAAAGAATAAGAATTGCTTTGCTTGAAAAAATATTAGATAAAAGCAGTTTAGAAGTGCCGGCTGTCTTGGTTGACCGTCAGCTGGACTCAATGGTAGTTTCTTTTGACAGAGAGCTACACCAAAAAGGCATGGAGCTGTCTCTTTATTTGGCTCACATAAAAAAGACGCAGGACGAACTTAAAAAAGACTGGAGAGAAAGTGCGGTTAAGCAGGTTAAGTTGGCGCTTATCACAAGAGAGATAGCTAAGAAAGAAAAATTAAAAGTAGAAGAGAAGGAGGTAGGCGGTGAGCTAGAGCTGGCGATTCAGCAATTTGTTCAGGCCGGAGGAAATATAGGTAGTGAGGAAGAGGTAGGCAAACTTAAAAATAGAATTCATGATGTGTTATTAAATGAAAAAGTATTTGAATTTCTAGAAGGCAACGCCAAGATGGCATAACTTTGAAAAAATCAAAAACCCTGCCTTAGGCAGGGTTTTTGATTTGGGCCAGGAGGCCGGTTGTTATCTGCCCTTTCGAAACTAGCAAAGGGCAGAATTGTCCTTCACGGCTAAATAGGGTATAATTTAAATGGTTTTAGACCCAGTCCACCTTTTACTAAAAGTAAAGGGTGGACGATGACCGTAAAGTCACGAACTTCCCAGCAGTACGACACTGTTAATAGTATTATACACTATATTTAAATGTTTGTCAATAATCATTTCAACTTATCCTTTCGGGCTTTAAGAATAGGACTGGCAGCTGTTTTTATCTGGTTTGGCATAGACAAGTTTTTCCACCCTCTTTATTGGATAAACGCCTGGGTTCCACAAGACGTACTTTCTTTTTTCGGCAAAGTCGGCATAGGAGATATGCAGTTCATTTATTTAAATGGTATATTTGAGCTTATTGTCGGGGTTAGTCTACTCACCGGCGTATTTATTAGGATATTTTCTTTCCTTGCTGCTATCTTTCTCTTTTTAGTCATATTATTTATCGGATTCAATGAAGTTATAGTGAGGGATTTGGGCCTGATAGGAGGATTTATTGCTATAGCTTTATGGCCTCGGCGCAGGCTTTAAAGCTTCTATATTAAATTGCGAAGCCCTAAATGCTTGGGGCTTCGTGCAATTTAACCCTTCGGGCTTGGCCAATATTTTCGTTAAAAGCTCCGGTCCTCCCTCATCATAGTTCACTATGGCTCGGTTCGGTCCTCGCTTTTGCCTCAATCTTGACCAAATATAAAAGCTTTAGAAGGGTCAGATTCTAATTGACGTCACTAGCTATTTTATCGTATTATCAAAAATCGCCTTACGGCGATTTTTGATAATACCGAACAAAAGACATAATGAAACAACTCTATTTAGACAATGCGGCTGCGACTCCAATTGACCCCAAGGTAAGAAGGGTTATTGAGCTTTGCGATAAAAAGATATTTGCCAATGCTTCGTCTCCTCATTCTGCCGGCCGGGAAGCAAGAAACATTATTGAGGATTCGCGAAAAACAGCAGCCAAAATTATAAGCGCAAGCCCGGAAGAAATAATTTTTACCGGTTCAGGCACCGAGGCAAATAATCTGGCCTTGCTCGGCATAGCAAGAGCAAACAAAAAATACGGCAAACACATAATTACTACCGTGATAGAACATCATAGTGTTCTAAATTCTTGTGAGGCCTTAAAGAAGGAGGGGTTTAAGATTACTTATCTTAAGGTTGGCAAAAATGGAATAATTTCTCCGGAAGATCTAAAAAAGGCGTTGAGAAAAGACACGATATTATTTTCTGTTATGTATGTAAATAATGAGATTGGGACCATTCAGCCGATACAAAAGATCTCTAAAATTTTGCATAATTTTAGAGATAGACCATCGACTATAGATAATAGACTATTGGCCAGAGGAAGACTTCCTCTTTTTCATACAGATGCGATACAAGCAGCCGAATATCTGGATTTAAATGTTCAAAAACTAGGCGTTGACCTGATGTCTTTGAACGGTTCTAAAATTTACGGGCCGAAAAGTATTGGCTGTTTATTTGTCAGGAGAGGGGTTAATATTGAGCCCATAATGCTTGGCGGTTCGCAGGAGCGGGGATTACGGCCCGGCACAGAAAATCCGACGTTGGTAGCCGGATTTTCTAAGGCGCTTGAGTTAGCGGAAGAGAAGAAAAACAAAGAGTCAAAAAGACTGGCTGGCTTAAGAGATTATGTGATAAGCAAGATATTAAAAGAAATACCTGACAGCTATTTAAATGGAGATGCAGGGAATAGGTTGCCTAATAACATAAATATATCTTTTAGCGGCATAGACGGTGAGGCCCTGGTCTTGGCATTAGACCAGGAAGGAATATATGTTTCAACCGGTTCAGCCTGCACTACTTCAGAAACCGGACCATCGCATGTTTTAAAAGCCCTAGGAAATAAAAAAGCCGACAACCTAAGAATTACTTTAGGCAGATTTACAACTAAAAAAGAGACCGATTATTTTTTGAAAATTTTACCGGGAGCTGTTAAGAAAATAAGAAAGATATATTTGTAGAATAAAAAAACAGTTGAAAAAATACAGATTTTTGCTACTATTTTACTAATCCGCCCATAGCCCTGCCTGCCGGCAGGCAGGTCAATTGGCCCCGTATCAAAATTTAACAATAGGATGTTAGGTCCGCCCTTAGCTCAATTGGCAGAGCAGCTCCCTCTTAAGGAGACGGTTGTAGGTTCAAGTCCTACAGGGCGGACTTAACATCTTTGTTATTCATAATCAAATGAGCGGAAGTGAGCGAGAGACGAAGGAAAGTCCTACTGGGCCGAGCTAAGCTCGGTGGGCGGACCATATAACCAAAAACCCCTCACGGGGTTTTTGGTTATATTAGATTAATTCAGCTTTGACGGCCAGACGTTTATAATTAGTTCCCACAGGCCAGCAACTCACAAGCAATACGGATGAACCGTCGCTTTGCTCAAATTTAGCAAGTGTATCTTGGTCGGAGAACGGTGAGAATATCAATGAATCGGTAACTTTGTATGACAATATTTTTCCGCCGGTCTGTATTTGAAAAATGTCACCTACGCTAAGTTTATTTAATAATGCAAATACGGAACCATATTTTCCCTGGTACCAGGGATAAGCCGAACTATGCCCTAGGATTATGGATGTTCCCGCTTCTCCCGGCATCGGCGTTCCGGCAAAATGAACCACGCCCCTCTCAAGTGTTTTATAAATGACATTAGGGTCTTTACTGGTCTCAAGGACTATCGGTGCCGATATTCCGATAGACGGCAGATTAAGATATAGATTGCTATTTGTTGAAGCAGGTGCCGAGCTTTTGCGCGGAATAGAGCCCGTGTCAGCGATGACTATCGGCAGGAAATAGGCGCCTAATTCCTGGCGGGCAGGATGCTCAGCTATTTCTTTTTCTAAAGAGAAAAATTTTGCCTGAGTACTGATAAATCTAAAATTTAACACTGATAGGAGTGCGACAAATACGAGAAGGGAGTAGATTGTTATTTTCTTTTTGGACATGATATAGACTGGGCATAAATGATTAGAATATTGCGCTTTTTACAACCTGGAAGACTGGTACGCCAATTGCCGCCGCAAACAATAGTACATTGAATGCCGCGCCCAGGGCATATTTTTTGTTTCTTTCAACTAATACGATGAACAGGATTGATAACATTGCAATTATCAGCGTGTATATAATGTAAGCCACGTTTACTCCCCTGGATATATTATTTGACATAACTCCGTCTCCGGCATCTTTGTTGGTGGTCGGCGCAGCTACGGGAGCTATTGAGCTGTCAGTAGAAACATATTGAAGGGTTACGATAGAATCATCAGCCTGAATTATCGTAGTAGTTTCAGGCAATAAGCTTGGGTTAGCTTGAGAGGTTTGAGGCTGGGCCGTTGCTGTTGCCAAAGGTGTCGGTCCGCCAGCTGGCGGAGGTGTTGCGGTTATCTCATTTTCCTGGGCAAGTACGGTTTTAACTAAAGGTTTGCCGAACATTTGAACTATGAGTATTCCGGAGTAGCCGCTAAGATTTTCTACTGTGCCGACGGCTACGCCTATTTCCTGGTAATTGTTGTTCAGAAGGTTTGCCTTGTGAGAAGGCGAATTCATCCAAGCATCAACAGCTTCTTTGGCGTCAGAGAATCCTATTGCCAGATTCTCTCCCGCGTAGATATATTGGTAGGAGCTATTTTTTATCCAAAACCAGGGAGTAATGCCTTCGGGGCTTATGTGAGCAAAATAGCCTTCGGAAATCATATTTTGAAGCTTTTCCTGAGCTGCTAAGTCCAGCTGGGTATTTGCAGAAAGCGGGGGCAGATTATTTGCCGTCCTGACGACATTAGTTTCTGCTATTATATCTCTTGAATCAAATAATGATATTTGCTCAAGTAAGGCCGCAAGATGGAATCCCGAGTAAGAGAAGACCACTTTTACCAAAACAAACAGTACTAAATTCCAAACTATAAGTTTGCGAGTTAAGAATTTTTCAACTTTTCTTAACATAATAGGGTCCATATGGTTATTATACCATATATTTGCTTATTGTCTGGGTGCGAAGTTAAACTTATCCTTATCTTCCTTGTGTCTGGCTATTAAGGTCGTTATTTTTTTAATCTGGCCATACTCGCTTCTTTCATATATTGCCAGCATAATACCGAATACCAAGCTTATTAGGAGAGAAAGTTTTACGGTATCTATTCCGGTGCTGATACCCGCAACTTCTTTAAGCATGGAGGTGGATCCGCCGGCTATAGCCGTTGGGGTTGGGGTGGGTGTAGATGCGGCCCCTGCGACTGCCGGGGTCGGAGTGGGGCTTGGACTTGGCGACGGACTTGGTGAAGGGGTAGGTGTGTGCGGGAAGAATCCGCTACCGCCGCCTCCGCCACAGTTGCTAGTACAGCCAGTAGAAGGCGTTGGGGTTGGTGATGGGGCCGGCGTAGGAGTAGTTTCCGGCGTTGGAGATGGTGAAGGACTGGGAGATGGCGAAGGCGTCGGACTCGGAGTAGGTGAAGGGCTTGGGGTGGGAGTTATGGAAGGTGTCGGACTCGGAGCCGGGGTAGGTGATGGAGACGGACTGGGGCTTGGCGACGGAGTGGGCTCAATTATTTTGTCAAACACAGCACAAACAGGCACTACGCTGTTAGCTATAGAGTCAAAATACGCGGCGTGTTTAGCAAACGCCTGGCTGGCATCAACATCAACCGCTAGATTTATGTTGACCTTTTCCGTAAGCCAATTCTGATTATCGGGCAAATCGCTTATGGTATTTGTGGTGGCAATAGTTGTTCCTATGCTGTCTTTCAGAATTATATGCCACATTTCTTCCGGCTGTGTCTGGCCGGGTTTGTTGGTATGGTCATCGTAAGAAACAAGGGTTATGTCATATTTACCGGTCGGAATATTAACAGAGATAGGACCAATCATTGCTTTAGATAGTGTTTGGTCAGAGCGTATACCCACATTACCAAAGTTAACTATAGTTCTATTTGTGGTTGGGCTGAGAGGGCATGCTATAAGCTCAGGCGTTGGGCTCGGAGTAGGTGAAGGGCTTGGGGTGGGAGTTATGGAAGGTGTCGGACTCGGAGCCGGGGTAGGTGATGGGGACGGGCTTGGGCTTGGCGACGGAGTGGGTGTCGCATTTGAACAGATAGGTTCGTTGGCAAAAGCGTAGTCAAATAATTTATGTCCGGGGGAGTTATAGTAAGGCGGGTTTATCGGACTTCCTTCAATCAAGTCTAATTGATAGCGACAATCCGGAACATTAATTTGAAAATTTTCCGTGCTTTCGGAACCCAGTGTTAATGTTTGATAATCATATATCTCCTGATTTTCTAGCCATCCTGATTGGCCTTCTCTGACGAACATTTTATAGGACACAAAAGAAACCTGGTAAGCACAGTTCTTTGAAGTATTGGTTAGAAAAGCTTCAGCTGTCCCGTCGTTAAGGCCGTTTGATGTTATATCGCCGGATACATCCTGAGATATGTTTGGCGAACAAGGCATTGGGCTTGGGGCCGGAGTAGGTGATGGGGACGGGCTTGGGCTTGGCGACGGGGTTGGGCTTGGAGACGGAGTGGGGGTTGGCTGGACGTTACAAGAAAAATATACATTTTCAGTATAAGCTGACCAGACATTTACCTCGTCAATTATTACGTAAGAATTAGTGACAATAAAGTTGCCGGAAATATCAGGCAGTACGGCATTGTAATGAGCCGTACTTCCGGTTCTTTTTTCAAAAGAGGCTGTTCGGGGAGAGAAATTAAGTAGGAAATTTACCTCGCCGTAATCAGAGACGGTTTCAGGTAAGTTAACAACCACGAAGTGTATTATTCCGTTAGTACCTTCGCAATATGTACTGCTCAAATTAAGCCTCATCGAAACAGTAGACGATATTGCCTGGTTTAAAGACACTGAGAATATAGCTAAAGACAGTAAAAGCGCCACTAAGGGCTTACTTTTTGAAACTATTGAATTTCGACCCGAAGAACTCATGAAATTAAGGTCAGTATGCATATTTTGCTTCCTCTCCAATCAAAAACCATAGTATATACTATGGTTTTTGATTAACAGAAGGTGATGTATAATATTATCTAAATAATAACATTTTCATATTAAGATGTCAATATCATGAAGACAGTCCGCATAAATTGCCAGGAATAGATGATTTTATTAACAAGCCCCGGGTTTTTATGGGTGAGTTGTATTTTGCAATAAAATAGCCCCTTTCAGGAGCTATCCAGCCGGAGGAGAATATTCTGTAATAGTAATAAGTTTTATAAAAACGAAATTAATACCCGTAAATTGGCCGGTACCGTTTTTTCTGCCAAGAATATGGTAAGAGGCTTTGTATACAGTTCCCACTTCAAGATTTTTAATGTAGTCTTCTTCCGGGCTGGCCCCTAAGCAATATACATAATCAGTTTTAAATTGAAATGAGTTCGCTTCGTTTTCTAGGTTTATGGGGCTCGCAAGAGGTAGGACTATACCATCAGCATACCAATTCATAGGGTAAGGCGGGTTTTTAATGGCAAAAGTGTTGGTGTAAACTTTAGTGTTGTCTAGGGCAAAACTTAAAGGGCCACAACCTACCAAAAAAATCAGAACCACCAAGGAGACGATAAGTGCAGAACATTTCATCTAAAACCCCTTTGTTGTATATCAAATATCTAAAACATTTATATCAGAATGTGTGTTTTTTGCAAGCCGATACTATGTCCGCCCGCCAGGGCTCGAACCTGGAACCTGCGGCTTCGAAGGCCGACGCTCTTCCAATTGAGCTACGGGCGGACACAATATCGGAACTTTATCCGTTAAGTTCCGACGTTTCAATCGGAATCCCGCACATCCGCCAGTCGGCGGATCGTCGGGACTATAGGGACAAACAAAAATTAAAATACCACGAATTTAGCCAGAAATCAAAGATGAGACTTGACTTTTTATGTAATGGTAGTTATTATCCATAATGTCCTTTCAAAATTAAAAATAGGATGAGGAGGGTCAGATGGCGACAGTTGCATTAGTTAAAGGAAGTATCCCAGACATCATTCTTAATCGCGAGGGATTATATAGGGGAGACCTGAAGCATTATTTTAAAGTATTATTTAATAATGCCAAGAACCTGAATAATCCATATCACAATTTTCGACACATGTTCTGTGGGCTGTATATCAAGCATGTAAATTTTATAACGCCAAAGAATTCTTTCGGGACGAACTAGGCCAGTTAACAAATCAGTATCAGCATAGAAGGGTGATATTAATCGCGGCTCTTTTCCATGATTTTGATCATTCGGGCCGGGTAGGCCAGGACGATCTGGAGATTGAAAGGGCAGTCCGCGGATTGAGGGCCAATATTTTGGGAATTGATAAATATTTCCAAAATGATATAGAGCATCTCATTAGAGCAACAGAATTTCCGTATAAAGTTCCATCTTCTGAGCTTACCTTGGAAGCCCAGATTTTAAGAGATGCCGACCTGAGCCAAGCATTAAGTGTAGCATGGATCCAGCAGGTTGTGTTCGGCCTTGCCGAAGAAATGAGAAAAACACCGCTTGAAATCCTAAAGATGCAAGAGGGTTTTCTTAGTAATCTTAAGTTTAGCACTGATTGGGCCAAGCAGGCATTTACTCAAGAAAGTATTGAGTTAAAAATTGAAGAATCCAGAGAGCTCCTGGAAATCCTGGAAGATTGACCGTGCTTTGCCCGAGCTTAAATGCCCGGGCTTTCTTTTGGCTAAAAATCAAAACCCCGCCAAGCGGGGTTTTGATTTTTAGGACTCTAAGATTTGTATTCTTACAGTTTTTAGACCGAACTGGAGAGCGGAGTTTCTATCCGGAAACCAAATATCAATTTTATGCCAATATCTTTTGTTCATTCTGTCTTCAACGGTAAATATTTTATCACCGTAGATATCGGGGATTTTAATCTTTGTGCCGAATGGCAAGAAGTTAGCGGCAACAAGTCCGTCATATACATATGCGCCGTTAGCGGTGATGAATGGCGTATCATCCGTCTGGTCAGGAGTTGAAGAATAGGCGCTAGCAGGAATTGTCATCTCTCGCGCAACTTCACTGTTCGAATATTGAACAACAGAAGCCGGCTGTAAAATATTAATACCGTAAGGGTTGCTAGACTGGACTACGGAACTATTTTGAATGACATTTAGCCTGGATAATTCTTTTTGCTCGGTTATTTTGCCCGCAAACATAAGTTCAGGACTTAGATATAAATTATTAGAACCGACTGTCCCGCCTAGCCCCTGTTTGCCGTTTAGAGCTTCTTTGAACCAATCAAGGATACCGGCATTTGCCGAATCCATAGGGACTGAAATAAGTGTAAAAATGGCTATTAAAGATACGCCTATTTTTGTATGTTTTCTGTTCATTTATGTTAATAAGTTATGGCCTTGTCTGACGGGGTTTAGTCCTCGTCAAACGAGGCTCTGGCCAATAAAAAATAGCTATAAATAGCTATTTTTTATTAAAAAAAGCCCTTCTTGGGCCACTAACTCATTGTATCCTCATTATAGCAGACTGATATAAAAAGTCAAGGATTTGGCAAAAAGGCTAATTATCACTAACCTCCGGTATCCTTTTGAACCATTTCCCGGGCCATAGTCTTTTTAACAGTCTAATTCCCGGTTTGGCTGTAAATATTAACAGAAAAGTACCGATAGCAACCATTAAGCCGTCATAACTCCAGCGTGCTATGTCATCATCGCGCAGTCTTAGCCACATACCGAATTCGTCCATGGCTAGTCCTAGTCCCAGACCATGGAATATAGCCACCCAAAACTTGGCTCGGGCTTGTTTGACGGCGAGGCCCAGATATCCTGAAGCAGCCAGAATAAAGAAGCCATAAGCGTAATGATGAACGCGAAGGCCAGGGGACCATTCAATATATATTTGAGGCCAGAAATGGCTGAAAATCCTAGCGCCTACGAAAGTCAGGATAAAAGAGAATAAAATAGGGAACGCCAGAGAAATGTATAAACTAGGGTCGCCCGTTGCGACTTTTTCATGTATGTTGCGGCGCATCCTTCTTATTATTGATAAGACCATCTATAAAAACATACAGGATACACGTTCCGGTATCTCATATGCAGGGTTTTTTATTTATCCTTGTTGCGGATCTGTACCTAGTGATAGAGATAAGCAAGAACACCTACAAAAGTTATATAGTAATTTTTGAGCGGAATAGTGGATGAAGTTAGAGCCTATTGAGAGAGGGGTCGAGATGTGTTTGCTATACTAGACTTACAAGTACCCTTTTAGTTGCTCCACGGTTTCTTCGATGAAATCATGTTCTGGTTCATCCTTTGCGAGCTCATCGTAAATGGCGATTAGACAATCAATAGCATCTTTGGTTTTATCAGAAACTCGTTCGCCAACATAAAAAGAGAGGTCGTTATTTTCTATGGCACTTACGACATCTAATTTTTTACCAGAGCTCAGTTCCTTGGCAGGCAATGATGAACTATCTGCGACAAGAGTTTTTACTAATCGTTCAAATTCTTGATTTTGTTTTTGCTTTTTTTCTTCTGGACTTGTTGGTATTTCCATAATTATAGACTTAGGTTTATTTCCTTAATTATAACTGTTCAAGATATTTGTGCAAGGAAACTTTATTGGAGCGGGTAAGGGGAGTCGAACCCCTGTCGACTGATTGGCAACCAGCCGTAATGCCGTTATACGATACCCGCCTTTACTAATGCTTTTGTGGACAAGCCCGCTAAAGACTTTGTAATTTTATTTTAAATTATACCTAAAGTTAGTCATTTTTCAATAGATGAGCTTGGGCCCGCAATAAATCCTGGCAGAGCTCAATCCACTTCAGCATGCGCTCTTTCAGGGCTCGGCTACTTACAAATATAGTACAAACCCCATAAGACAATCGTTTGCTGGGGTGGCGGCCCTTAATGTAGATAGATTTTTTAAATTGATTCGTGGATAGACCGGTTGTTTTACTCCAGGAGTTTTTTTGAACGGAATCAACAAGGTCCGGATACAGTAAAAGCCAAGCAAATATTTTATCAGGAGAAATTTTCAGTACTTTTGTAAGAAATAAGTTAAAAATCCTTATCATTTCAGGATCACTATTGCTTAAGCGTACGACACTGGATTTTGGTTGTTTTTCTCCTTCTCCCCAATATAGCATTATGCCTGACAGAAAAAGAGGATTACTCTTATATTTTTGGAACTCTTTGATTGCTTGTGTGCGATATTCTTCATGCTTATTTTTCCACCTCTCCCTGTTTGCGTGTACGAGAAGCTCAAGTGCTTTTGGGTTTGCCCAAGATACTTGCGCAGACAGGCTAGCCTTAATCTTTTGGGACCATGGTTCATTTTTAAACCAGCCAGCAAGCGTGCTGGTTGCTATGCCTAGCTCTCGGCTAATCTTTTTGTAGCTTGCCCCGGATTTTCGAAGCAAAATGGCTTTTTCTCTGGCCTTCCTCATAAAGTGGATATCCTAAATGGTTATCATATCAATACATAGCTTTATTATAACAAAGGGGTTCGGTTTTTGTGCATAAAGCTGTTGATAAGGCTTGTTTAGGTCTGCAAATATTGTATTTTTTTAAAAAAATGGTATATTTGGGAGTGCGGAACCCAGACTAAAATCAATTGAGCGTAGCCAATTTGGATAGTGTTCAAGGCGTGAGGAGCGATGCGTACTTTAATAGTACGTGAGCGACAAGCAACGCAGAATATTGTCCAAATTGGCATGCCCTGTAGGGAAGTTAAAAAAAAGCCAATTTTTTTGTTATTCCTTCTCAATGTACTACTCAGTACAATTTCGTCGTCATGTCTCAAAATCGTCTTATCTTTTAGCTTCTCAATCTGATTTTTAGTCTGGGCGCTGTACTCCTTAATGCCGCGGTAGCTCAGTGGTAGAGCAGATGCCTGAAGAGCATCGTGTCGTCAGTTCGATTCTGACCCGCGGCACAGTTTATGTCCCCGTCGTTTAACGGATAGGACACAGGATTCCGGATCCTGGAATAGGGGTTCGATTCCTCTCGGGGACACATACTCGTCTGGGCGGTTAGCTCAGTGGTAGAGCATCTCATTGACGTTGAGAGGGTCATAGGTTCAAATCCTATACCGCCCACAAAACAAAAAGACAGGCTTAGGCCTGCCTTTTTGTTTTGTGGTGCGCGGGAGAGGAGTTGAACCTCCATGGGGTTGCCCCCGCTACCACCTCAAGGTAGTGCGTCTGCCGTTTCGCCACCCGCGCTCATTCTGTTGGCTATTGAGCTTGAGATTCTTCTTCTGATGTTTCCGGTATTGTATTTTCCTCGGACTTGTCTTGAGGCTCTTGAGGCACCTCAGAGACTACCGAAGGTTTTTCAGCAGCAACGACATCCTTAACGTTTATTGTGCTGGCTTTCATTTTCCTTCTTATTTCTTTAGCTGCTTTATCCCGCAGATAATAGAGTTTTGCACGCCGGACTTTTGAGGTTTTAACTATTTCAAATTTTTGTATATTGGGAGAATGAAGAGGGAATATTCTTTCAACACCGACTCCGCTTGCTATCTTGCGAACTGTAACAGTCCCATTGGCACCGTTGCCGTGCTTTTTAGCTATAACGATACCTTCAAATATCTGAACCCTGGTTTTTTCGCCTTCAGTTACTTTCTGATGAACCCGCACAGTAAAACCGGGCCTGATAGCAGGTAGGGTTTTAAGATTTTGGCTTTTATTGAATATTTGAACGGAATCCATTGTCGTTGAATAATAGTATAAATTCTAGTTATTTGCAAGAGACTCTATAAAACTTGATAAATTTGGAGGCAAATCAGCTTCAACCGAAATTGATTCCCCGGAAGGGGATATGAAAGATAATTTCTGGGCGTGCAGGAATAAGCGTCCCAGTTCAGGCGGACATGATTTAATATCGCCATAGATTGAGTCGCAAACTATAGGATGATTCAGGGATTTTAAGTGTACACGAAGCTGATGGGTGCGTCCCGTTTTAGGCGCCAGCTCAACCAAAGAATAATCTTTGTATTCTTTAGCCATTTTGTAATCGGTCTCGGCAGTTTTTTCATCTATGAGTTTTTTGCCGGTAATTTGGGTAGTTCTTTTGGTACCGATACGGCCAAGGGGCGAGCTGATTGTGCCCGATTTATTTTTTAATTTACCGTGAACCAAAGCCAGGTATGTTTTTTGTACACCTCTGTTTTTGAATAATTCTTGGAGATAATAAAAGGCTTTATTGTTCTTGGCAATAAGTAAAAGCCCCGACGTATCTTTGTCTAATCTATGAACAATACCGGCGCGGGCAACCGGCTTGCCCGAAGCATTAAAAAAATCACCGACGTTTTTTAGCTCGGGGTAATTTTTAATTGCCCAATCAACAACGCTCGGCTGGTCATCATCAACATTTTTTTGATGAGTTATAAGGCCTGAGGGTTTGTTGATTATTAGGATATCGTCATCTTGATATATGATTTTTGGTTCCATATTTTCTGAAAGAGGGTCGGCCCCGCCATGGCGGGGCC
>JAUYLN010000025.1 GCA_030698885.1 bacterium
AATACATTACCCAGGGTTAATTGAGATATGGAGGCTGTATTTGAGACTTCAAACGGAGAAGATACCGTTACTCCTCCTGTAAATGTCCATAGACCTGAGATTGTCTGGGCAATAGACCTTGAAGCAGGGCCGTTATCATAGTCTATATATATTACTGATTCAGAAGCGTTATTAGCCACATTAAACGAGCTGGCTGCAAAGGATAGAGAACCTATATGAGTAAATGCATCTGAAGTCCCTTCTCTTACCGAGGTGCCTTTTGAAGGGCTTCCGGTATTAAAATCAGTTCCGCAGGAGAATATACCTGATGACCAAGTTAATTTACCCGTAGTTGCATTACATGTCTGGAGACCTGAACCATACAAAGCAGAAGCACTCGCATAGGATGTAGTCTCAAAGGCCAGAGAGCTTGATACACCGGTAGACCTTACAACAAAGCCATCGGAACCTATCTCAAGATTACCGGAGATTGAGGCGTTAGAGCCAAAGGTAAACTGGCCCGATACCGAGGCCGTACCTTCCACTTCAAGGTTTCCTGATATTGAGGCGGAGTTAGAGAATGCCCAGAATCCTGTGATTGTCTGGTCTGCGGTTCGGGATGCCGGGCCGTTAGTCCAGTCTAAAGATACTATGACTTCTGATGAGCCTGATGCTAAAACGTTAAAACTGTTTGAAGCAAAAGATATAGTCGCAACAGGATTTAAAACTGTTGTAAGCCCTTCTTTTATTTCAAGTGCTGAACCGCCTCCGCCTCCGCCTGATTCCGTGCCACAGGAGAATGTGCCCGTGCTGCCGTCCCACAGAAGCTTGTCAGATGCGGCATCGCAATCTGATAGTCCGGCGCCAAATAACGCACTAGTTGAGGCTTGTCCGCCAACGCCTATATTAACCAGTCCGCTGTCGGAAGTAATAGAGATATCTCCCGAAAGCGTTGTTATGCCATTACCGTTTATTTTTATGTTGTCTACGGTCAGAAGGCTAGTGTTAATTTCTTCAGGATTTAATATTTGGGTGATGCTTCCTCCGCCGGTTACAACCAATGGCGGGGGCAGTTGACTTAGCTTTGTCTCAAGCTGGTTTACCAGATTTATCAAACTGGTCAACGAACCCTGTATCTCCAATGAATCTCCCGGGGTTATTTGAGCCAGCAGAAGATCTCCTCTGGAAAATTTATCAGCCAGTTCTTTCAGTAGGTCTATCTCGCCGTCAGAGAACGGAGCAGAAACAAATTCTCTGATGATGATATCTCTGCCCGGACCGGCAGGGGTTATGGCTACGCCCCGATACTTAGCTAGAAGTTCGGCTAGCTTATCTTTTTCCAGTTCCAATTTTTCCTGAAGTTGTTCTATGGCTTCATCATATTCTTGAGCAAGAGGAAAATCAGCATCTGATTTAGAGGCAGTTATTTGGGCCAGTACAGAAAATAGTTTTTGGGGAACGGCCGAAACTATATTACCGAAAGAAGAATCGTTCGGACCATTAATGCCAAAAATATTTAAAGTTGCAAAAACACTGCCGAGCATAAAGAACGATAAAACCGCCAACGCTATGATGGCCCGGTTGGCGGTTTGTTTGTAGCCGGACAAGTACTTACTATAGTCCGGTTGTTTATGCTCGGCAGGCGTAATGCTTTCTTCGGGTTTTTCTTCAACCACGAAGTTTGCAATTATTTTTTCGCTTACCGGTTTTGTGGAAAGAACTGGTGTGCTGAATACTTCAGTAACCTTGTCGTCACTGAGACTAGCTTTATCTGAAACAATATCGGAAAGAACTAAATTGGTGTCAGCCTGTTCGTGAAGCTGAACATCCGAAAGAACTATGTTTGCCACGGCGCCTTCTGAAGGCTGTTCCGAGACTGAAAGAACTGTTGAAGGCTTTTCTACTGCCTTAATATCAGGCAACTTGCCTACGCTTTTTAATCCACCATTTCTTCTGTTTGATTCCGCAACTAATTTGTAAGCATTGAATGATTCTTTGCTTGCATACCACCTTTTATTTTCGTACAGAGCTTCTATCTTTCCTTGGCGAGCCAGTCTCGTTATGTGGTCGGTTGCGTATCCAAATTCTATTGCGATTAATAACGCAGGGACAAATGCCTTTCCATTCCTAATAATAAAACCGATGCCGGCATTGTCGGTGCTATTGTTAGGATGCAAATTATTTTTTTGTTGTTCCTGCGATTCCAAAAAATGGTAACCACAGTAAGTACTGTTCGGCCACAAACAATGCTACTCGACATAACGACATATCCTCATTGAATAAGGATATGTTGGGCCTGAACTAATTATAGAATATGTTAAAAATACAACAAGAGTCAGTTATCAACATGCACTAAAACCACGAAGCAGGAATTATGAAGTATGAATTATGGAAGCGGAGTAGCTGGAATTCTGAAATTAGCCTAATTACTAATTACCCTAATTAACCTAAACAATGACCAATTACTAAACCCCAATTAAAGAATCATTGCTTCTGCTTGTCATTAGACATTGAGATTTACCCAGAATAATTAGAGTAATTAGGTCAATTAGAAATTGTCTAGTCGCCTTATTAAATTGAACAAGTTTTATCTAAACTAAAACCCGCCAGAAGCGGGCCGTAGTTGTATAGATGATATTAATGTTTATATATTATTATGCGCTTTTCTTAATTATTGATTTTATAATACCCCAGAATACGATAGCTATTATTATATTTGATATTAAAATTATTAGCACAAGTAGATTTGTTGGTTCGGGGAGGCCATCTTCACTAACGTCTGAGACTTCTTCTAGTGGTATTCTTGTAATTACCGCCCATTTATTTACAGTAAGCGGGACAAAAGAAGACAGGTATTTTTGGTCGGCACTCAATATTATATCAGTTCCGGTTTTTCCATTTAAGACATTTTGTACATCTTTATCTTCAGCGTAGCTCACTAATTCTTCCTGGGGTTTTATATCCGGATGAGCCACTATCGTGCCATTTTGATCAACTATAAAAGTTTTTCCGTCTCTCCCCAGCCTTATATCACTTATCCAATTATCAAAAATATCAAGCCTTACCTGTATGCCCAGGATTCCTATGGGTTGATTATCAGTATTTTTTATAGGAAGCATAAAAGAGACAATATTATATTGCGGGTCAGCAAATCTTATATAAACCTCTGAAAGATAAGGTAGCCACTGATCAGATACACCGCGATACCAGTCTCTGAAGGCAAGATTTTGACCCACAACGGAGCTTGGCGGCATTGAAAATTTAGCATTACCTTCAGTATCCGTTAAAAAGAATAATTCTATTTCATGATTTGACTCCGGTGTTTCATCCAATATGGCAGATACAGATTTGCCGGCCTCTCCCCAGTTATTATCTTGTATAAACCTTATAAGCTCCGGCCTCTTTGAGTAGTAATCTCCTATGGCAAATATCCCCTCTATCTGTTTTTTTAGTATTTGAGAAGATAGGATTGTGACGGTCTCATTCTTTTTTATAGCTGTCCCATTCACATTTATCCTGCTTTCCTGGTCGGAATCATTGATTACAAAATAACCTATGGCAATAGATGAAGCCAAAACTCCAATAAAAATAATAATCAAAAAGATTATGCTTTTTGGAGTCCCGGACTCTTGCGGGGGTGCCGCCGGAGTGCCGTATGAAGGTTGTGGCGAGGAATAATCCATCTTTGGTTTTAGACCGACAAATCCTTTTATTATAAGGGTTTGTCGGAATGTCGAGCGTATTTTTTAGCTGTATAATCCGGGTTTATCCGATATCCCAGAGGTAGTAGGAAGGGCCTTGGCCTGATAATAATTTTACCTGGCATATCTTGAACCGACTTCTTCAATAATAGCAATAATTATATAATTTACAATTCAAATGTGTTTCCTTCTTCGGGCACAATGGCTTCTATGGCTATGTCGTCCCTTATTATGCCGGCCAGAGTTTCTGAAGCTTCTTTCTCGCCCTGAACTATAAAAACTTTTTTAAGTTTATGATTAACTGCGCCATCCGGCTTTATGACATGATTATCAAATTCACAGCTTGCATTATTTTCTAAATAAGATTTTGCGCCTTTTATCCATTTAAGCAGAGCCGGTTGGTCGGCATGAGCTGAATAGCCTCCGATGGCCTCTACCTTGCATTTAACTTCTATGGTCTCTCCGAATATTCTTACTTTTTTATCGCCTTCAAGTATTCTTCTGCCCAGGCTTCCGTTAACCTGATAGCCGATAAATAGGATGGTTGATTTTGGGTCAGGCAGGTATCTGCGTTCATGATGAAGTATTCTTCCTCCCTGACTCATTCCCGAGCCGGCTATTATTATTTTTGGGTTTGGCGTGGCATTTATTTCTTTGGATTGTGCAGTCGTTTTGGTGAGGCTAAGGCCGGGAAAATTGAAAATATCATCGCCTGAGCTTGCTAAATAAGCAGCCTCTTTATTAAATAAATCATCATGTTTTTTATATACTTCGGTTATTTTTATTGCCAGCGGGCTATCAACAAAAACCGGTATTTTAGGTATACGTTTGTTATCAATAAGCTCGTTTAGTTCAAATAGAAGCTCTTGGGTACGTTCCATTGCAAAAGAAGGTATCATTAAAACTCCCCCGTCTTTCACGGTGTTCTCTATCACGTTTTCGAGCTTTTCTTTTCTTAGGCCCTTGTCTTCATGTATCCTGTCGCCATAAGCAGATTCAACAACTATATAATCCGCATTGCGTATGAATTCAGTTGATTTTAAAAAAGGCGTGGGAGGATTGCCAAGGTCTCCAGAAAAATAAATTCTTTTCAGCGCATCATTTTCATGCCACCTGATCTCTATTATAGAAGAACCTAAAATATGACCCGCATCGTGGAGTTGTATTGATATCCCGTTTCCTATATCAACCAGCTCATGATAAGCAAGTCCCCTGCTCAATGCTATTGCACCGTCAACATCCTCCTGGCCGTAGAGAGGTTCGTGGCCATCCTGCTTGGCTTCGTCTTTTATAAGACTCAATGAGTTGGGTAGGGCCGCCGCCATCAGATCTACGGTAGCTTTCGTACCCAAGATTTGGCCTCTGAATCCGTCTTTATAAAGCTTAGGAACTCTTCCTACATGATCCATGTGGCTGTGTGTTAAGCAGATAACATCTATTTTCGCGGGGTCGTATTTAAAATCAGCATAATTTTGACCTTCGGCAAATTTACTGCCCTGATTTAGGCCGCATTCTACTATAATTTTTTTATCTCCAAAATCTAAGAGATAATTTGCTCCGGTAACCTGGCCGGCACCCCCATAAAATGTTAACTTCATAGTTTGTTATTTTACTGATTAGACCCGACAAATCCTTTAAATACAGGGTTTTGTATCAGTAAGTATTTATTTTTATTTTTATAGCTTAAGCTATTTATTAAGTAAGCTATACTTATTTAGATAAACAAGTTGAGCATCCCGACAAATCCTTTAAATGCTAGCTTTTTATATAAAAAGATGGGAAACAAGATATCCTATTATGCTCATAACTGCGATAGGTGGTAGTGCCGCCATTGGACGTCTCACCTTTTGATTACTGAACAACAGGTGTGTGATAAACAGCCCCACAACAGAAAAGATAGCAATAAAGTAGGCCTGGATACTGCTAAACACTAAGACCGATGAGGCCAGAATAATCGGCATTATTATATCTCCGGAGCCCAGTATCATAAAATCATCACCGGGATTAACATTCTGAACCTTCTCTTTAAACAAATGGAGGCGGGAAGGGATTACAAAGCCAAAAATAGCTTTAGACTTTATCATAGTTTCAGCAAGTTTTATCATGTGGCCGGTTTTATAGACGGCAATTATGTCATATACGGAAAATACCAATAATAAAATTACGGCTACGGTTGGCTCCAGGCTTAATCCGAATATTGCCCCAATGCCGGCAAGAGCGAAAACCATAATAAGGTTTTGAATAATTACATTGTTTTTGTATAAGAACCAAAAGACAAGGCCAATAGCGACAAAGAAAGCCGCGGTCGGATTCATAAATGACTGTAAGGCCAATTGAGAACCGCCAAACAATGCAAATCCGAGAAATATTTTATAGAAAATAGCGCCAGCCCTGCCACCACGTTTGCTGAAAAATATGAACATGAATATTATTACCGCCATTATAATAAAATCAATAAAAGAAAAGTTAGAAAAATTATTTGGTCTTTGGCCTCCGCTAAACTCTGCGCCGCTTATTATTTTCAAGGCAGTATAAATACCGACCAGCTGTGCTGCGGCGAACAAAATAGCTTCTTTGTAGAAAATGTTTAATTTGAAAATCATATTATTATTTTAGCACAAAAATCATTAAACATATTAACACTTAACCACTTTAGCAATAAAAAAAAGCAACAGATTTTTTTGTTGCATGAGTATAGCAATTGATATGTTAAAAATCGGGACGCTATGTTAGGGCTGTTTATTCCCTTACTATCACGGTACCTCTCTCAAGCTCGTTTGCATGATTATGGTAGCTGAATATTCCGGCTTGAGTAAAGGAATATATGAATGATTCGGCAGGCTGGAGTTCGTTTACGCTATCCAGCCCGGGGAGCATTAATTTGCCGTTCCCGCCGTCATCTGATATAACCCTCAAAGAAATGAGACTGCTATTTTCAAACTTAACCGTATCCCCTACGCGTATGCGAAGGTTGGTTGGACTGAAGACACCTGCTCTGTAAAAAACAGAATAAGTCCTGGGTTTTCTATGGAGGGTCGTATTATTTATGTTGCCGTCTTGAGAGGTGTCAGCTTGGGGCAGATTTTTGCCGAAATAAAGCAGGGCTAATATTAAAGCCCCTAAGACCACTATTATTTCTATCCAGATAATTCCTTTTGGCTGAATTTCTTTTTCTTCCATAATAGGAGTATAAGTTTTGTATACTGCTTTTATATTATCACTATTTTAAATGACGAACAAAACCCGGTAGTAGAATTTACAAAGGCCTTTGGGGTTTTTGAAATAGTTTTTATTTTTATAAAAAATTCGGAATTTGCATATAATATCGGCCCTGTAGTTAACCGGCCATAAAACCAATTGTAAATTTCCCTGCCTGCCGGCAGGCAGGACTACCGGGTAAACAAAAAACCTCCCTATCGGGAGGTCGTGAGCATGTTTCTTCCCCAGCGCCTATTTAGCTTTTCTATCATGCATTTCAAATTATCCCCCTTGTCATTACCATATTGCTTACATTCTATTTTTTGAATAAAAATAGTTATATCATGGTTGCTTATAAAACCATCTCCAAATTCTAAATCGTGTTTTAATGCGCTGTCTTTTTTTAGGTCAATCCAATGACCCCTTGCTGACCTGATAAATTTAGAGTCTTTGGTGACTATCACGAATACCTGATTATCAATACTAACCTCCGGCCAGCAAAGATTATTTTTAAGTATTTTTGTTAAGAATAAGTTCACTACCCCGAGATCCTCCAGTCCGGCTTCATGCAACTCCCTTCTTTCAGTTTTACTAATATAAAAAATATGGCTATTAAAATTAAGTCTGTGCCTACATAAATATTTTGGATTATTGCAGTCTTTGGGTCTACGGCAGGCCTTTATGTGGGGCATGTTTTCATCAAATAGTACGACAATATGGCGGTCGTCTTCTGTTTGCTCTTCAGGCAAAATCCCCTCTCTTTTTTCTTTTGATGTTAAGGTCCGTTTTTATAAATCTAGCGCTTAATGAGATTTTCTTCAACTGTTGACTTATCTGACCACAATATTTTTTTACCCCCCGCCACAGCCATGGTGGTTTCTGAACCCTTGCCGGTTATTATAACTGTGTCTCCTTCCCGGGCGTCTGCCAGGGATTTTTTGATGGCTTCTTTGCGGTCCAAAATAGTTTGTAGTGAATAGTGAGTAGTTTGTAGTCCCGACGATTCTGTCGGGACCCCGACCCAATGGCTTCGGGGTTTGGGAAATCCCGAAGCAATTTGTTTTAAGATTTCTTCAGGATTTTCCTCATAAGGGTCTTCATTTGTCAGAATTATTTCATCGCAATATTCAGAAGCTATCCGTCCGAACTCATGCCTTTTCCATTTATCCCTGCCTCCCCCGGCGGCGCCAAGGACACAAATTAGCTTAGGGTTATTAACTGTTTGTGATTTGTGATTTGCCTGCCTGTCGAAGCCTTGGCGTAGGTAGGTGATTTGTGATTTTAAAGTTTGATACACTTGTATCAGACTTTCTGGTGTATGCGCATAATCTATCACAACATTGAACGACTGGCCCTTGTTTATAAATTCCATTCTACCGGGAATCCTATCAATGTTTTGGAGCGTCCCCTTTGCCTTATCAACATCCAAGCCGTATGCTCTTGCTGCCGATAGAGCCGCCAAGGCATTATAAACATTAAAATCACCGGCAAGTTTTAAATTAAGGTTGATATTTTTCTGATTTATATCGCCATCACTCATGCCAAAGGTTATTTTTTCTTGAGATGAAATGTTAATAAATTTTTCAAAATATTTATCATCTATATTTATGATATGAATGTTTTTTGTTGCCGTGAATAATCTTTGCTTAGCTTTAGTATAGTTTTCAAATGAGCCGTGGCTTTCTATGTGTTCGGGGTGCAGGCCGGTGAACACGGCGCAGTCTATTTTTATACCGGCAAGCCTTTGCTGGGCGATGCCTTCTGATGTCGCTTCCAAAATAACAAATTTTGCTCCTGCCAGCTTTGCTTCATGCATGAACTTATGAAGTTTCATCCGGCCGGGCATAGTCATCTTGAGGGTATTCGGCCATTCTTTGTTAATTATTTTATATCCAAGTGAGCCTATGGCGGCGACGGGCACACCCTGTTCCTCAAAAACCTTGCTTAACATGTATACCGTAGTTGATTTGCCCTTAGTGCCGGTTACGGCGATTACTTTCATTGAGCGGGATGGAAGTCCGTAGAGAATGGCTCCGAGCATAGAGATAGACCAGTGATAAATCGGTTGAGCTAATTTAAAAACAGACCGAGGAATTATTCTTCGGCCCCTATCCAATAATTGATTAAGTAAGTTGTTTTCCTTAAACATTTTTTATATTTCCTCACACAGCCTCTCTGCACCAGACGTGTAGAGCCCGTAATTAATTTAATTTTGTGCTCGATATTTGTCTTTATGGTCGACCGAGCTGGTAGAGCCGCTGGATTTCGTCGGCAGACAACGCGCGGTTGTAGATGCGGACTTCATCGATTTGGCCGTCAGCAAAAGTCCCAAAGAAGGGTTTGTCATGTCCTATATGCAGAGGATAATCCGCGTCCGGCCGTGCAGCGCCGCTTGGCGTGGATACTTCCGTGACGGTCTGTGATGTGCCGTTGATATAAAGCAGAGGGTCATTTGAGGTTGAGTCGGAATTATAGATAATAGTCACATGCAGCCAATTATTTAAGGTAATTGAATTTAATGGCGACCTCCACTTCCCAATTACGGTTGCCCAGGGTTTTACAAAAAATAAAGCTTTGTCGGCATCGGTTACATAAGAATCAAAACCCAGGTCTGAATCTCCTGGTTGTTCTATTTTGGTAAGAAATGAAAAGAAACCAGTTTGAGTCAAGCTCCGAATATTTATCCAGCCAGAAATAGTTCCGCCTCCGGCAAAAACATCGTCAATACTCGTGTTCGAGCCGGCATCTACATAATCATCCGTTCCATCAAAATCCAGCGCCCCGCCAATTTTGCCGTCCACCCAGTCGCTCCTCTTGTCCATTGCGGTTAGCGTGCCATGATTACGATTGCCCGACATATCGTAGGCCGTCAGACCGCCTTTGCCGACATCAAAATTCCAGTAGCCAACGAGGCCGTTAGAAATAGGTATAGTGGATATTTTGGGTCCAGTCAGATCATATAGTCTTTTTATCTCATCCGCTGAAAGTGCGCGGTTGTAGATGCGGATTTCATCGATTTGGCCATTCCATTCAGCATTTGTAAAACCCGTGCAGTCAATACCGTATTGGCCAATACAAACAGCCGCGGTGCCGGAAAAATTACCCGTGAAATTCTTATCCGTTTCGTTTTCCATTATGCCATCGACAAATATGGCGGTCTTATCGTTCGTGTTATCAACCCGCAATGTCAAAAGATGCCAGACTCCGTCATTTATGAGTGAGGTACCGGAGAAATTCACAGAATTTGAACCCGAATCTCGCACAAAAGCATGCATCGTATCATTGGTCTGGTTACAACCAAACCACCAAGTCGGTGTACCGACTCGATAGCCGACAGCTACTTTGTTGTCTGTATTGGTCCCACAATCATAGCCAGCCGATGTCTTGACCCAAGCCGAGACAGTGAAACTCGTACCGGCAGCAAAATCATAAGTGGTATCTTCGGGAACTAAAACCAGATCATCACTTCCATCAAAATCCAGCGCCCCGCCAACCTTGCCATCTACCCAGTCGGTGTTCTTGTCCATATTGGTGAGCGTCCCGTGGTTGCCGGAGCTCGACATATCGTAGGCAGTCAGGCCGCCCTTGCCCACGTCAAAATTCCAGTAGCCGATGAGGCCGTCAGAAAGCGGTGGTTTGGCGATCTTCGGTCCCGTGAGCTGGTAGAGACGCTGGATTTCATCAGCCGACAGCGCGCGGTTGTAGACGCGGACTTCGTCGATTTGGCCGTCAACGTAACAACAATTAGACGGACGCGAATGCCGCCCAATAGTGGCGTTATTCAGTGTTATTGTCCCGCTGATTGCCAAAGGCGTTCCCTCGGCTTCACCATCGACATATAGACGGAGTAGTCCTCCCGATCCAATAGCGACGAGATGATGCCACTCATTATCAGCAATATTGGTTGTCCCGTTGATAGTACGGAGATTGTTATCATCGCTCCGCCAACCCGCGCCACCCACACCGGAAAAATTGGAAACTGAGGCAAAGGGAGTATTGTTACTCGAGTTGCCTTCTGTATAGAAATGCTGTGTACCTGCGTTGAATTCTGTCTTTACCCAAACCGAAAACGTATAGTCCGCATCTTCCGCCAGGCTAGTATCAGTCACGACGACAAAGTCATCCGTCCCGTCAAAATCCAAAGCCCCGCCCACTTTTCCATCCACCCAGTCGGTGTTTTTGTCCATAGTGGTCAAGATACCATGGTTACCGGATCCTGACATATCGTAAGCCGTCAGGCCGCCCTTGCCCGTGTCAAAATTCCAGAAGCCGATGAGACCGAGATTGTTTTGGGGCTTCGTAATCACACCAGCGCTAGCGGCAGTCGCAGTCAAGAAAAGTCCGGCGAGGATGAGTGAGGTTGTGAGAAAAAACTTACTCATAAATTTCTAATTGCTCTAATTGACCTAATTACTCTAAACAATATCCAAGCTCCAAATCCTAAACTTAAACCCGGGGATTGGACATTGGGAATTATTTAGGTCAATTAGAAATTAGGTGAATTAGGTTAATTGAATACCCAGCTCTTCAATATTTCTACCATGGCATTGTCAAATTCTGTGTAGGTGGTTATTTGGTATAGATGACTTTGGTGCACCCACCAAATTTCACGAGTCTTGCCTAAGGACTCGCTGTCGGATAAAAATACCAGCCCAATGGCTTTATCTATGGCTATTTGAATCGGCTCTTCTATGGAAAGGTCAGGGATATCCTGTTTTAGGCGTTCGGGTGTAATTACAGTATCAGCTTCATCAAAGGGTGTTATATAAAGCTGAAAACCTACATTATTATTTTGCAAAATAATAACCTTGCCCGCATCTTCATCATAAGAGCCGACATTAAAACTATCAGGATAATCAAAAGAAAAACCCAATTCCGGATCTGAATAGGTCTTTACACGGCCCGATTCAATTGCCTCTAATTGTTTATCGCCCTCTTCTTTTCTGATTTCATCAGCCCCAGCAATAAGTCCTGCCGGCTTATTAAATGCAGATTTAATATCTGCATTTTGATTAAACAAATTAAAATCCTGTTTTTTATTTAACCAAAAAACGAGGCCTCCTATGGCAGTCAAGGCTAATACAAATGTTAATAGAAAACGCTTTCCCATAGTTAAATTATAGCATAAAATCAGACTCGGATTTTACGAATTATGCCGTATGCTTTGTACCATATTTTGCTTACAGCCATATCAAAAGCCCCCGGATACTCAATTGTTTTTCCTCCCCAGCCTAACTTAAATCGGGTAACCCCAGGCCACTTTGAAGCATCTATCCCCCACATATCATAATTTTTTAAACCTTTTGACCGGAGAAACTTAATTATATGCCAATGAAGCATATGGGAAGACATCGTGGCCCGCATCTTATGGTCTGAGGCACCATGCAAATAATAACCGGTATCGCCGTAAACCAAAATCATTGCACCGGCCGAAGGTTTGCCGGAGTACTCAGCAATGAACAGGTGTACGGATAATTTTACGCCGTTAAGCTCAAGCAGTTTTTTATAATAATTTTCCGGGTGAGGGTGGAACTTGTCGCGTCTAGCAGTCTTTTTAAGAAGGATTAAAAATGGTTCTATATCCCCCTTCTCCTCTACTACTATGCCGTATCTCTCAGCGACCTTTATATTATATCTGGTTTTATGATGCATCCGACCGAGTAATTCATTGTCGTCATTTTCTATTTCTATAATAACTGTTTTTTTAGGTTGGATTTCTTTATCAGATTTTTTAAAACCCGACTCTGCCAAAAGCTGGGCGACATTATCTTGTGCCGGTTCGGCCTTAATAAAGATTGAATTATTCTGTTTGCCCAAGTCCTTTATATAGGAAACAAAATTGGCAATAGGATTTTTTATCCCGCCTGTCATTGAATTTAAATTCATTTCCGGGCCACGAGGAATATAAAGATAGTTTTTACCAAACGGCAGGTCATATTTTAAAATAGAAGTTTTTATGCCGTCTTTATTATATTCAAAAACATCACGCCCGAGTGAGCGTTGAAATTCCAGCCATTCTTTGGATTGAAGGAAAGAAAGCAAAACAATTAACCTAATTACTAATTATTCTAATTGACCTAAATAATTCCCAATGTCCAATTCCCAATTTTAAATTTAGGGCTTGGAGATTGAATATTGTTTAGACCTGCCTGCCGGCAGGCAGAAATTAGAAATTAGAAATTAGAAATTTACTTTTTAGTGCCTAGTAGCTTCAGGGCTTCTGTTATTTTGTCTTCGGTTTTTGTTATTTTCTTATCCATGTTCTTAAGAGCTTCCCGGGCCTGATATTTTGAATAGCCTAGAGATTCAAGGGCGTCCATTGCTTCCCCTTCCGAGCTTAAATCTCCCGCAGTTTTTCCACCAAGGTCTGCAGTCATGATTTTGTTTTTTAGTTCAAGTATCAATCGTTGGGCGGTTTTTGTGCCAACACCGGAAACTTTGCTTAGATACTTGTCGTCTTTGGAAACGATGCTTAGCTGGAGGTCTTGTAGGTTTGCCGATGATAAAATTCCTTGAGCTGTTTTAGGGCCGATGCCGGATACCGTGGTCATTAGCTCAAAAAAGTTTAGCTCCTCCGGACTATCAAAGCCGAAAAGCTCGGTGGAGCCATCCCGCGGATTCATCGTGAAGTGAGTATATAGCTTGACTTCTTGGCCTATTTCTGATAAACTATTTCTTATTTTTTCCGGAATGACTACCCTATATCCAACGCCATTAACGTTAACTATAACGTATTTATCTGCTATTGCCTGAATTGTGCCTGAGATATAGCCTATCATGCTTTAATCCTAGCGCAGCGAAGCTGCTTTTTCAACTAAAATGTTTAAATTAGTCTCAAAATTCAAGCCGAGCATTGACCAGGGAAATGCCATTAAGAAGCTCACCGAAGGGCTTGTGTCCGGTAAAAAGCACCAGACGCTTTTGGGCGTGACCGGTTCGGGCAAGACTTTCACCATGGCCAATGTTATCGCCAATATCAAAAAGCCGACCCTAATTATATCTCATAACAAAACTTTGGCTGCCCAACTTTATCAGGAGTTTAAGGAATTCTTTCCTAATAATGCCGTTCACTATTTTGTAAGTTATTATGATTATTATCAGCCCGAAGCTTATATCCCTCATTCTGATACATATATAGAGAAGGATTCTAAGATAAATGATGAGATAGACCGTTTGCGCCATAGTGCGACCCAGGCACTTTTAACACGCAATGATGTTATAATCGTGGCCTCTGTTTCTTGTATTTACAACCTGGGTTCGCCGGAGGATTACAGCAATTTAAGTCTTGAATTATTTGAGGGGCAGAACATAAAGCCTTCCGGGGTAGTGGGTCATTTGGTCAGGCTCCAGTATGGTCAGGAGCTTGAGTTGAAACGCGGAACATTTCGCAAATCAACCGATGAGGTGGAGATAGTTTCGGCTACCGGCGATAAAATAACAAAAGTAAAATTTAAGGGCAATAAGATAATAAATATTTCTGTTGCTGATAATATTGAGCTGGATGAGATATTTTTCCAGGACCCTAAATTTGAAAAAATAGTGGAGACTAAAATATTTCCGGCAAAATACTGGATAGCTACGAATGACAAGATAGACCTGTCAGTTCAAAATATTAGAGCTGAACTCCAGAAACACACCAAAAAATTAGATAAGGCCGGGCTTTATTTGCAGGCCGAAAGATTAAAATCCAGAACTGAATATGACATAGACATGATAAAGACCGCCGGCTACTGTCATGGCATAGAAAATTATTCAAGGCATATTGATTTTAGAAAACCCGGAGAACCTCCCTATACACTTTTAGATTTTTTCAGGACCAAAGGAGATTTCCTTACAATAATTGACGAGTCTCATATTTCTATTCCTCAAATCCGAGGCATGCATGCCGGAGATGAGTCGCGGAAGACAACACTGGTTGAACATGGCTTTAGGCTTCCTTCGGCGCTGGACAATAGGCCTCTTCGCTTTGATGAGTTTGATAAGAGGATAGGCAAAAGAATTTATGTTTCGGCTACCCCTAGGCCTCATGAGCTCAAAAAGTCCGGTCAAAAAAATATTGTTGAGCAGGTGGTCCGGCCAACCGGTCTGCTTGACCCGACTATTCAGATAGAACCGACCAAAGACCAGGTACCTCATTTACTGTCGGAAATTAAAAAAAGAATATCAAAAGGCCACCGGGTGCTGGTTACCACGTTGACTAAAAGAATGGCCGAAGATTTGTCAGAACATTTGGCCGACAACGGCATAAAAGTGAATTATATACACTCTGAAATTAAAACCTTGGACCGTTTGGAGATAATAAGAGATTTACGCCTTGGCCGTTATGATGTGATAGTCGGCGTTAATCTTCTGAGGGAGGGTCTGGACCTTCCGGAAGTTTCACTTATTGCCATATTGGATGCCGATAAAGAAGGTTTTCTAAGAAATGCTACAACGCTCATTCAGACCATGGGCCGTGCTGCCCGCCACCAGGAAGGCCATATTATAATGTATGCCGATAAGATTACCCGGTCCATGGACAATGCTATAAAAGAAACTCAAAGAAGGAGAAAAATTCAGGAAGATTATAATAAAAAATTCGGCATTGTTCCGACATCAATTCAGAAAGAAATAAGCAAGAGTCATTTTGCTTCAGCTAAAAAAGCCAAGATAAGCCGTTGGACCAGCTATGACCCGGTAGATATTGATAAACCGGAGAGGATGACTCCCCGTCAGCGTCTTGAATTTCTTGAGCAGGACATGCAAAGAGCCGTCAAAAAGCTCCAATTTGAACGCGCCATGGTCATAAGAGAAGAGGTGCTGAAATTAAGAAAAGAAGTCTAATAAGCAATTTAACCCCGACGCCTTGGCCGGGGCTCTGACTTCTACTAAACGTAGAACCTCGGAGCAAATAAATAAAAAGACGGTTATTGACCGCCTTTGATTATTTCTAGGTTAACAGTGTCTTCTATGGCATTAACTATGTCACCATAGATTGTTCCGGTAAGCTTTTTCTTTAATTCCGACAGTGAGTCAGCGAATTCATATCTGCAACGAGGGTTGCATTTCAGTCTTATTTTTTTCTGTTTAATCCAGATCGTGAGTTTCGTTTTAGCCCATAGAGCATCGACTGATTCAACTTTTGCGACGTCCAGCCTTCCTTCTAGGTGGCTTCGGTGTGAAATACCGACATAGTGTCTAGGGTCTTTTCTCAGTGGCATGGCATTTAGGTAGAGGCCTGCTTTATTCCAAAGGACAATGTCCTGTTAATTTCTTCGGCCAATCCTATCAGCATCTTTGCGTCATCTTCGTAATGAAGGGATGTTATTAGGGTTCCGTCTGCCGCCACAACATCATTGGAGCAGTCATGCTCTACTCGCCAGGGTAAAGGATGTGAGATCAATATGCTAGACAATAAACAATCCAAAATCCGAGCCTTGTCATTGTAAGTAATCATCGTAGCCTCCGTTTTTTAGTACTGTTATTTTTATACTACAATCAGGTCAATTTAACAATATAAAACTAAACAACTTAACAGAATATAATCCACGTACCCATGTTAAATTGTTATTTTGGTCCAGTGCTTAATTGAGTTCTTCCGCTAGTTCTTCTACCAGTTTTTTGGCTTTGCCGGAAAGTTTTTTAGGTATTTGTATTTTTACTCTAACTACCTGGTCTCCTTTGCCGGGTCCCCACACTCCTGCACCTTTGATGCGGAGTTCTTCCCCGTCGTGCGTACCTGCCGGAATTTTTAATTCTGTATCTTCATCTAGCGTAGGCACAGAAACCTTTGCTCCAAGTATCGCATCAGTCAGCTTTACCGGCATATCGTAGACGATGTCATTCCCTGCTCTTTTGAATACCGGATCTGACTCAACATCTATTTTAAGATAGAGGTCGCCCGCCGGTTCATCTCTGAAGCCGGCCTGGCCCATACCGCGAATCATTATAGATTCCCCGTTTTTTATTCCGGCCGGTATATTTATTTCAATTACCTGCCTGTTTCTTGTCTTGCCCTCGCCTTTGCATGCCCGGCAATTTTCTTTTGGTATTTTCCCTTTACCGCGACAAACGTTGCAGGTGCTTATCCTGGTAAAATTGCCGAATATTGCGCCCATTGTTTCCCGTACCTCTCCTTTGCCGTTGCAGGTGGCGCATTCTATCATCTCGCTGCCCTCTTTCACTCCGGTTCCTTCACACTCTTTGCATGGCGAGTCTTTTGTGAGCTCAACTTTTTTTACTGCGCCTCTGGCGGCATCGCGAAAGCTTACTGACATGCCGGCATGGATATCATCTCCCTGGGCATGTCTTCTTTGCCGGCCCTGTCTGAAGCCGAAGGCGTCGCCGAAAATATCAAAAACATCTTCAACATTAAAATCAGCACGCCCGCCCTGAGCTCCGCCGAAGGGCCCGCCCTGCTGACTTCTGAAGAAGTCGCCGAATCCACCTTGAGAAAAATCAAAGCCGTCAAATCCTTGTCCGCCCCCAGCTCCTCCGAACCCTTGGCCGAACCCGGCAGAACCGAACTGGTCATATTGGGCGCGCTTTTTTGGATCAGAAAGAACCTGGTAAGCTTCATTTACCTTTTTAAATTCTTTCTCATCCCCGCTTTTTTTATCGGGATGATGCTGGTGGGCCAGCTTTCTATATGCTTTTTTTATTTCGTCCTGGGAAGCACCCTTGCTTACGCCAAGAGTTTGATAGTAATCCAACTGTTAAATTTCTAATTTCTAATTACTAATTTCTAAACAATATCTAAGCCCAAAATTCCAAACTTAAGAATGGGAATTGGACATTGGGATTTATTTAGGTCAATTAGAATAACTAGGAATTAGGTCAATTAAAATTCTAGCTGTTCTGCTTCCACCTGTACTTTTTTGATTTGTACTAATCCTGTCTTCCTAAAAATCCAAACAGTGAGCACTGATAATCCTATTGAGGCCCATACAAATATCGTGCTTAAGCCGGTCAGTATTAAAAATAAACCAAAAGCTAATATCGGAGGCATGAACCTGAAATAAGGTCCGGCAAATTCTACGAATTCATCTTTTATCTGGCCGACAAGTTGATTCTGGGCATGTTCCTGCTCTTCGGCCGGTAATCTTTTTATCTCATCTCCCAGAAAAGTACTGATGGTTTGTTCTATAACCTGATCAACCGTTGGTGGTAATCTTTTTTCAGCGGTTTGTGTTTGAACTTTCGGACTGAAGAAATAAGCAAACGATATCATTATTAAAATAGGCGTTATGACGTGAGGCAGTCCTCTTCTGAAAATAATCCGGTATTTCATTTTTGTATGTTCGGTAGCTTCTTCCTTGATGACGCGCATTGCATACAGATGTACTAAAACTAATGCGCCAAGGCCGGCGAAGAACCAGTAATTCAATCCAAATACAATAAAAAACGGCAGGCCGGACAAAATTGAAGCCAGCAGTTTTAGGCGGAGCTCCTTTACAAGAAGGAACGATAACGCGACAGCAGTTGATAAAATGATTAAGGCGATAAGCGGTTGCAACCAATAATCAACTACAGCAAAAAGTGCATCACCGTATAGCCATGGTTTTACCGTAGCCCAAAACCACATCGATGCTAAAAGAACTGAAATTATTAAAATTGACTTTTTGGCCATAGTATTGTTATTATATCATGAAATAGCTGTTTTAAAAAGGAGATATATGTCGATTTGGGCCAGGCTTTTGTGCACTTTGTTTATTGCCATTCTTGTCTCTTTGCCTACCGATCTTTTCTTATTGATACGTCACTTCGCAGAACCCCAAGGCTTTTGGCAAAATCTTGTAATTTTGGGTTTAGGCTTTTATTTTCTAGGCGTCATACAGATAGCGCTTTTTATATTTGGGGTTGCGATATTTATTGCAATCTGGGCAGAGCCATAGAATTTTCACCCCGACCGCCCCACGGCGGTCTTTTCCAGGAAGTAGTCCCGCCCCGGCGGGGTCACTTCCTGGTTTTTATTTTTCCCTAAAATAACATCCTTAAATTCTCCCGCCTACGCACAAGGCTTCGGACGGGCAGGCAAGTTTTTTAGGGTGCTTTGTTTATGGCAAAGTGCTTTATGTTGATATTTCGCTTTTGGTTTTCGGATGTCAGGCTTGGTAATATCGGGGCGCGGTTATCTTTTTGGGCTACGATGCTGTCCATAGTATTTTCGTCATTTATAAAATAAACCTGTACTCCACACTCAAGCATTCCGTCTATTACCGAACCGAATTCTTTTATTTCTGTCGGTGTAACTTCAACAAAGCTTTGCCATTCATAATCTTTGCCGACTTTTTCGAAAGTTTCAGTCGGCAGAACATAAATATATCCGCCCTTATCTTTTTGGGAAAACTCTTCCGGAACTCCCCAAATGCAAATATAAGCGATATCCTGTTCAAAACCGATACTAGCCAGCGCATTCATAGGAAACATAAAAAGAGCCGAGACATCAATTCTATCCGTACCAAATACTGCCGGCGCATCATGTACATGCTCAAGCGTCGTGTGATTAAGTGCGGGCTTTAATGCTCCATTAATTTTCTCCGAACTTCCATGATATATTTTTTCCGGTTTCTGCATATTTATAACATTCTCACCCCGTCAGACGGGGTGAGAATGTTATTTAAGTAATTTTTGTAAGACCAGTCAGCGCTAACGTCTCTTCTAATATTCTGTCATGTTTCTCATCGGTAAAATGGCCGGCGTTTTCTTCTATTATTATGTTTGCGTCTAGTTTTTTAAATTCTCTGGAATTTTCTTTAAGACAGCCGTAGTCATCATTAGTGGATAGCAAGACAGTTAAATGGCCAATCTGTTTTTTAATTTTTTCAAGGTCCATAACTTTAAGCCATGGTTCTCTAATTTTAACTTCTTCTTCATCCAAATTGTCCAGATAAAACCAACCGGCAACAAATAATGCTCCGCCGATTTTAATGTCATCAAAACTCTCAATGTATCTCATTATTGCCTGGCATCCGATGCTGTGGCCGACAAAGTAAGTGTTTTCGTCCGGATTGGGCACTTCCTTTTTAAGATATCTAACCCACCTCTCAATTACAGGATTGTCGGTATCAGGCATATCCAAAGTACTTACTTCGACTTCGTCATATTTTTCTAATTCTTTTTTAAGCCAAGGAAGCCAGTTGGTGTCAGGCCTCCCTCCCCATCCATGAATTATGTATACCTTTTTCATTTTTATAACATTCTAACATTCTTAAGAATGTTAGAATGTTAATTTTGACGATTAGTTCTTATTTTCCTCTTTTTGTTCTTCGGCTTTCTGCTCTTCCTTCGGTTGCTCTTCGGAAGTTGGCGGTTCTTGTGTTGGGTTTGTTTGTCCTTGCTGACCCTGATACATAGCCTGTCCTACTTTTTGAATGGCCGTTGAAAGCTCTTCGGTGGCTTTTTTGATTTCATCTAAGTTGTCGGAATCTTTAACTTTTTTGAGTGCCTCAATTTTTTCTTCAACATCTTTTCTTATATCGGCCGGGATTTTAGCTTGCCCTGAGCCTGTCGAAGGGTCTCCCGCATCTTTCAATGCTTTTTCAGAAGTATAAACCAAAGACTCTGCTATGTTTCTGGCATCAACTCCTTCTTTTTTCTTTTGGTCCTCTTCGGCATATTTTGCTGCATCTTCGGTCATTCTCTTTTTCTCTTCATCAGTTAAACCAGACGAGCCTTCAATCCTTATGGATTGCTCTTTGTTTGTAGCTTTGTCTTTGGCTTTAACATTTAAAATTCCGTTGGCATCAATGTCAAAGGAAACTTCAACCTGCGGAATACCGCGCGGAGCCGGTGGAATGCCATCCAGTATAAATCTGCCGAGAGTTTTGTTGTCGCCTGACATTGCCCTCTCACCCTGCAGGACATGTATCTCAACTGAAGGTTGGTTGTCGGCTGCGGTTGAGAAGGTCTGGGTTTTTGAAACAGGCACGGTGGTATTCTTTTCTATCATCTTGGTCATGACACCGCCTAAAGTTTCAATACCGAGTGAAAGCGGAGTGACATCAAGCAAGAGAACATCTTTAACATCACCTTGCATAATTCCGCCCTGAATGGCCGCACCTAAAGCCACAACCTCATCCGGGTTGATGTCTTTGTGAGGCTCTTTGCCGAACAGGTCTTTAACGGCCTGAACCATTGCCGGCATTCTGGTTTGACCGCCGACAAGGATGACCTCATTTATATCCGAGATTTTAAGGTTAGCGTCTTCAACAACCTTTTTGGTGATATCTATAGATTTTTTTATGTGTCCCTCAACAAGACTTTCAAGTTTGGCCCTTGTGAAAGTCATAGTGAAATGCTTCGGTCCCGAAGAGTCAGCGGTTAAGAATGGAATGTTAACTTCAGTTTGGGCCGTAGTTGAAAGTTCGTGTTTGGCTTTTTCGGCTCCATCTTTTAATCTTTGCAGGGCCATCTGGTCTTTTGATACATCTATGCCCTGGTCTTTTTTGAATTCCTCAACGAAATAATGAATTATATGCTGGTCAAAGTCGTCTCCACCCAGATGTGTATCGCCTCCGGTGGACTTAACTTCAATCGTGTCTTCTGAAACTTCAAGAACGGAGACGTCAAAAGTGCCTCCTCCAAAATCATAAACAACTATTTTTTCATCCTTCTTTTTGTTGAATCCGTAAGCCAAGGCGGCCGCAGTAGGTTCATTGATGACGCGCTTAACGGTCAGTCCGGCAATTTCCCCCGCATCTTTGGTGGCTTTTCTTTGCGAGTCATCAAAGTATGCAGGGACAGTAATGATTGCTTCTGTTATTTTTTCACCCAGCTTATCTTCGGCATCGGCTTTTAGTTTTTGCAGGACCATGGCTGAAATTTCTGCCGGCTTCAACCACTTGTCCCCCATTTTAATTTCCACGCTGCCACCCGATGCTTCTTTTATCTCATAAGACAAAGTTTTTTTATCGTGCTGGACTTCAGAATCAGAAAATCTACGGCCGATTAGCCGTTTAGCGGAAAAAATTGTATTTAACGGATTTGTAACCGATTGTCTTTTGGCGGTTATGCCAACATAGCGCTCGCCGTTTTTTCCTACAGCTACAATTGAAGGCGTAGTTCTCATGCCTTCTTTGTTTTCTAATATTCTCGGCTGGCCGGCCTCAACGACGGCCATGGCGGAATTAGTCGTACCCAAATCTATACCTAGTATCTTTGACATATTGTTTAGGGGGCTTTTGCGCTCGGGCCATAAATATTAATTTAATGGCCAGCGAGCCCTGAAGGGTTTGACCAATTTCATCGTTAAAATCTTCGCTTGAGGCTCAACGTAGTGCACTACGCCTCGCCTCAATCCTCGATTTTGCCTTGAACTTGGTCAAACGCAGAAAGCCCGGAATTATTTTATTTAAGAAACTACTGCGCCGCGAACTCGGCTCAAACGCAGGAAGTCTTTATATAATTTTTAATTTCTAATTAACCTAATTATTCTAAACAATACCCAAGTCCCAATACCTAGGTTTTTTCGAGAACTCGTTAGGTTAATTAGAATAATTAGAGCAATTAGAATAATTTAACTTGCTATCACGACTCTCGCTGCTCTTATAATCTTTCCGCTCATGTTGTAGCCGGGTCTTATTTCTTCCAGTATTGTTCCGGATTTTTTATCAGACGGCTCCTGGCTTACGGCTTCGTGCAGAAGCGGGTCAAACTTTTCTCCTATTGTTGCTATCTTCTTAACGCCATGCCTTTCAAGAAGTTCATTGAACTTTTTCATCAGATTTTCTATACCCTCGGCCCACTTGTCGTATTTTTTTAATTCTTCCGGGGTATAGTTTAGCGCAAGACTTATCTCGTCAAATAAGGCCACGAGTCCCAGAATTACATTCTCATTTGAAAACTTGGCAAACTCTTCCAGCCGTTTGGCCTCATCTTTTTTGTAATTTATCAGGTCGGCAGCGGCGCGTTTCCAGCTATTAAGGTATTCATCTGATTTTAGTTCGCATTCGCTAAGTTTTTTTTGTAAATTTGTTTCTGTCTCGTTTTCTTTTGTTTCGTTCATAAATTTCTAATTTCTAATTAACCTAATTATTCTAAATAATACCCAAGTCCCAATGCCCAAGTTTAATTTTTTGGAGCTTGATTAGGTCAATTAGAATAATTAGAGCAGTTAGAATAATTTAACTCGTTATCCTTACCTCAAGTATCTTTGCCCTTCTTCCGCCAGTTTATTCATATATCCTGTGGCAAATTTGATAAGACCGATGTTTTTAGAGTAATCCATTCTGGTCGGACCTATTAAAGTCAGTGAGCCTACATAATTTTGGGGCAGACGATATTTACCCAGCATTATCGTTTCGTTACCCATTTCTCGGATGGGGTTTTCCTCGCCGATTATTATCTTAATGTCATTATTGTTTCGTGAAGCTTCAAAAGGCCAGGATATGTTTCCTGCATTTGGTCCGAAAAAATCCTGGGATATAGTATTAAAAAGATCTTCAAATTCATCAAACAAGTTAGTGAGCCTAAACATTTGGTTAAATTCTCTGAACTCCGGAAGTTCCATAAGGCCGGAGATGCCGGTTTTGTAAAAGTCTTCCCGGCCGGTAATGTTGGTTATCGCCACGGCCCCGGAAAGGTCCGACAATAGTTTTGCCAAAGCTCTGTTGGCTTTGTCGGGGCTTTCCCAGGCATTATCAAGCCTATTTATTATCTTTTCTACCGCTTCGCGGGTTATTTTTATGTCCCCCTTGGCCAGGTTATCAACAAAGTGTCTGTAGGCCTTGGTTGTCGGTATCCGGCCTGCCGAGGTGTGGGGCTGGACCAAATACCCCATGTCCTCCAGGTCATGCATTTCGGAACGTATAGTAGCAGAGCTGACATTAAAATCACCTGAATTTTCAAGCATTTTTGAGCCTATTGGCTCGGCTGTTTGGATGTATTCTTTTACCAGGCAGGACAGTATAGCTGTCTGTCTGGGTGTCATTTCTATGCTCATAAGACCATTATATTACCGTTAGCACTCTCAAGTCAAGAGTGCTAATCCGACCGTACCTGTTATTTGCTTATGCTGTAATGCGTAGATAAATATCCTCATTAGTCTTCAATTTGATAATAAAAAATTCGGTTCCCGTCGTATGCTCCGACCAAATTTTTTATAGGTCAAATTATAGACCAATTTCGTCATTTGTTCCTACGCATTCCAAAGCCGCAAAAACAGGCAAGGTCCTCCTTTGGGTGGGGTGATAAAAAAGCAGGACATTGTGTCCTGCAGATAATTTCATCCCCTATTTTTTATTGCATTCAGAATAATATTTTCAAGCTGTGCCATGTGGGGATGATATTTTTTTATTTTTCTGTCGTTAGCCCTGGCAGCCGGCAGGAGTCTCCTCAAGTGTTTTTTTATCTTTCTATCTTTAATATCACCTAAAAACAGGTCGAGGTATTCATCATACAAATCACAGTGTTCGTTAAATATTAAGGACTGTTTAGTTGCTTTTAGTACTTCGGATAATATACAGATAGCTACAGCCCCGAAAGTAAGCCCCATAAAGGTCAGGAGAAATATCTGTTCGTTGGTCATTGTAGTTTTCCGATGGAGTGCTGTTATACAGAAACTTCTTCAAAATGGTCAAAAACTTCCTTATTTACTGGCCGTAATACCACAGATTTGCTTTGAGCGACTTCTATTTTTGTGCCGCAGAACGGGCAAAAAGATATTTTTCCGGAAATAGATACCGAAAGATATACAACATCTTCTCCGCGAAGCATGCCGAAATTTATTCCTGGTTTGTCATTTTGATGCTCGCCGGGATTATTCCAGTTTGTTCCTTTATGGTTTCCGGTATTGCCAAACCAAGTATTAAAATCTTCACAGCAAGCAATCAGCTTATCAAATGATGTGCCATAACAATGTCCGGGCAGATTTTTATGGGTGGCTTTTTTATAAAAAACTACACATTCTTTCTTTTTTTCTTCGGTCATATCAACTCCTGTTATAAAAATACTGACTAAACGATAGCAAAATGATACAATCAAATCAATGCCAAATAATAACGATGGCAAACTGAAAAAATTCTGGAAGTCTCTGGGTCCCGGGCTTATTACGGGTGCATCGGACGACGACCCTTCGGGGGTTGCGACTTATTCTATTGCCGGAGCCAAGTTTGGGCTGGCTGTTTTATGGACTGTTATTTTTACCTTGCCATTCATGGTGGTAATACAAAAAATGGCGGGCAGAATAGGATTGATATCCGGTAAAGGCATTGCAGGCAATATGAAAAAACACTATCCAAGATATGTTTTAGTAATAGTGGCGCTCCTTGCCGTATCCCAGAACATAATCAATATCGGAGCAGATATTTCCGGTATGGCTGCCGCGTTCACGTCGCTCGTTCCAATATCGCCAATTCTTTATTCTCTTATTTTAGTAGGAGGCATGGTTGCGGTCCTGATCCTCGTCCCCTACTATAAGCTGGCTTCATATTTGAAGTGGGTTGCCGTAATCATGTTTTCATATATTGTGGCGGCCTTTTTTGTGGAACACGATTGGACGGAAGTTTTTAAAAGAACGATAATACCAGAAATTCATTGGAATAAAGATTATCTTTTGATACTGGTGGCTATTTTTGGAACAACTATCTCTCCTTATCTTTTCTTTTGGCAGGCATCGGAGCAGGTTGAAGAAGAAAGGGTCCATGTGGATAAGCTTATTCCATCAACTCACCCTCATCATCCGAAGCACCGCTCGGAAGTAATAATAGGCAGAGAGATAGGCGTTATGAATCGGGATATAATTTCGGGCATGTTTTTTTCAAACATAATAATGTATTTTATTATTATTATGGCTACTTCAACATTATTTAATAATGGTTTTCATGATGTTGAAACAATTAATGAGATAGCATCCGTGCTTAGGCCCTTGGCCGGTGACTATGCTAATCTGCTGTTTCTGATAGGTATAACCGCTGCCGGTATTTTGGCTATTCCGATTCTAGCCGGCTCCGCCGCCTATGTAATGGCCGAGACATTCGGCTGGAAAGACGGTCTTGGACAAAAATTCGGTCACGCAAAGCAGTTTTATACTATAATTTCTTTGGCAACAGCTCTCGGCTTGTTGGTTCCTTTGACAGGCTTTGACCCGGTAAAAGCATTATTTTATACGGCCATACTGCATGGAGTAACCGCACCGTTTCTTATCTATGTTATAATCCACATGGCTAATAATCCCAAGGTTATCGGCAAATTTGGCAACAGGAGATATTCAAATGTATTAGGATATATACTTTTTGGGATAATGACGCTGGCGGCGGTATCGCTGTTATTTTTGTGAAACAAAAATAACAGAATTTCTAGTTGTCCTAATTGCTCTAATTATTCTAAAAAATATCTAAGTTCCAATTTCCAAATTTAATTTCCGATGTTCTATTAGGTCAATTAGGTTAATTTTCTATCGATATGTTAAAAATTTACAACACTCTAACTAAGCAAAAAGAAGAATTTAATAAACCAGCCGGTGATAAGGTCCGGATGTTTGTTTGCGGTCCTACGGTTTATGATTATCCGCACATAGGACACGCAAGAACTTATATTGTTTTTGATGTTATTGCAAAGTATTTAAGATATAAAGGATTTGAGGTGGAATATCTTCAAAATATTACAGATATTGATGATAAAATAATTGCCAGGGCTAAAGAGCAGGGCGTAAGCCCTAAGGAATTAGCTGAAAAGTTTGAAAAAATTTACACGGAAGATATGGAATCACTCGGTATTGATTCGGTAAGCAAGTATGCCAGAGCCACCGAACATATTCCTGAAATTGTCAGTCAGGTCAAAAGATTAATAGAAAAAGGTTTTGCCTATAAGATTGATAATGACCCCAACGCTTCGGCCGGGGCAGGCGGTTATTATTTTGACATATCTAGTTTTCCTGATTACGGCAAATTATCGGGACGTAGCGTGGCCCAAGCCGAGGATTCAGTTTCGCGTATAGATGATAGCGTTGCCAAGCGAAATAAAGGAGACTTTGCTTTGTGGAAGTTTTCGAATAAGGATGAAGCAGGATGGGATACGGAGCTTGGATACGGCAGGCCTGGCTGGCATATTGAGGATACGGCTATAAGCGAAAAATACTTTGGAGATCAATATGAGATTCACTGCGGAGCTCAAGACTTGATGTTTCCTCATCATGAGTCCGAGATCGCTCAGCAGGAGGCGGCATCCGGCAAAAAACCGTTCGTTCAGCTTTGGCTTCATTCAGGATTGCTGACGGTGGACGGCAAAAAGATGTCCAAATCTCTGGGTAATTTTGTGACCATCCGGGAGGTACTTAAAAAGTATTCTCCCGAAGCAGTCAGGATGATGTTTCTGATGTCGCATTACCGCTCCCCTGTTGATTATAGTGAGCAAAACCTAAAACAGGCAGAAGCGGCAGTTCAAAGATTGGGCGAGTTTATAGAGCGTCTAAAATTGTCTAAAGGAACATCTTCTGGGGAGGATATTATAGGTAGCACAAAGAGTAAGTTCAGTGAAGAGGTGGATGATGATTTTAATACAGCCAAAGCAATAGCGGGTATTTTTGATTTGGTGCGCGAGGCTAATCAGATAATGAATGAAAGCGGATTAGGTAGGGAGTCAGCAGATAAAATTTTAACTTTACTTAATGAATTCAATGAAATTCTAGGAATTATACCTGCCAAACCGCAAGAAATACCCGAAGAAGTTAAAAATCTAGTTGACCAAAGAGAATCCTTAAGAAAAGACAAAAAATATAATGAGTCAGATAAGTTGCGCGAGCAAATTAAGAGCCTTGGCTATGAGGTTGAAGATACGGTATATGGGCCATTGGTAAAAAAGCTATAGACAGGGTCTGTATATTACGTAATAAAAAATGGCAATATTTGCATTTGTTTTATCTTTGTGATACTATATAATTAATACTAATGAGCTTGATTCTGCGCCTTTTGGGCAGTGCCCTGGCGCTTTACGCAGCCGATTATCTTCTTCCCGGCTTTATAGTGATAGGAGGTTTTAAGGGATATCTAGCTGCCGGGATAATCCTCGGTCTGCTTAACTTAATAGTTAAGCCGATACTGAAAGTTATAGCTTTCCCTGTTATTTTATTGACCCTGGGATTGTTTACATTAGTTATTAATGCCCTGCTAATATGGGGGGCAGGCCAGTTGACCGGATATGTATTTTTTGATAATTATTATACATTGCTTTGGGCGACTCTCGTTGTGGCGGCAGTTAACGTTATTGTTGGGGTATTTCGCAAGATATTATAGTTTTTTGTGTAAAGGTATTAATATCAAATATTAAAAATCAAAAATCAAAGTGTCATATAAAATATCAAAAAGTCAAAGAATCTAATTTTGAATTTTAAATTGTCATTTTGCATTTTAAACTTTAATATTTAATTTTTTTCTGTGGATTACATCGCAATTATTCAAATAGTTTTATCAATTATCCTTATCGGGGCTATTTTGCTTCAGCAAAGAGGTACCGGGCTTAGCGGCGCTTTTGGAGGCGAAGGCGGCGTTTATTCTACAAGAAGGGGCTTTGATAAAATTTTGCTTGCTTCCACAGTAGTTTCTGCCGTTTTATTTTTTGGCGTGTCGGTTGCAAGACTACTTCTGTAATTACTTAATCACCCAAACACTATAACAATAAACATCTTCTGTGCCTCACATGTTTTAAATATGCTAGGGTGCTAAGGCGTTATGGTGTTAAGGTGTATATAAAATTAGCGACCAATTATTAGATGATTTTTTTGCTTCACCAGTTGATCCGACTCCCGATCAGCCCAAAAATAAAAAAGGGCCTTTTTTAAAGTTTTTGCCCAGTAGGAAGCAGCTTTCAAAGCTTCCTAAGGTTCTTTCTAAAAAAGAGCGTCATATAGTTATCGTTTTGGCCTTTATTGCTCTCGGCGCCCTTATTGCAATGCCGGTTACTGCATATTTTCATTTTACTGAGCCGGTCCCTGATTTCGGTGGTACTTTCAATGAGGGCCTTGTAGGAGCTCCGAAACAGGTTAACCCTATTCTTGCCCAGGTTAATGATGTTGACCGCGATATTGCTAAGTTGGTGTATTCGGGACTAACTAAATATGATTCCGAAGGTAATCTGATAATGGATTTTGCCGAATCGTATGAAATATCTGACGACGGCCTGACCTATACTTTTAAATTAAAAGAAGGCGTATTTTGGCATGATGGCAATCCCCTGACTGCTGATGATGTCGTCTTCACTATTCTAACTGTTCAAAATCCGGAATATAACAGTTTGCAGGCAATAAACTGGCAGGGTGTTGAAGTTTCCAAGGTAGACCCCGGAACCATTTCTTTTAAGCTGAAAAACAAATATGCCCAGTTTCTAAGCAATACAACCCTAGGCATTATCCCAAAACATATTTGGGAAGGAGTTAAGCCTGTTAATTTCAGTCTTTCCGAATTTAACACCAAGCCGATAGGTTCGGGTCCATATAAATTCCAGAAATTCAGGCGTGATGAATTTGGTAATATCCAGTCATACCACCTGGAAGCATTTAAGGATTATTATAGCGACCAGCCATTTATTAAAAATATAGTTTTCAAATTCTATCTGTCTGAAAGGGATGTGGTGGATGCTTTGAACAACGGAGATATAGATGGTTTGGCTATGTCTAATCGGCAAGTCGGACTTATTAAGTTCAGGCAGAAAGTTTCAATCAAAGAGCTCCAGCTACCGAGATATTTCAGTATATTCTTTGACCAAAACCAGAGCGACTCTTTATCGGATGCCAACGTGAGAATGGCGCTAAATTACGCAACGGACAAGAATCAGGTAGTCGGAGATGTTTTAGGGGGCAGGGCCAGCGTGGTTTCTTCTCCACTGTTGTCCGGTGTGCTTAATATCGGAGAGCCTTCAGTTATTTATGATTTTGATATAGCTAAAGCTGAAGAGCTGCTTGATAAAAGCGGATGGATTTACGCCGAAGGTGAGGAACAAAATCAAAATTCAATAAGACATAAAGAATCCGGCACTAAAGGTTCATCTGAAGAACAGGAGCCGCTAAAATTAGAAATTGAGCTGACAACTTCTGACTGGCCGGAACTGGTCGCAGTAGCAAACGAGATAAAGAGCCAATGGCAAAAGGTTGGCGTAGGCGTAAATCTGCAGATATTGCCACTGGCTCAACTACAGCAGACCATTAAAGAAAGAAAATATGAAGCATTATTGTTTGGCGAGGTATTGAGCCTTGATCCTGACCCGTTCAGTTTTTGGCACTCTTCTCAGAAAAAAGATCCCGGCCTTAATCTCGCCCTGTATGATGATAAAAATGCCGACAAGCTTCTTGAGGAAGCAAGGCAGGCCGTTGATGCGGAACAGCGCAGGGCAAAATACGAAGAATTTCAGGATTTGTTGCTCAAGAGTGCTCCGGCAGTATTCGTTTATAGCCCGGACTTCATTTATGTTCAATCAAATAAAATAAGAAACAACAACTCCCGGGTTATTGCCGTTCCTTCGGAGAGATTCGGATTGGTGAATGAGTGGTATATAGATACAAGGAGAGTTCGCAAGCAATAAGCGATAAGCGGTAAGTATGAACACGGGGACGTGGCGAAACGGCAGACGCGCTAGCTTCAGGAGCTAGTTCTCGCAAGAGAGTGGGAGTTCAAATCTCCCCGTCCCCACATAAATTTTAAAAAAACCCGTTGATAGAAAAATATTTTACGCAAACCCATGGTTTTAGTCAGATTATTTTCTAACGGGTAGGTTATGGAAGAAAAAAAGAATAAAAGTTTGGAAGATTTTTTGGTAGAAAATATTCCAACCAAAGAAGCTACAAGAACTGCACCGCAGGCAGTTTTAGCCGCGGCCAAATCATCCGGACCATCCGGCTCATCGGGTTCAGGTTCGCATGGCTCGGGTCTCGTCAAGCGAGACTCGGACCCCAGGCAATCAGGTGGTCGAAATAGGTTTAGGAGAAGGCATGGCCAGCCCCTTCAGCGTTCAGAACAGCCTACCGCTTCAGGACAGCCGGACCAAGGCACTGGCAGTTCAGGGCACGGTGCTACTCCCAGAAGGTCTGGCCGCAAGAAGGCTCGTTTTCACGACAGGCGCGATCTTTCGCGTCCTATAAAAAGCCTGCCGAGACTGGACAGGACCCGTGAGAGAGAATCTGACAGCTCAATTGACTCACTCAAGATAATTCCCCTTGGCGGCCTGGGCGAAGTCGGGCGCAATATGGGATTGTTTGAGTATAAAGACGAGATATTAGTTGTTGATGCTGGCTTAGGATTTCCGGAGGATGATATGCCGGGAATTGATTATACGATTCCGAACATATCTTATCTTGACGGCAAGTCGGACAAGATAGTCGGTTTGTTCATTACCCATGGCCACATGGACCATATCGGGGCTATTCCCTACTTGCTTAAGCGTTTAGGAAATCCGACTATTTACACGGCGGGTCTTACCAGAGGAATAATATTAAAAAGACTTGATGAGTTTCCTCATTTGCCAAAACCAGAAATTGAAATTGTAGATCCGGGTGAAAATATTCGTTTGGGCAAATATTTTGAGGTGGAGCCATTCCTGATAAACCACACTATACCGGACGACCTGGCTCTTATAATAAAAACCCCGGCCGGTAATGTTTTCCACACTTCAGATTATAAGTTTGATGCAAGCCCTTTGAACCAAGAGCCGGTAAACTTAAAAGAACTTGAGAGAATAGGTAAAAGCGGAATAGATGTTTTGATGGCTGATTCAACGGGTGCCGAAAAAGAAGGACACTCAATGTCGGAAAGTATTATTCAGGAGAACTTGGAAAAAATATTTAAAGAAGTAGACGGCAGGATAATTGCCAGCACTTTCTCGTCCCTTATCAACCGTATTCAGCAGTTAATATTGCTTTCTGAAAAATATGGCCGCAAAGTTGTCCTAGACGGTTTTAGCTTGAAGGCAAACATTGAAATAGCCAAAGAATTAAAACAAATTCAGATTAAAAAGGATACTCAAATTCCAATCTCTGACATAGATAATTATCCTCCGGAAAAAATAACCGTCATCGGGACCGGCGCTCAAGGCGAAGGCCAGGCAATGCTTATGAGAATTGCTTCAGGCGAGCATCGCTACATAAAGCTTAGAAAGGGCGATGCGATTATATTCTCGTCATCCGTGATACCGGGGAATGAGCGCGCGGTCCAGAGAATAAAAGACTTATTTTATAGAATAGGAGCTAAAGTTTATCATTATGGCATGATGGATATTCATGCTTCGGGCCATGGTCATAAAGACGACTTGCTTGAGATGATAAGACTTATCCGTCCCAAATTCTTAATGCCTATACATGGCCAGTATTCTATGATGGTTAATCATGGCTACCTTGGCCAGCAGGAAGGCATTCCGGAAGAGAATATTATAATTGCCGATAATGGTTCTATAGTTCATATGACAAAAAATGACTGGTGGTTTGATAAAAAGATGGCACCGGCTGATAACGTCATGGTTGACGGACTTGGTATCGGAGACATTGGCAATGTCGTTTTGCGCGACAGGCAGGTATTAGCAGAGGACGGAATGTTTGTTATAGTTGTATTAGTGGATTCAAAAACAGGCAAGGTTATCACCAGTCCGGATATAATTTCACGCGGATTTATTTATCTGAAAGATAACAAAGATCTTCTTATGCAGGTTAGAAAGAAAGTCAGAACTCTGGTGGAAACTAAAACTACCCGCCCAATAAACTGGACTTATCTGAAAGACATTATTAGAGATGAAATAGGGTTGTTCCTGTTCCAGAGAACTGAACGCAGGCCGATGATATTGCCAGTCGTTATTGAAATCTAGCTATAACTAGAAATCCTAAATCCTAATTTTTAATTACTAAACAAATCCCAAATCCCAAATTCAAATTTTAAAATTTGGTTATTATAATTTTGAGATTATTTAGAATTTAGGGTTTAGATATTAGAGCTTGAGAATTTTTAGTGGTATTCGTCCTTCGGGTAAATTGCATCTCGGCAATTATTTGGGGGCGATAAAAAACTGGATAGAACTCCAAAACAAGCCCGACATAGAACTGGCGGTTTTTGGCGTAGTGGATTATCACGGTATTACAACTCCGTTTGACCCCAAAACATATCACCAGCAAGTTATGGATGCAGTCATAGATTATCTGGCTGCCGGAGTTGACCCTAAGAAAGCACTGCTCATTCGCCAGTCAAAAGTGCCCCAGCATATGGAACTGGCCTGGATTTTTAGCACCATTACCCCCGTGGGGTGGCTGGATAGACTCCCAACCTATAAAGAAAAACAAAACCAAGTAGAAAGTTCTGGCAATGAAAAAGCGGATAGTTGGAAAAATAATTTAGGAATACTTTCTTATCCTGCCCTTATGGCTGCGGATATTTTAATTTACAAATCTAACCTTGTGCCCATTGGCGATGACCAGAAAGCACACCTCGATCTAACTAACGAGATAGGCAAAAAGTTCAATTATCTTTTTGGAGAAACCTTTGAACCGGTTAAAGCGTTTAAGTCCGAAGGCGAAAGGATAAAATCGCTTCAGGATCCAACCAAAAAAATGTCCAAGACCCCTTCGACAAGCTCAGGGCAAGCCGGGGATAGTTATATTGCACTGATGGATAGCCCGGATATAATCAGAGATAAAATTAAAAAAGCTACAACTGATTCGGGCAAAGAAATTAAATTTGACGAGAAAGAGAAGCCGGGTATTTCAAATCTACTCACTATCTATTCCCTGCTGGCAGGAAGTATTAAGGGGCAAATATTAAGTATTAAGGAAGTTGAAGATAAATACGGGGGAAAGAGTTATATAGAATTTAAAAACGACCTCGCCGAAGTCGTAGTTGATTTCCTAAAACCTTTTCAGGAAAGATATAAAGAATTTGCAGGCGACATGGCTCAAGTTGATAAGATACTGACTGAATCAGAAGAGAGGGCCAGGCAAATAGCACAAGAAACACTCTCGGATGTAAAACAAAAAATGGGATTATAAAAACCGGTAGCCTAGGCGACCGGTTTTTATAATCCGCCCCAATTAATTCGACAAAATATGTCGGATTAATTTTTTGGTATCTTCTATATCGTTAACCTGAAAACAAGGAATATTGGTCTGGAGTACCGCATGGTCATTGCCGTGTTCAAATAAAGCGTCGCCGAAAAAGAGCATGTCGTTAAATTTTACGCCCAGATGTTCTTTTATCTGATTCATGCCGTATTCTTTATCAATGCCTTTGGCGGTTACATCAATTGAGGTGAATCCTGCCGCCCGGACCTCCATATCCGGAAGCAATCTTTGAAGCTCCTGTGTGATTTTAAGTTTTATATCCTCATTTTCTTTTTTCCATTTATCTTTCAAATCCAGGGGCGCGAACTGGCCCAAAGCCGAAAATGTAATCTGCGAGCCTCTGTCCTCTATTATCTCGCCATATATTCTTTCGGGGTCCATATAATTTAATTGTGTAAAAACTTTTTTAAATGCGTCATATATCATATCTTTTTGTTCCGGGGAAAATTCGTGGGCATATACCTGCTTCCAACCACCAGAGTCCGTTCTCGATTCGTTTGACGAGTTGACGGGGCCAGAGCTTCGTTTGACGAGGTCATTTTCATACCGATAGAAAGTCGTAGAAGTCAGCGGGAATAAAAACAGACTTTTTAAAAGTTCGCCGGGCGCATTAAGTTTTGACACAAGGTTTTTTTGGAATAATTCATATTTCCCTCCGCCGATTACGGCCACCTGCTTTTTTTCAAGTAGCTTTGTAATTAATTCGGCCATTTCCCCGTCTACCTCCGACTTGCTGTTAACCAGTGTGCCATCTAAGTCAAAAACAATGACCTTGCGATCTTTTGGTATGTCTTCAATTTTGGTTAGCAAATTATTCATAATTTTGATAGATTTAGAAGCATGAATAAACCGGTAAATTTAAATGATATAAAAAAAATCTACATGGTAGGTATCAAGGGTACCGGCATGGCTTCACTGGGGGTTAATCTCAAAAACATGGGCATAAAAGTATCCGGTTCCGATTCTCCCGAAGTCTTTTTTACTGATCAACTGCTCAGGCGACATGGCATAAAAGTCTTCTCCCCTTTTAATAAAGATAATATTCCGGCCGATGTTGATTTGGTTGTTGCGTCTACTGCTTATAATAACAAAAACTCTGAGTTTAAAGAAGTTGAGATGAGGGGTATACCGTTGATGACTTATCCTGAGGTTATCGGTTTATTGAGTAGAGAGATGAAATCGGTTGCTGTCTGCGGGAGTCATGGTAAGACTACGACTTCGGCACTTCTGGCGTATATTTTATCTAAATCAAAAATGGGTGTATTACCCAATGTCGGCTCTATTGTCCCACAGCTGGTTAATTATAAGATGAAAGGCAGACCGGGAGTCTTTATGTATGAAGCCGATGAATACCAGAACAAGCTTAAGCTATATAGCGCCGACGTTGTTATTTTAACTAATGTGGACTATGACCACCCGGATTTTTTTAAAACTGAGAAAGAATATAAAAAAGTTTTCAGAGATTTTATAAAAAGAATACCTGTTGGTGGGCTTCTAATATATTGCGCCGGCGATAAAGAAGCAGTCAGGATAGCAAAATACGCCAAATGCAGAAAGATAGGTTATGATACGAAAGAATCTCAAGAATACCCCGCTCAGCTAATAGGTGCGCATAATAGGCTTAATCTTTCGGCTGCTATTGTATGCGCAAGAGAGTTTGGCGTGTTACACGGTATAATTAAAAAAGCTGTGGTGGATTTTAGGGGTGTTAAGCGAAGGCTTGAAATAATAAAAAAGACCCGGCTTAACGGGAATGAATGTTTACTTATAGATGATTATGGTCATCATCCCGCAGAAATTAAGGCCACTATTTCTGCTATTAAGGAAGCATATCCCAAAAAGATGCTATGGACCGTTTTCCAGCCGCATACTTTCAGCCGCACGGAGGCCCTGTTTGACGATTTCACGAAATGTTTTTCAGGTTCTGATAAAACCGTAATTCTGGATATTTATGCTTCGGCCCGCGAAAATAGAGGAACTATACATTCTCGTGATTTGGTGAATAAAATAAATAGTTCGGGCGTAGCATATCAGCCAGGCATAAAAGAAGTGGCTAGATTTTTAAAACAAAAAATAAAAACCCCGAGCATCATTATGACCATCGGAGCAAGCAACGTCTGGCGTTTGCACGAGCTGTTGTAGTCTTTAATTAAGCTGGTAATAAAAAGAGAGCCCCGCGGCAAGGATTGGACCTTGCGCGGGGCGTTTCGCTTTGGCCAGGAGCCCGTTCTTCGGGCTCCCGGGGTTACGGCCGCGACGCCGGCTGCGGTGATCAGGTCGAGCTATGGCTATGCATAATCAGGCGGTGGGCCGTTGCCGGCCCGCTTCGATTCCTCGTCATGGCGCCTCCCCTCTCGATTTTTGGATTTGCGGTTTGCACCGCATTCATCGAGAGTGTGTGCAGACTCTTAGTCTACATTATTAATTATAGCAAAATTGGTATAAAATGTCAAGTGTCAATTGTTAAACCACCTAAAAGGCTTGATTTTCAAGGATTTTTAAGTGATTATTTAATGTTAGCAGCTAGTATTCTCGTTAAGCATTATATATAAAAAATAAAGCCCCATACAATCGTGGGGCTTATCAGCAATGTACTAAACTTTGATTTAATTACTTTTTCGGAATCTTTTTTTCGATTTCCCGAAGTTCCTCTGGTGTGAGATTTTTAATTCTTTCTGTTATTGTCCGGGCATCCTCAGCCGCCTCCCGATTGCTACGAGCTTTATCGTCAATAGCACGGGCTTCGGCTTGAGTCTGACTCTCAGATAGACTTATTGTCAGGTTATTGAAGCTGTGCATTGGGATTACATCCTGATCGGAGGCGTATATCTCGATTCTGACCAAGTGGCCGTCCCTAGTCACCGGTAGTTCCGGTGAATGACCGGCCCCTGCAGTAAACAGATGGGGAATATCTTTTAGATATAAGTAATACACCGTGCCCTGTGTTGGAGTGACCTCACTTCCTACAAGAGACACAGTACCCTCAATAACCTGAATGTCTCGGCTGCCTTCGACTGTTGCCCGTCGTCCGGTCTCGGTCAGAAGTTTCTCATAATTTCTTACCGATTCTTGAGCGCTTCGTCCAGATGCAACAGCTTGAATGTCGTTGATAGATACCATGGCCACCCCCTGGAAAGCGTGACTTTCATTAAGAAGCGGTACTACGGCCGTAGGCAGACCGTTAACATTGTACAGCTGAACCGCAGCACCATGTAGGTGTTTAAACTGGATGTCCTGATTCTTATTTACGGCATCCAACACTGCCGATGTTGTGCCTCCTCCCGGCATCTGGTATCTGGTGGTTTTGCCGGTCCGAGAGTTAGTATAAACGAGAGCGACCAAAGAATCGTCGCTGGAATTCGTTGAAGTAATATCGATAACCCATTCCGGCTGGTCATTATTGCCATAGATGAGTAAAGCCCAATTTCCGTCTGGTGTGGTGATGCCTTTTTTGCCCCACCAGCTATTGAGCCATCCATTAGAGTATGAGCCTTGCCAATCGAGGTAGTTGACGATGAAATCATCAGGAATGACCCTGTCAACCCATTCGGGAACTTTGCCTAGTTCGTGGAATATATGGTTGCCCGAAAATGGATTAACAATAACTACTCCCAAAACTTTTTCACCAGACCAGCCGAGAGTCGGCTTGAAGGCCGTGATAACCCACCACGGATTTCCTTCGTCATCAATCTCAAGTGACGTTTCGGTAAGGCCTGTGCCGAGATAGCCATTGTTTCGTAGATAGCGCTCCAGATTATCACCAAAGAAGGCGCCGGGTGTATAACGCATACCCTTTCCCTCCGGAAACTGGACAAGCTCGGCCTGTCTGTGGGGGTCCTCTCCTGATACTTTGACGTAGCCAGGTGCGCCACTGGTGTTCATCCAAATACTGAAACCGGCAAAGTCCAGTGGTGCCACGAAAGTCAGCTCGCCCTTAATCATCTGGACTGTCATTTTCCCAAGCTCAAACTGGCTTCCAATAGCGCCGGCAGTGCCAAGCACCTTCTGAGCCTGATATGAGGCATTCTCCTTGCTGGCCATTCTCATATGGGCCGGATCTTTTGGTTGAACGTCTTCAGTCCAGGTTCTTTCCTCAATATCGCCTAGGTGATTGATGATTGAAGCGTAAGTATTAGCTCGAAGCATTGTTGAATTGAAAAATGCGATTGCGACATAGATTACGACTGCACTGGCTGGAAATACCCAAAGTAACGGAGTGCCATCGTCGTCAGCGACAGCAATAATCGCCGCAACCACCCACCAGATCATAGTCATGAATCCCACGAGTCCGAAGAGCGGGTAAACTGTCGTTGCTACTGCTAAGTAGAAAATCGCCCAACCAAGAAAAAATGTCAGGACGCCCTGTAAGGCAGCGGCAATCGGCTTTTTTATAAATACGAGCGGAATAGCACCAACAACTGCAGCAATCAAAGCAGAAAGTAGATAATACATTTCCTCTTCTCCTTGCTATTTTGGAGTCTTTGGCTCAGGCATAGCTACCCTTTTAATTGTCAGAGAACATCAGCCATCTGAAGCTGTATGCATACAATAACACATATAGAGTAATTAAATCAAGAGGCAATTTACACTTTAAAAGGCTTGATTTTCAAGGATTTTTAAGTGATTATTATTGAATGCTAAGTATCGGTATAGTCGGATTGCCAAATGTAGGAAAGAGTACTCTTTTTAAGGCCCTGACTAAAAAACAAATAGATATTCAGAATTACCCTTTTACTACCATAGACCCTAATGTGGGGGTTGTTGGGGTGCCCGATGAGCGTCTGGAGCTATTGGCTAAGATGTCAGGCTCGGCCAAGATTGTGCCAACTGCCATTGAGTTCATAGATATTGCCGGATTAGTTCGCGGGGCAGCCCAGGGTGAAGGCCTCGGTAATAAGTTTCTGGCTAATATAAGAGAAGTTGATGCCATAGCCCAAGTGGTCAGAGTCTTTGATGATTCAAATATTACCCATGTACATAATAAAATTGACCCGGCAAATGACATTGAAGTTATAAATACGGAACTTATCATGGCTGACTTGTCTACTATTGAGAAGAGGCTTGAATCAGCAAGGGGCAATGACCCGGCCAAGGTTCTCGAAAAATCAGTTCTAACTAAACTCAAAGAGAATCTGGATAAAGGGGTCTTGGCGATCGGTCTGTCATTTAATGAAAAAGAAACCGAAGTAGTTCGCGAGCTTCATCTTTTAACCAATAAGAAATTTATCTATGTTCTAAATGTTTCAGAAAAACAGATAAAGGATAAATGGGAGCCTGACGAGGGTTTAAAGAAAGCTATGGGTGGAAATGATTACGTAATTCTTTGTACTACTTTTGAGCTTTTGCTTTCTGATGCCAGTCCTGATGAGCAGAAAGAGTTGCTGGATGACCTTGGATTAAAAGAAGGCGGCCTGGATTCGCTAATTAAAAAAGGTTATCACACTCTTGGGCTCCTGACATTCCTTACTACCGGAGAGGATGAAACACGGGCGTGGACTTCGCATGTCGGTGACCCTATCCCCCGCGCTTCGCGTGCTATACATACCGACTTTGAAGAAAAGTTTATTCGGGCGGATGTGATAAATTGGAAAGAGTTATTGGATATTGGGGCCCATTCGACAGGCTCAGGGCAAGCTTGGGGCAAAGCAAAAGAAGTTGGGAAAATAAGGACGGTTGGAAAGGATTATATAATTCAGGAAGGAGATGTCGTCGAAATTAAAATCTAGCCGTACGGCTAGATTTTAATTTCTCCAATTTTTAAATCCTAATTCCTGCCTGCCGGCAGGCAGGTCTAATTACTAAACAAATCCCAATTATTAAATCCCAAACCGTAATTTGCAATTCTCTCGCCTATGGCGGGCGCCAAGCTAAAACGGCCTCAAAATCCGCAAAAATAATTGGCCATAAATCACATCTGCCCTCAGGTAGGGGGTGGAAGTAAGGAAAAATAAACGCCTAAATCATTGATTTAGGCGTTTATTCGCTATGTTAAATAAGTCAAAAGGTCGGCTCAATCATTGATTGAGCCGACCTTTTGTGAATTTCAACACCAAGTGTTGAAATTGAAGTTGTGGTGTTGAGTTTAGTGCCTAATTCATAATTCCTATTTCTAGATTCATTTTAATTTTCGCAATAAGCTGTAAGGATTTGATCGTAGAGCTTACTGCCTATTGCTTGCGGCTGATTTATGAATTTGAAGGTGGAGAGATGCCGATTTAATTAGTTAATGTAAAAGATGGAATTATTTTGTCCCAAACATCTCGAAACGGGCCATTATCTGAGGTACCTGAATTATAATCTTCAAATCCAATATATCCTATATCCTCATGACCATTTCCATAAATATATACATACAGGTCATTAGTGGTAATAAGCTTCGGTTTATTAACTGGTATATCTTTAAGACCGGCCTCCCAGCCCTTTTGATTCTTCCATATTCCAACATTAAATACATCGCCGACACCCCCGTTTGTATATGGAAGAGAGAACATAAAATAAACAACCTCATACTCATCAAGCCCGAATTGTGGCTCATTGATAATTCTTACCTCATAATTTTTCCATCTCTCAGGCAGTTTCACCTCAAACCCAAATTCTTCGTTGCGGTAGGTTTGCCAGCCTTCAAGCTCTGAACCCTCTCCTTTCACGCAGGTTCCTTGGGCGCCAGGCAGAGGATCAATTAAAATGCACTCAAATCCGGCAGGGCAGGTTTCATTATCCAAACCACCACATGTCATTTGGCCGGTGAATTGAAATGTTTGGACTATCCGGTCAAACTCATTTGAGTAGGCGGAGTCATAGGGATAACTGAAAATTTCTATAGATTTACTTCCTGAGACATAATAGACAGATAAAATCGGTCCGAAATCACTGTTTCGTAATATTTTTATTGCTCGCTCGCCGTTTATAAATATTTCTTCAGAACCAAGAATGCCATAAGTTTCAGCCGAAGTCCTAAATTCATCCACTGACATTATCTCATTTTCTTTGACCCATGCCTCCATTTTCAGCTCATTATTTGGAACCGGTTCGCCGGGATTATATTCATTGTCAGACGGATAGCTGTATATTTGGAAATAATTTGAACCTGTAGTTTGAGCTGTTTGGACATCGCCTTGCTGTTCTATAAATGCCTCAAGACGCCAATTTTCCGGATATCTTATCTCAAAACCGTGTTGGCTTGAATAGGTTTGCCAGCTAGCATATGGGTCGGGTTCCGGAGTTGGGGTTGCTTCCGGCGTTGGCGTATACTTAAATCCGAAGGTCAGTTTTTCAAGAAATGTAGGCGCGGCAAATTTGGCAAAAGCATAAATGCCGCCGATTACCGCTAAAATAACTAAAACACCAAAAATTATTTCTTTTTGGTTTGGTTTTCTGGATAGGATATTTTCTTCCGCCTCTGGTTGCTGTGGGGCGGGTGGCGTGGGCGTCGGTATTTCGTTAGGAGAAACGCCTAGGGGTGGTGAATTTTGTTCATCTGCCATACCCTTATTATAGAATGCAAAGCTAAAAATGCAAAATGCAAAACAACAGTTTAAATCTTAAATCTTAAATCTTAAATCTAGTCCAGTCGTATCTGAGATGCTTTTGTAAACAGTTCATTTGCTTTTTCCCAGTTGAGGTTTTTGAAGAATGAGGCAATATAAGCTTTTCGGTCAGAGCCATGGTCTATGAAATAAGCATGCTCATATACGTCTAAGGCCAGAACCGGTATACATCCCCAGACAGCCTGATTGTGAGCGTCGCCATTGTATTGTTTTAACTCCCCCGCCTTTGGATCCCAGGCGAGTATTGCCCAGCCTCTGGCGGCCATGGCGCATTCGGTAAAGTATTTTATAAAATCTTCAACAGAGCCCCATTTTTCTGATATTGCTCCGGCGAGTTCGGGTCCTTTGCTTGTGTCACCGTCTCCGCCAAGCACGCCGAAAAACCACTCGTGCAGGTAGATGCCGTTAACAGCGAATGTTTCGCCTTGTTTTAGCCCGCGAAGCTGACTGTATGTCTGATTGCTTGGTTGTGCTGTTCCGGATATGACCTCCTTTCTTAGCTGGCCAAGCTTTTCCCCTATCTCATTAGCTTTATCCACGTATCCTTTGTAAAGCTTTCCGTGGTGGATTTCATTTGTTTTTTTTGAGATACCGTCAAGTTCTTTATCAAAAGGCAATGGCTTGTGGCTGTACAAATCAATGTCTAATTACTAATTGACCTAATTCCTAATCAATATCCAAGCACCAATTAATAATTTTCAGTCATTGGGACTTGGGATTTATTTAGAAATTAGATATTAGAAATTAGGAATTTATAGAACAAATTTAACAAAATAACCGCTATACATACAACAAATCTTCACAAAGCATTACCCTCTTTTTAGCTTATTCCCAGAGCCGCATTTATTTTGCTCTTATTGAAGCCGATTATAACGGTTTTGCCGTCTATCACTATAACTGGTACGCTCATGGCTCCGGTTTTCTCTATCATTTCCTGTCTGCGAACGGCATCTTCAGCGACATTATAATCGCTATACTCTATGTTTTTGGACTTAAAGTATTCCTTTGACATTTTGCAGAAACTGCAAGTTGGGGTGCTGTATATTTCTATGCGTGGCATTTGATAGGTTATAATTACGAGTTACATATTACGAATTTAAACCCAATTCGTGAATTGTAATCGCAATAGATAAATTTATGATTAAAGTATATCACACCAAATATTCACTTGCCAAAATATTAAAAATAACACATAATATATAGACAGTGCCTTAAAAACAAAAGGACGGATATGACGAAAATGCGGTTTATATTCCTGTGCTTTTTGACGGTTTTTCCATGTTTTGGCATGGAAAATACCAAAAGAGATGCCAAGATAGAGGAATTTATTACTCATTTTGGCAATCGTAATACAGAGCAGGCAGAAAGCATTGTTACGGAGCTAAAGTTTTCTTTTCCGGGAGAGCCGTTATTTTATACTTTTAGTCTCAAGGCGCTTTTTCAGGAGCTTGAGATTGTTGAAGAAAAAATAGCCTCTTTAAAACAGGGCGCTCCGGATAGAGACAGGCTGGAAAATAGAAAAAAATACTTAGTAGATTTTTTTGAACGGGAATCGGTAGCCGGGCTTAATTTACTGGGTTTTCTTAATAGTCCGAAAGATAAATATTTGGCAGGAAGGATATATACAATGCGAAGCGCTTTTATAAAAAAATTCAAAGATGAATATTTGCGTCCGGATGAAGATGCTGCCACGGGTATCGGCCTGATAAAGTCTGCGATTCAGGAAGATCCTAAGCTTTGTTCAGCAAAATACACCCTCGCTGTTGCAAAGTACATGATGGCAACCAGGACAAGCGGTCTCGGCTTTAAAAGATTGATTATTTCGCATTTTTCAAAAACATTCAGCCAATTAGGCGGAAATTTTGATGTTAATGATGCTTGGAATTGGGCCAAAGAAGCAAATAGCTGTGAGCCGGTTTATTATTATATTAAAGATGCAAAATGGGACAGCGGGTTTCTTCTAAAGCAGATGCTCTGGGAGAATCATGAGCCACAAAAAAACGGACACAGAGAAAGAGATGAGCAGATTATAGGCATCTTGGATGAATTATGCCAAAGATTTCCGGAGAATAAAAGAATTCAGAATGAACGACTATTAATACTTAGACACCTGGAGGCGGGCGTCAATTAGCCCCGCGCTATTTAAGCGGGGTTTTGTTTTGGGTTATACTGTAAGTATGGGTACATTATTTAGGGCGGGTGTTTTTGTGGTTATTGCCTTGCTGGCAGGCGGTTTTGCCATAAATAAGATTCCGGCGCTTAAGCAGAGGGTGGTAGAGTATATAAATCCGGCCGCCAAAGAAAGGAGGCTGATCGGAGAGTTGGACAAAAACCTATCAGATTTAGATCACGCCATAGCCGGAGTTAGCGGAGCTAAAAGTGATGAAGAGCGAAATCAACAGATTCAAAAGGCCCGTGATTTGATAAATCAGGCCAAGAATTTACAGGCTGATATAAAAGAGTCCAACGATAAAAATGACGGAATTATCAGCTCAAATCTGACCAAAATTATAGATTCTTTTATTGACGATACCCCCTACCCCGCCGATCATCTGGAGATAACGGAGGAGCTGAAAGCGAAGATATGCTCTGAATAAGTATTAAGCTATAAGTATAAAGTATTAAGGAATTAAATCACAAAAGCTCAAATTTTAAATTTAAAATTTTAAATCAATTTTAAAAATTTAAACTTCAATTAAAATTTAAAACTTATAATTTAAAGTTGTATAATTCTAAAAGAGTGGTGGTATCTTACTATCCACGAGAAACACAATCAGTCCTATGATCGCTCCAATTGCTGATATCATCCAAAA
>JAUYLN010000010.1 GCA_030698885.1 bacterium
ATTTTTTAATTAATCTTGACCTTTAATTTTTACCAATGAAAAACCAGTATTCTAGCCTTACCCTTCGACAAACTTAGGGTGGCAATAATCTATTTGTTCATCTTGGTAAAGGTAAAAGATAAGTTGCAATTCGCCGAGAGCTCTAAAAGAGCAGGTTTTTTGCAGCAATTCTTGCCTTCTACCTTCACCATAACACAAAGAACCGGCATGCCTCCTTTTTAACATACTGGTTTTTTGGTAAGATGAAGATACATGAACCACAAAATTTTAATTGTTTTAGTTATTTTAGTTGGGGCTTGGCTCGGTTTAAGGTTTATAATCGGCGAATCGCCGTTAGAGCCCGTTGCTTGCACAATGGATGCGAAACTCTGCTCGGACGGTTCTTATGTGGCTAGAGTTTCGCCTGATTGCGATTTTGCGCCGTGCCCGGAAACAAGAGCAGTAAAATTGTATTATTACAATTATGAACTAGATAAAGATGAATCAGGCAATATCGCTTGCAGCAGGAATGGATTGGTGGCGGTTGAGAGAGAAATTCCAATAACCCAAACGCCGATTCAAGATACCATTAAGCTTCTACTTTCTAGTGAACTCACTACCGAAGAACGGGTTCAAGGAATTGACACCGAATACCCCTTAGAGGGACTCTCGTTAGAAGGAGTCTCGTTAAAAGACGGCGTTTTAACGCTTGAATTTGACGATTCTAAAAACAGAACCGTTGGCGGCTCCTGCCGGGTAGGCATTCTCTGGTTTCAGATTGAGGCCACAGCAAAACAGTTCTCGGAGGTTCAGCAAGTTCGTTTTCTACCAGAGGAGATTTTTCAGCCGTAAGAATGAATTCAGGCAAGCGCCGATAATTGCCTCATTTGCTTAATAGCCAGCTCAAAACAGGGGAATGCCTTATCCCAGTCAAATGTTCTCCTCCTTCGTTCCTTCGGAACTTCGGACGGACAAAGGAAAGCTGTCCTGCCAAGCGAGCTACGATTTCCGCCTATTTATTTAGGCGGTTTTTTGGTATAATAAGAATTAAAGGTCAACAAACATAAATAATAAACTAAATTATGAAAAGAACACTCTTAATAATAATTTCATTGCTTTTAATAAGTACGGCTGGGACAGCTTTGGCTCAAAACGAAGTCTTACCAGCAAAAGCTTCTCTACCGGAACTGCCAAATCCGGGCCAGAAGCCCGGCGACCTCTTCTATTTCTTAGATCAATGGGCAGAAGCCATTGAGGAATTCTTTGTCTTTAATCCCGAAGCCAAAGCCTTATTACAAACCGAAAGGGTTTTAGAGAGAATTGCCGAAGTAAATGCTCTTCTGGAAACAAAGGGAGTTGATGCTCCGGGATTAGATGTTGCCCAAGAGAAAATTCAAGTTCACATGGCTAGAGCCAGCCAAATCGTAAAACAGCAAAAAGCTAAAGGAAAAGAAGTGGCTCAATTAGTTCAAAAACTGGATGACGATTTTGATGCAAGACAGGAGTTGTTAAAACAAACTTTTAAGGTAGAAAAAGTAAAACTAAAGGTCCAAAAAGAAGAAGTCAAACTTCAAATATTACAAGCTCGGCAAGCTGGAGATTTTGAGAAAGTTGGTCAACTAAGAACAACTTTAACAGAAATCGAAACTCAAAAATATGCCCTTGAGCAAAAATGGGAAGCCCAAGAAGAGCTTTTAGAATTGGAAGAAGAGAAATTAGAAGCTGAATTAGAAGCTAAAGAAAAAGAATTAGAAGAATTAGAAGAGCAGGAGGAAGACCTCTTTAATCAAAAAGAGAAAGAGATAGAGAAAGCTTTTGAGCAAAGAGAAAAAGCCTTAGAACTTCAAGAAAAATCCCTAGAGATTGATTTAAAGAAGGCTATTTTAGAGGGAGACGAGGCCTTAGCCCAACAAATTAGAGCTCAGCTAGTTGATCTGGAAAATCAAAAAGAAGCTCTAGAAGCTGAAGAGGAAGCAGCTGAAGAAGCTCTAGAAAAAGAAGAAAAGAAATTTGAAAAAGCCAGGGATTTAAAAGAAAGAGCCGAAGAACAAATTAAAGAAGCTAAAGAAGAAATAGCCGATGTGGTAGAGGAGATGAAGGAAATAACAGAAGAAATCCCCGCGGTTTCAGAATTATTGTCAGAAGCTCAAAATAAATTGACTGCCGCAGAAAAAGCTTTCGAAGCGGAAAAATATGGTGAAGCTTACGGTCAGGCCATGGCAGCTGAAATGCTGGCCAGAAACGCTGAAAGAAAAATTGAGCAGGAAGAGGATTTAGAAGAAAAGCTCGAGGAGCTCAAAGAGAAGTTAGAGAATAAAGAAGAGGCCGAAGAAAAAGTTAAAGAGCTTAAAGAAAAATTAGAGCAGGCTTCTGATGAAGAAAGGGCAGAGTTAGAAGAAGAGCTAAAGGAAGCAGAGAAAGAAAACGAAGAGAACAGAAAAGACCTTGAGGAAGTTGAGGAGTTAAAGGGAAAACTAAGGACCAGGAGTTTGGAAAAGTTAGAAGATATTGAAGAAGGAAACGAAGAAGAGGAAGAAATAGAAACTGAAGAAGATTAAAACCGATATTAGCTTTATCTTTATTCATTGAGACATAAATACCTCGCTTTTTGAGGCATTTAATGTTAAGCAAGGACTGATAATTGTCTCATTTGCTTAATAGCAAGTTCAAAACAGGGGAACGCCTTATTCCAATCAAATGTTCTCCTCCTTCGTTCCTTCGGAACTTCGGACGGACAAAGGAAAGCTGTCCTGCCAAGCCGAGCTACGATTTCCGTCTATTTATTTGGGCTCCTCTTTCGCCCCGCTAAGCGGGGCTACAGACGGACAAAGGGTTTTTTGGTAAGATGAAGATACATGACCCACAAAATTTTAATTATTTTAATTGTTTTATTGATTGTTTTGACTGGGGCTTGGTTTGGCTTGAGGTTTTTAATTGGCGGCGAAGAGCCGGTTGTCTGCACAATGGACGCAAAACTCTGTCCGGACGGTTCTTATGTCGGCAGAGTTGCGCCGAATTGCGAATTTGCTCCTTGTCCGGGAGATACTCCGGAATGGCTAGCAATCAAACAAGCAATTAATAATTGCGAAGTTGAAAGTGTTTGGCAGACACATGCCAGAACGGTTGGGGCGAAACTTAAAAACGGAGAAGAATTAGCCGCCGTTGAACCGGAGCTTGACGACATAATTGATTTGGCAATCGTCGCCGGAGAAAAGTGCGGTGAAATCCTAATGGGTACCGAGTGAATTTCCGAAAAACATAAATTATGACCAGAAATAAAAAAATCGTTGTTGGTATTGGGATTGCTGTCGCTGTAATAGTTATTTCCTGGGGCGCTATTGAAATTGCTACCAAAAGACCGGCCCCAAGTGTTAATACTTTTGAAGAGTGCGTTTCGGCCGGCTATCCGGTGATGGAAAGCTATCCTAGACAGTGTAAAACACCCGACGGCAAAACATTTACAGAGGATATTGGTAATGAGTTGGAGAAATCCAACCTGATAATGGTAAGCAATCCTCGGCCTAATCAAATTATTCAAAGTCCACTCGTTATCCAAGGGGAGGCAAGGGGATTTTGGTTTTTTGAGGCTGACTTCCCGGTTAAGCTTTTGGATGGAAAAGGCGAAATTATTACCCGGGGCATAGCTCGGACCCAGTCAGATTGGATGACCGAAGACTTTGTGTCATTTCGAGTAGAGCTCATTTTTTCTGCTCCCTTAACAGAAAAAGGCACTCTTATTTTGGAGAAAGACAATCCCTCCGGCCTTCCAGAACACGCCGATGAATTGAGAATTCCCATTAAATTTCCTAAAGAAACTAGGGAAATAAAGCTTTATTATTACAACCAAAAGCGCGACCGAGAAATTGCTGAATATATTCCTTGCGATCCCGAAGCCGTTTTGCCCGTTTCCAGAGAAATTTTTTTGAGCCAGACACCAATTCAAGACACAATTAACTTGTTGCTTCAGGGTCAGGTAACCCAGGAAGAAAAAGAAGCGGGTTTTTCTCCAATGTTTCCTTTAGAAGGAGTAAAATTGGTCGGCGCCAATTTAAAGGACGGGGTGCTTACTTTGGAGTTTGAAGACCCATTCAGTCAAACCGGCGGCGGCTCTTGTAGGGTTCGCCTGCTTTGGGCTGAAGTTGAAAAAACAGCCAAACAATTTCCAGAAATCCAGCAGGTTCGCTTTCTGCCAGAGGAAATTTTCCAGCCGTAAGTAAATAGTTTTTGTTTTTTGAAAACCTGCTATAATTTAATAAAGTATTAATAATAAAATAAAATAAGATTTATGCGCAAAAAAATAATCACAACATTTATCGTGATAGCAGTAATATTCACCGCCGCAACGGTGTTTGCCGGAAAAGACTATAATAGCTCTATATCAAACTCTTCTTCGTTTTCGGTTGCCCAAATAAACCAGCAAGTTGGGGATATACTTCTGCGCTACGGTGCAGGCGGCGCGGAAATTAACCAAGTGACCGACGCTCTCGCTAGGGGGATCAGCGAGGATGATCTTCAAATGCTTTTGCGCAAAATAGGAATTGAGAAAGACGCGGCAATAAAAGAAATTTTTCTTGAGTTTGGAAAGCTCGGCATCGCAAGCGAATCTGCGGACGCGGGAAGCGCCGTTTCTGTTCCCCCAGCTGTTTCTCCAATCCCGACCCCGATTGCGCCAACAGACATCGCAACCAAACCTCCAGTTTCCGTGTCTGGATCGGCGCCTGTCAACACGACAACGGCCGTCAAAAAATGCGGAGTAAATACTTACAGCGTTTCAAATGAATGTGGCATTGGCGCGTTCAAGAATATGTATTTTCAGTGTTATGACGGCTACGAAGAAAAACAGGGCGGAGAAAGTTCGTGTAAGTCGTCCGAAGTATGGCAAAAATATGCGCAAGAAATATGCGCCAATCGCTGTTCGGTCGTAAGAGAATCGACCCCCGCGCCAACCACAATGCCAACCCAGCCGACAGTATCAGCCGAGCCCATCGCCATCTGTTACATCCCCGACAAACTCACCAAAGATTACAACCAGCTGATTATTGATTTGCGAAAAGCTGAGGGGGCCGGCGGCAAGGAGACAGCAGAAGTAATTATAAAGAAAATTACCGCCTTAAAACTGGAAATTGAAAGAGCGCGAAAAGAATGCCTTGAGCCTTCGACAACAACCCTTCCTGCGTCAGCTCCGGTGGCAATAGACCGATGCGTTGAAGTGGCTCAGTGGGAGAATAAAATTGCCTATTACCAAAAGCTCGCCGTTTTGAGCGACGCGGAACTCAAAGAACAAACTGGTTTCTCGCGGGAAGAGGTTAAAAAAATACTTGCCGATCTTCCCGAGGGTCTGGTCAAAGTAAGAGCGCAGTGTGAGAATCAGAGTGATATTATTGAGAAAAGGTCTCTGGGTACTTTTTCAACGGAGATATTAAGTATGGATCTAAAATCCATTGCCGAACCCATAAAGCCGGTGGTTGTTGAATCGGGACAGGAAATCAGCGACTACTACAAAGCTAGAATCGAGAAGATAACTGCTGCGGAAGACACCGAAGAACAAATAGAGAACCTTAAATCATTAAAAGGGGAGATAGACGAGCTAATCACAAAACTGATCAAGGGCAGAAAAGAGATTGAGGCATCGGAACTCGGCAATACGGTGTCGGAAATAAAGGTGAGCCGGGGAGAAATAAAAGCCGATGATGTCGCGATAAAGACGACGGACAAGAAAATACTTATCAATGTAGGCGACAAACCGATAAGCATTATGCCGACCGCGCGGCAAGTTGAAATCATCGAAATTAAAGACGGGGATGATATAAAAGTGACGGCAACAGAAGTTTCCATCAAAGATAACGCCTTATGGGTTGGAAACAGCGAGGTAAAACTCGCGGCAAGCGAGGTAGTAGAAAGTATCAGTAAACGACCCGGACGCACCAAATATACGAATATCACACTTGAAAGAGGAATGGTTCTTGAAGAAGAAAGCGGCCGGGCTGTATACAAAATAAAAGAAACTGAACCGAGAAAACTGTTTGGATTTATTCCCATAAGAATTACCAAGACTTTAACCGCCTCTGCCGAAACAAGCGATCTCCTGGACGAGCGTCTTCCTTGGTACTCTTTCCTTACGACGAGGTAATAAAGGACTATAATCTCTCAGCGCGAACAATGGGGCGCATTAAAAGAGCTGAATTTGAGTAATTTTAGTGCTCTTGACATCCCTTTGTGGTATATGTCAAAATTAAAAAAGAGAGCAATATGACAAAAACTCGATACAACACACCGAAAAATTCTTCAAAATATGCGGGGAAGTTTATTGTTTTTGATACTGAAGAAAAAAATCCCAAAGTACGGTATCGTAGTCCCGTGGCAAAGGAAGCTTACGATAAAGCTGCGGAGATTCAAAATAAGACTGGGGAAAATCTTGTAGTTGAGAGGGTTCCGGAGGGCAAAAATCAATCATCGTATTTTTTTACAGAGTAGAATGACTGCCCATAAGGTTAATTATGCTTATTTTAATCGGGAATATGGGCCCTATCTAAGGGTCTTTTTTTATAATCCTAAAGATGGCAAGAGAAGTGTTGAAAACTTAGCGATTCTCGATTCAGGATCGAATAACATAATCATCCCTTTTTCTATCGGTAGAGCAATTAACTTAAATAATCCAGAATCTTTAGAAGATTTTAAGCGCGCACACGGCGTTGGGGGAGCGGTTTCGTTTGTAGAAAAGCCCTGTGTTGTGTATTTGATTAATGAGGAGTTGGGAGAAATGTATGGTTTTTGGGATAACGTTGTGTGGGAACATCCTCCCGAGGTGGATTTTATAGAAAAAATAGAAAAAATAGAAAGAAGTGTTGGAAGAAAAAAAGCCCTCATTGAAAAGATGGAAAAAGAAAATAAGGGGGATAGCAGACTTGTTAGTATTTATAAAAAGGCAATAGGCCAGAAAAATAATAAAATAAAAGAATTAACTGATAGATTCGAAAAATCAGGAGTAATTTTGGGACGTTCTTTTCTAAATAATTTTGAATACGTTAAATTTCATCAACGCGGTAGCAACGGGCATTTTTTATATAAAATAAAAGAGTCAAAGATTAACAGAACGGGCAAATACCCCGATGATATGAGTAAATTGACCCCTTAGTCCTAAATGATTATTGGCCTTGGCATAAACTAAGGAAAACAAGCGGCACGATGACCTCGCCCGCTTTTTTGTTTTTTCGGAATTTTAGGTGGCGAGGGCCGATAAGTGCTTCATTTGCTTGATGGCGAGGTTTCCATCATAACCCTAAAAGGCTCATTTCTCTCCTCATACTTTTCCAGTCAAATGTTCTAAGTGCGTCCCTCAGCGGGAGCAGTTGAATACGCTTCGAACTGACTATTTTTAGAAGAATCTATCTTTCCTTATTCTAAAAACTTCCGACATAATAGTACCTGTCCCCATTTATCTTGACAGATTCTGAAAAAGGAGTAAACTCATCTTATTGAAGAAAGAAGGAGGTTTTAATGTTTTAGTGCTTAGTACCTTTAAAAATCAAGAAGGGCTTAGAGAGAAAGACATTCCGGAAAGACGGAAAACCTTTTCTTTGGCTTCTGCCGATGAGGCAGAAAATAAAACCCAAAGAGGTAAGGAGACAAATTGAATAAAAAACTATCTTGGATACTAGCTCTTATGCTGGTGGTTTCTTTGATTATCCCTATGGCAGTGCCAGCAATGGCAGTCAGCCACGTGACCTGGGGTGACACCATCACCGCCGATACTACGCTGGACGGCGACCTCACCGGTTCGGGTACAGCGCTTATCATCGGCGCCGATGACATTACCCTTGACCTGAATGGTTACACCCTCTCGGGTAACTCGACGGGCTATGGTGTGGACAACACCGGCGGCTTTGATAACGTGACAATCAAGGGTGGTACGGTTGATGGGTTCGGACAGGGCATCAAAGCCAGAGACGTCAGCAACTTTGTGCTGAAGAACCTCAGCTTCTCGGGCGACACCGGTGGGGGACATGGTCATGTTATCGATATCCGCAACAGCACTGATATTGTAATTAAAGACGTCACAATCGTGGTTGGTGCGGGCTCGCCTTGGTGGGCAGAAGCCATCCGGCTCGCGAGTATTGATGGCGTGGAGGTGATTAACGTAGATGTCGAGGGGGGCTGGATTGGCGTGAACTTCGCCTACGACACGCCAGGGGACCCACCTACTAATGGGGTGGTCAAAGATAGCACTTTCACGGGCAACGGCCTTTTCGGCGTGTTCATCGCTAACAGCACCGACGCTACTATTAAAGACAACGAGATTACTGGCGCTGGGATGTTTGGCATCTATGTTGGCGGGGAGGGTAGCGACGTGAGAAACATTACCGTTAAGGGGAACGAGGTATCTGGCAGGGGGATTGACGGCATCGTTCTCAACTACGGCACCAGCAACAACGTGGTGCAACGCAATAACGTTTCCGATAGCGGAAGATACGGTATCAGCCTGAGGGGCGACGTCAGCAACAACCGGGTGATGTGGAACACGGTCTCCGGCAGTGGGACAGATGATTTGCACTGGAATGGAACTGGTACCGGTAACACCTGGAAAGGAAACGAGTACGTCACCTCCAACTTGCCCTAGATTACTCTCAAAAACCACTCTCTAAGTTTCTTATCGATAAAAGGGGGTTGCTGAAATTCAGCAACCCCCTTTCTCTTTTTTAAGATTTGATACTTCGATGACCTCAGTATCAATCCTGAGCTTGTCGAAGGATTGACAGAGATTATTGGTGGAATATAATAAAATAAGAAGAATAAAGATTGGGAAATTTAAAATTAGATTAAAATATTAAAATGAAATTTAGCAATTTTTTAGTTATTACGGTAATAGGGGGAATAGTTTTGAGTTTAGTTGGTGTAGCCTTAGTTTCTCAAGCAAAGTCGGAGTCAATGGTAAGAAAGATTGTGGTTTTTAAATCGGGCGTAAATGAAACAACTAAAGGAACTTTAATAAAGAACTTCGGCGGAGAAAAGATAAAAGACCTGTCCTTAATTAATGGAATGGCGGTCTCGCTACCCCCAAAAGCAGCAGAGGCGCTATCTCGTCAGATAGAAGTTTTAAGAATTGATAATGATGATGTAGTTTTTGCTATAGGAAAACCAATTATCACTGGAAAGCCTCCAAAAGAACCGAAGTCACAACCTCTTGAGACATTATCTTGGGGAGTAGACCGCATTGATGCTGATTTAGTCTGGGGCACAAACACTGGGCAAGGCGTTAAAGTTGCTATTATTGATTCAGGAATAGACTTAGACCACCCTGATTTAAATGTTGTTGGTGGCTATAATGCTATCAATTCTTGGAAGAGCTATAACGATGATTACAGGCACGGAACTCATGTAGCCGGAATTGTGGCTGCGCTTGATAATGAAATCGGAGTAATAGGAACTGCGCCAAAAGTTGAACTTTATGCGATAAAGGTACTCAATCGAAGAGGAATTGGTTTTGCTTCTGATATTATCGATGGCCTTCAGTGGTCTATTGATAACGGAATGCAAGTAGCCAATATGAGTATAGGTTCGAGCGGTAGCAGTCAATCTTACCACGATGCAATCATAAAGGCCTATGAAGCCGGGATAACCATTATCGCTGCCGCCGGAAATAATGGTGAAACCGATGGTAGTATTGTTTGGCCCGCCAGATGGCCAGAAACTATTGCCGTTTCAGCTACTAATAAAAGCGATGGATTGGCATATTTTTCCAGTTATGGACCAGAAATTGATTTAGCTGCTCCCGGACAAGATATTAACTCTACCTGGAATGACGGCTATTATCATTTAGGCAGTGGAACTTCTATGGCTACCCCTCACGTTACGGGGGTTGCAGCATTAGTAATTGCCAGCGGGAAAGCCAGTACCCCGGATGAAGTAAGGGTCGTTTTAAAAGCTACCGCAGAAGACATCGGATTAGAGGCTATTTATCAAGGAGCGGGATTAGTTGATGCAGTAGCAGCAGTTGCTGAATAGAAACAAAAATGAAATAATCGACGTCGGACGTCGATTAATATATAAAACTCAAACTAGGCATCCTGTAAAACTTTTTAATCTCCGTCCATGCTTTTGGGCGGTTTTTTTAGTCATCCTTCGCTCTTGCGAGCTTCGGATGGATGTAGTAGAATAAAAAAAAGAGTTTCAATCAAAATGAATAAAAAATTAATAACAGGCGTAGATATAGGTGGGTCAAAAATCAATATAATAGCTTGGAATGGTAGAGAAGTTATTGATAATTGGCGGACAGAGAAGGTTAGTTTGGTAAAACTAAAAGAGGGGATTTCTTATTTTGATGCTTTGAAGATTGGTATGGGCGTACCCGGCATTTTAGACCGCAAAACCGGGTGTATTTTAAATAGCTCTAATTTGAAATTTTTCGAGGGTTTATGTTTCCGAAAGGTTTTTAAAAAAGATATTCGGCTTGATAATGATGTCAATTGTTTTTTAAGAGCCGAAGCTAAGTTAGGGGCAGTTAAGGGTTATAAAAATATTTTGGCCGTGGTCATGGGCACTGGAATAGGGGGAGCGATAATAATAAATCAAAAATTAATTTATCAAGGAAGCCATGGGTCGGCCGGGGAGTTTGGC
>JAUYLN010000008.1 GCA_030698885.1 bacterium
TTTCTGGGGGTTTTCTTTTTTACTTCCTCAACTAATTCATGAATCAATTCAACGCGTTCACAATTGGCAACGAAATCTAATACAAGCACCTTCTTTTTGCCGGGTAGTTTTCGAAGGCCCCTTCCAAGCTGTTGATAGAAAACTGTATGAGACTGGGTTGAGCGCAGAAACACAAGTACGTTGATTTCGGGAATATCAATTCCTTCGTTAAACTTATCTACCGTCAGAACTGTGTCGTATTTGCCCTGATGGAACGCTTCTAGTCTCCTTTCTTGTTCGTCTTGGGGTAACTGACTGTGAATGGTTGTTGACCAGATGATTTTTTTACGAAGTTTTTCAGCATACCTGATTGACGGGCAGAAAATCATTACCTTTGGATTTTTAACGGCTTGTATTTTTTGTTCGATTATCTTTACTATCTCCCGATCTCTTTTGGGGACAAAAATTCTTCGGTTGAGCTCTTTCATTGAGAGCCTGTATGGGTTTTTAATTTCGCCTAGCTTAACAATCTCATCCGTTACTATTCTGTAATCTACGGCTGTGAGCAATTTTTGGGCCAATGCGTCCGGCAAGTCTAGAGAAAATATCTCGGTTCCAAAAGTTTTCCTAATGTCCTGCATATCCATGCGATCGGGCGTTGCCGTCATTCCAAGCATGAATCTCGGCTTGAAGTGCCTGACAACAGGATGGAAAGTTTCAGCCGGGACATGGTGTGATTCATCAACGACAACATAGTCAAAGGCATTCTTCCGGAACTTGTCTAAGCTATCTCTCATGGTTTGAAATGAGGCGAAAAGTAGCTGGGCCTCAATCTCTTTTTTCAGGCCATGATAATAACCGAAAGTTTTACCGTTTTGATTTCCTAGGACCAGCTCAAATGTTTCTCTGGCTTGTTTGAGAATATAGTTTTGATGACAAAGGTAGAGTACTCTTAGCCATGGAAAATGTGCCATGATTTTTTTGACATCAAGAGCTGAAGTAACAGTTTTACCAAGACCGCTGGCCATTACTATTAATGCCTTTCTTTCTATTTTTTTAGTGTTACCTCGGATATTCTCAAGCGTTCTTAAACATTGTCTTTGATGGGCAAAGGGTTTTACCATTCATTTCTCCTGATAAATTGTAAAGTAACGAGTTTCTAAACAATAAATTAAAAGTAGTATTTTGTCAATAAAAAACAGCCCCCAGTCAGGGCCGTTTCCGCATTTATTTTTTAGCAGTTTCTAGGGTACTTGTCGTAGATTTGGTAAAACCTTGAATGCGCTTTTATCGTCATAGTAAAAGGATAACGGTCCAATGGCCGTTAGCGCTTTTTAAAAAGGAGTCCGTATGTCAATGAGGATATTGGGGGCGTTGCTTCTTCTTTTGGGTACTTGTTTTGGTGAGGAAAATACCCAAGTACAAACCGACAAGAAAAACAATTTTTCTTTTAGGCTTGATGTGTTGTCCTTTGATTTACTGCCTGATATCAATTATGACATTAAAAATGCTCCTGAATATATAAGGCAGATACCGATCCACAAAGATGATGGAGGTGCGGGTAAGATAAGAACTATTCCTTTTGATAGCTTGGACCCGGGATTTTTAAAGACATTCAATCCTTTGTTTGGTCCCGAGTTTACTGTGGGCAAGGTTAAGTTTTTTATGGGTGCAGGGTTTTCAATGCCCGTAACACCCAGGGCGATGAAAAAAAATTCTCGCTCTACTCGCGAGATAAGCCAGCGGAACGATAATTCCAACAGGGGTATCGGCACGGCACTAGTGTTCTATGCCTTTGAAAAGAATACTGTCTGGGTGATGCCTCGTCTAAATTCAGAAATTGAATTTAAGACGAGCAGGAGATGGCGTCCGATAATCGGCGGTTCTTTAAGCAGGTATAATACAAGAATTCAGTCGGGATGGGACAGATATAACAAGCTCAGAACATATAAGGGCTATAAGGTTTCAGATGATAGGGTAATTGATGCGTATGGCGGTTTGAGGTTTTATTCTTTTAACCCAAAAACCGGCAGAGAAGAGGTAAGTTTCTTTTTTCGTTTTGGCAAAGCGTGGAATAAATCAAATTTTACAGAGTTGGGACGAAGTATTCTTACAAATAACCCCAGGCAAAGTGTCTTCTTTGGCTTCGGCTATTCAGCTCATATCAACTAACTGGATAGTGGTTATCTGGGGATTCAGGCATTTTATTTTTCAGATTTTAGACCTGCCTTTGATTTTTTAGGCCGGTCTTTTTCTTTTGCTTTTTCCAAGGCTTCCTGCAACTCTTGCTCGCTTTCCGGTTTTTTGTTCATAGCGAATTCGCAATCGGGATAGCGGTTGCAGGCGTAAAATATCTTGCCACGGCCACGTGACTTTTTTTCAATAACATCGCCCTGTCCGCATTTAGGACACTTAAACCCGGTTTTATTTTCTATTTTTTTAATTCCTTTGCATGTCGGATAATCGGAACAGCCCAAAAAATATCCGAACCGTCCTCTTTTTACATCCATTTTCTTGCCGCATATCGGGCACATCTCGCCTTCCGTTTTTTCTTCAAGCTCTTTAATTTTTGCTTCTTCTTCGGGCATCGGCTTGGTCGTGCCACAGCCTTCTTTATCGGGGCACATCAGGTATTTTCCGTTTCGCCCGTATTTTATTAGCATTTTTTTGTTGCATGCCGGGCAGGGGATGTCGGATTCTTCGGTAACACTTTCAACACTGTCTAATTTTTCTTTGAGATTTTCGTGGAAAGGTTCGTAAAATTCCTTAATAACCGGTACCCACTTTAATTTGCCTTCGGCAATATCATCAAACTCTTCTTCAATATGGGAGGTGAATTCTATATCAACAACCTTGGGGAAATTTTCTACCAACATATCATTAACTAAAAACCCGATTTCGGTCGGTTTATATTTTTTGTCTTCTTTTTCAACATAACCCCTGTCCTGAATGGTGGTCAGGGTCGGCGCGTAAGTGGACGGCCGACCAATGCCGTGAACTTCAAGGATTTTTATCAAAGACGCATCGGTAAAGCGCGGAGGCGGCTCAGTAAAATGCTGAATGGGTTTTAATTCTTTCAGGTCTAATACTTCTTCTTTTTTTAGTTCCGGCAGTTCAGCTTCGTCCGGTTTTCTATTTGGATATGCTTTCAAAAATCCCTCAAATTTAATAACCTGGCCATTGGCCCGGAATACATATTTGTTATTTGTTTCTTGTATCTTGGTTATTGCTGATATGTCAGCTGCTGTCTGGTCATAAACTGCCGGACTCATTTGGCTGGCGATAGTGCGTCTCCAGATAAGCTCATAAAGTTTTCTCTGGCCGGCTTCAAGTTTGGCCATTTGTTCAGGCGTTGCGGTTAAATTAGTCGGCCTGATGGCTTCATGGGCTTCCTGTGCCCCTTTTGATTTGGTTTTAAATTGCCTTGTTTGTGAATACTCTTTACCGAATGTCTCCGTTATAACTTTCTGGGCCTGACTGATGGCGAATGCGGCCAGATTTACACTGTCGGTCCTCATGTAGGTTATGTGCCCGGTTTCATAAAGTCGTTGCGCAGTCATCATAGTTTGCTTGGCAGAAAATCCCAGTTTGCGGGCCGCCTCCTGCTGCATGGTTGAGGTGGTGAAGGGCGCCGCGGGATTCTTATTGGCTTCTTTCTTCTCTATATTAATAACTTTGTATTCCGCTTCTTCAAGTTCAGAAGTTATTTTTTTAGCTTCTGTTTCATTTTTAATTTCCAGTTTCTCCAGTGCTTTACCGTTTATCTGGTTTAGTCGTGCAGTAAATAGTTTGTCGCTATTATTTTTTGCCAGGTCCGCTTCAACTGTCCAGTATTCTTCTTTGATGAAGGCCTGTATTTCGCGTTCACGTTCTACTACAAGTCGGACTGCAACAGACTGAACTCTGCCGGCTGACAGGCCGGAACGTATTTTCTTCCAGAGGAAAGGGGAGAGTTCATAACCGACAAGGCGGTCCAAAATTCTTCTGGCTTGTTGGGCATCTACCAAATTCATATCTATATCCCGTGGATGCTCAAGCGCTTCTGCAATCGCGGTTTTTGTAATTTCGTGAAAAACAATTCTTTGTACTTTTTTACTGGTTCGCGGGCCGTCCAAATCAAGAGCCTGACTTAAGTGCCAGGCGATGGCTTCTCCTTCGCGGTCTTCGTCAGTAGCCAGAATGACGGAATCAGATTTTTTAGCCAGCTCTTTTAGCTCAACGATGACCTTTTTGGCTTTAGCCGGCACGACATATTTTGGTTCAAAGTTTTTTTTGGGGTCCACGCCAAGACGGGATTTTGGCAAATCCCTGACGTGGCCGAAAGATGAGCGCACCAAATAGCGGCTTCCGAGAAACTTTGTTATGGTTCTTGCTTTGGTTGGGGACTCAACGATGACTAGACTGGTTGACATAGTTTGTGAAAGGTATTATACTATCAAATATTAGTCAAGTTTTATGTTCATTAAAAAAGGAGAAATTATGAGACTTGCGAAGTGGGTGCCCATCATAAACGTTTTCTTTTTCGCATGCCTAGCTATTAGCAGTGTATATTATTTCCAGGATATTAATAATAGGGAATATATACAACGAGGTGTCCAAGTAGTTTTTTTTGCATCCTTACTTTTAATGGTGGTTAACGTGGTTTTTATTCTTTTCTGCTCGGATCTATATGAAACAGCTGGACCTGCAACTAAGATTCGTGCCGTGGCTGCAAGATATAGAGCAAATGGTGATGTAGTTGTTTATGGATTTGTGGATAATGATTATCCTGTAGTGAGGGTCATTAAGGGTCCTAAAACAAAAAAACTTCATGAACGTTTAAAGTTGCTACAAAGACCGACAGAGTTTGAGGAGATTTGCTTAATGGAAGCTCAAATTGTTAATGACGAGGTTGTGCCGTCAAGAACAATAATATGCCTTGATTTAAAGTAGCTCTTTGTAGCTCTTTGAGATTTTTGCCCCGCCATGGCCTGCCTGCGCAGGCAGGCGGGATTTTGTTTTTTTTAATAATGAGGTCATCTCAAAATCCTATTTCTGCTGCAATCTCTGATTTTTGAATAATACTTCGTCAGATTTCGTAAAATGTCCTCGTCGTAGCCACTACTACGTCTCCGGGTATTTTACTCATCTTTCTCGTCCTATCCAAAAATCAGAGATTTCGCTACGAAAAGGATTTTGATATGACCTCAGCAAACTTATCTCCTACTTTTTTAATTTTTTTGGTTATCTCCATCATGACAAGCTGGGTGGTTATTTTTTGGGCATCCAATCCCGAGCTTCTAATAATATCATTTATATTCATTGGCCCCGAGTTTGTATTTAGAATTTCCAATATTTTTTCTTCTATTTCGTTCGCCCCTCTAATTTGTGGTTTGTTGTTTGTGGTTTGTAATTTTATATCACCGTATTCCTCCAGCACATCCTCCGCCGAGCTAACCAGTTTTGCTCCTTTCTTTATTATTGAATTTGTTCCTTTTGATGCTCTTGAAAATATACTGCCCGGGACGGCAAACACATCGCGATTTTGATCTATGGCGCATTTGGCGGTTATTAATGAACCGCTTTTCTCGTCTGCCTCTATCACCAGCACGCCCCGGGACATTCCTGATATTATTCTGTTTCGTTGAGGGAAGGTGAATGGCTTGCCTTCCGTGCCCGGCTCGTATTCGCTTATTATAGCCCCGCCCGACTCTATTATCCTGTGGGCAAGTCCAAGATTATCCGCCGGATAAATAGATTTGTCATCAACCCCAGTGCCTAAAACGGCAACCGTAAGCCCGCCGACATTTAAAGCGGTTTTGTGGGCCAGGGTATCTACGCCGTGTGCCATTCCGCTTACTATAGTAAAGCCGGAAGCCGATATATCGGAAACAATATGAGGTGTTGCCGACTTTCCATACTCGCTTATTTTTCTCGTGCCTACCACGCCAAAAGCCGGAGTATTTAAAATTTCAATACTACCCCGAACATACAAAACTTTCGGAGGGTCGTGGATTTGTTTGAGCAGTTGGGGGTAGTCTTTATGGCCTATTAAAATTTTACGAATCTTTTCTTCGGGCATGGGCCTTATACTAATATCTAAATATATTTTTATCAACGGGTTGACTATCTAAAGACTCCTGTGATATAAAACCAAGTTATAGTTCTTGCCGATCCGCCGTGATTGAAAGTTCGGTTTTAGCCCTCCTAAAAACTGAGCGTGTAAATCGTGGCGGTTTGGTAGGAACCATAGAGATAACTAGTAATCAGTAACTAGTAATCGGTAATAAATAGCAATCAGTAATCAGTAAATAGTAATCGGTAAATAGTAACTGGTAGGGGGAGGGGCTACGTAGAGTTGATTAAATTCAAATATAGTTGTAGAATGTACTAATGTTAAAAATAAGATTACAAAGAGTAGGAAAACGCGGCCAGGCCTTTTTCAGGCTTGTCGTAAAAGAGCATACCGAAAGAGCCAAGGGAGAATACCTGGAGCTTTTGGGTTCTTATGATCCTCACAAGAACAAAGTTAATGCTAAAGTAGATAGAGTAAAGCATTGGCTGAGCAAGGGAGCGCAGATGTCGCCTACGGTTAATAATCTGTTGGTGGCGAGAAATTTAGTAGAAGGGGACAAAATAAAAATAAAACTTAAACCGAGCAAGAAAGTCGTTGAAGAGCCAGCCGCTCCGAAAGCGCCGGTAAAAGTAGAGGCAGGCGAGCCTCAGCCCGAAGAAGTTAAGGTGGAGGCGGTAGAGGAAAAACCCGTTGAAGAGAAACCAATTGAAGAGAAAGTAGAGAGCAAAGAAGAAAAAAGCGAAGAGCTTGCAAAGGGATAATGGTTTGACACAAGTCTAAGTATTTGGTAAAATGTATATATAATGAGGTGATTTTGAAACCATCTCAGAATCTCGGTAAGGCGATCCGAGAGATAGAAAGAATAGCCGTAATAATCAAAGCAGAGAGAGCGGGCAGTATTTTATAAGGTAAAATACGGTGCGTTTCTTCTGTAAATATGCAAATGGCTACAGAGCACGATAAAGAGTTTGTTGAATATGTAATTAAGAGTTTAGTTAACAATCCCGACAAAGTTGAAGTTAAGAGGGAAGTTGACGAAATGGGGGTATTGATTACTGTGAAGGTTGACCCTTCAGACATGGGTCTTTTGATAGGTAGGGCCGGTTCTACCGCCAAAGCTATCAGGACCTTAGCCAGAATCGTCGGATTAAGGAACAACGCCAGGGTTAACCTGAGAATAGTTGAACCGGAAGGCAGCACCAGGGGCGTCGCCCCAAGAGGTCCGGTGACCAGAGATGTTGATGATGTTGTCGGCGAGCTCGGAGTCTAAATTCTAAATTTAAACAATAAAAAAACTATCCCCGACGGTACCGTCGGGGATAGTTTTTTTATTGACCCATTCATTTTTATTTGTTATTATATATTTAGTACCCATGGGTCGGGGGTGCGTGCCCTAGGAAGCGCCTCCCTCGCTGTTCCCGGCTCTCTCGCCGGCAATAGCTTGCTTCCGACGGCACGCACTCTTCCAATAAGCCCAATCCTTTGCAGCAAAATGTGCCCCCGCAACCGCGGGGGTCAATTTTTATAATCATGAAGTTTGATATTATAACAATATTCCCAAACCTATTTGAAGGCTTTAAGAAAGAAGCCTTAATTGCGCGTGGCATAAAGAAAAAAATTATTTTAATCAACGCTCATAATCTTCGCGATTGGACTCACGACAATCATAAAACAGTTGATGACAAGCCCTATGGAGGAGGAGTGGGAATGGTACTAAAGACTGAACCAATCTACGATGCGGTTCAGTCTTTAGAGCGCAAAGCGAAAAGTGCAAAGCATAAAACTAAGGTCATACTTTTTTCACCAAGGGGTAAGAAATTTGACCAGAAAATTGCCCAAAAATATGCTAAGCTGGATAATCTGATAATGATATGTGGGAGATACGAAGGAGTAGATGAGCGGGTAGCAAAATATATTGCCGACGACGTGATATCGGTCGGGGATTATGTTTTATCCGGAGGCGAAGTGCCGGCTATGCTTGTCATGGAAGCTGTGTCCCGGCTTGTGCCCGGTTTTATTGCCAAGAAGGAGTCCGCGGATAAAAAAGACCATGCTCAATATACCAGACCGGAAGAAATTAAAATTAACGGCAAAAAAAGGAAAGTGCCGGAAGTGCTTTTGTCGGGCAATCATGAAAAAATAAAAAAATGGCGGGAGAATTTATAACTTGTCTTGCGAATGTAAGTTGTTAGGATTATAATCAAAACAGTGTTGAATGACACAATTTATTAATTAATACTGTCCCCTATTTTCCAATATTTTTAAAGGAACACAGGGGCTGACACGAAAGGTGGATAACGAATTTATGGATTTTGTTAATAGCTCCGATTTGTCTGAAGACGACAAAGAGCTTTGGCAGATAGTAATGCAGATGGCCAGCGAAGACGATGTTCAGGCTCTGCTGGATTCTATAGAAGGAGATCCGGATCATCTTAGGGTTTTAACTGAGAATATGAAGTTGAAAATGAAAGCCATAGACAGTCAGGATGAAGATCTTGTAAAGGATATTTTAAAGCAGGAGAAGGAGGATATAGATTCATCCGAGCTCTAATATAGTTTATAAAATATGGGATTTGAAACGCCTACAATTAAAGAGGAAAAAAAAGAAATGCCCGAAGAAGGACAGAAATCTGTTGAGGCCGAGATAAAAGAACCGGCCGGTTTTGAGAACTTAAATTTAAGCGAAACAGAAAAAAGGCAAATAGAAATAGCGGATAAGATAGCATTGGCGGAAGAAAATATGGCTGAAGCTTCGCCGGTATCTCCGGAGGGTAAATCTGTGAAAAGTAAGCGCAGAGCCGGTTTTAGGACCACGACCTTTCTTGCTTTGGGATTAGTTCTCCTGGGCGGGGGAGCCCCCAGCGCAGAAGCGGGATCTGGCGGAGGTGGCAATTCTGTTAAAACTGAATCTGTATGGAAAAAAATCGGGAGAGGAATAAGTAAAGGATCTAGGGCAAGTATAGAAATTCAGGAAAATGTTGAGGCTAGTAGAAATAGGATAGAGTATGCACAGCAGAGAATGGAATATGAGCAGCTTAGAATGGATGAACAAAAAATAGAAATGGCTAAACGCCCGCTTTATAATCAGATACGAATAATTCACGAAGACTTTGCAAGAGAAGACAGACAAATAAGAACAGATAACAGTGGAGGTGATTATAAGATTACAGATCAATTAGTGGAAACTGCCAGACAAGGAAGAGATAATAGATTAAGAGAAGTTGAGGATAAGATAAGAGAGCTTGAAAATCTTGCTCAAGAACTCAGATTTAATGTTGAGAATAGAAGACTGGACAGAGATTTAAGGCGTGCCCAAAGACAGGCTACGATAGAAAGGATAAAGATTATCACAGAAATTCCAAGGATTATCAGAAACTAAATTAGTGGCTAACTGACCAATCTTTGGGATTGACTCTTTTTTTTAATTTTGATACCCTGTATTAACATGGAATAAGACCATAATTTCAATTTAAAAGAATATGGAAATCCCGCCTCTGAAAATTAGATTAATTTTCAGAGGCGGGATTTGTAAGGGCTTAGATAATATCTGGGCCCATGGACAGAACTTTCAAAAATTATTTTGTTCAGTAAACGATATGTGATTTTTTATCGTTGACCAGGAAAGTCCGCTTAAGCTTTTAGCTGAAGCGGCAAATGAGAACGTGGGTTAGGCGTTTCGCTTATACTCACACTCGTTTATTTTGAGAGTTTGATCCTGGCTCAGGATGAACGCTGGCGGCGTGGATAAGGCATGCAAGTCAAGGGGGTTTCGCAGCAATGCGAAACAACCGGCGAACGAGTTAGTAACACCTTGGTACGTACCCCGAAGTCTGGCATAGCTCACCGAAAGGTGGGGTAATTCCAGATAATAAAGTAATTTCAAAGTCGCAAGACGCTTCGGGAGCGGCCTAGGTCCTATCAGCTTGTTGGTGAGGTAATGGCTCACCAAGGCTATGACGGGTAGGGGGCGTGAGAGCGCGGCCCCCAACGAGGGAACTGAGACACGGTCCTTACATCTACGGATGGCTGCAGTCGAGAATATTCGACAATGGGCGAAAGCCTGATCGAGCGACGCCGCGTGCAGGAAGAAGGGCTTCGGCCTGTAAACTGCTTTTGCGTGGGAAGAATCCGGCTTATGCCGGAGTGACGGTACCACGAGAATAAGGGGCTGCTAACCTCGTGCCAGCAGCAGCGGTAATACGAGGGCCCCAAGCGTTATCCGGAGTTACTGGGCGTAAAGAGCGAGCAGCCGGTGCTGATAGTCTGATGTTAAATCTCAGGGCTCAACCCTGAGGCCGCATTGGAAACGTCAGTTGTGTTTCGCACATAGTCGCTAATTTTCTTGAAATATTTATTCGCGAACATTCGTGAATAAATTCTAGATTGATTAGTGATTTTGTGCGGAGCGCTATTACTGGAGCAGGTCAGAGGCAAACGGAACGTGTGGTGTAGGGGTGAAATCCGTTGATATCACACGGAACACCAAAAGCGAAAGCAGTTTGCTGGGACTTTGCTGACGGTCATTCGCGAAAGCGTGGGGATCAAAAAGGATTAGATACCCTTGTAGTCCACGCCCTAAACGTTGCAGACTAGCTATCGGGGGCATCGACCCTCCCGGTGGCGTAGCTAACGCGTTAAGTCTGTCGCCTGGGAAGTACGATCGCA
>JAUYLN010000035.1 GCA_030698885.1 bacterium
GTTTAAGGATGTGCCCCTAACCAGCAACAAGGTTATAGCCATATCTCTACTTTTAGTATTTTCTGCTTCTCTGGTTTTTAATTCTAATATCGTAAACGCGGCCAACGAGCCGTATTTTTTTTCGGAAGAAAAAAATTATTCAGAAAGACAGATTAATCCTTCAGCTATAGTCAGCGAGACACTTGGACGCATACAGGGCCTCCACAGCGTTTTATTTAACTCCGATAGGACCCTAGGCCTTGCCAATGGCCTTGAAGATGACCCTGGCTCAAATTTTGAGTTCTTTAATAGGGAAGACCTCACTCCGGAAATTATATGGGGCTTTTTAAGGGCGGCCCTAGTACTAGCAATAAACCTTTTTATAATAGTAATAAAGGTCACAGGGCAAGTACTTGGAGTCGTATTAGGCCTTTTAACAAGCTGACCGGAAATGTGCTTTTCAGGTTTTGTTGAATAAACCATGTCGCACAACCTACATTGTGCGTCATATTATTAATCTCAACTCCTCCATCCCCTCTAGCATAAAACCCCGTCAAACGGGGTTTATAAATTCATATCGTTTATCGTTCTCCGTACATTCTTTCAATAAATCTCCTGCACCGTTCAAATGTTTTTTCTCTTTTAACTTTTTTCGTCGGGGTCATCATTAAATATTTATTCTCGTCTAGAACCTTCAGCTCTCTAACCTTACAGTATCCCTCCCCCACTTTATAGAGCTGGTTTGTTAATTTACGCTCCAGCTCATTTTGTTTTTCTACATCTCCGTCAAAATCTACGAACACAAGAGCCACATTATAATCTTTATCTTTGCCATGAATCAAAACGTTTTCTTCGGATATTAAGTCAGGAGATAGAGATGCAATTCCGGCCTGAAGTTTTTTTATTTGCACGCCACTCATAAATTGCCCATTACTCATTTTGTAACCGTCCCCGCGTCTTGCCAATAATTCAAACCCATCGAATATCCCTGATGACGGATTTAATATTACCTTCGCAAGATCTCCGGAACAAAAAAATGTTAGTCCTTCGTATTCAATTAATTTTTGAGCGGTAGCTTCTTCATTCTTAAAATATCCTTTCATTCGAGCACTACCCGAAAGAAGAATTTCCGACCCCCCCTCATCCTTTTTCATTTCTTTAAGATCTATACGAACATTTCCTATGGGCATTCCGTTCAAAGACACCGGGCCGGCCATTTCCGTCTGGCCGTAAAGATCCTGAATATGTATATCCAATTCCCTGAAATATCTGACAGTCCTCTGTGATATAAGAGCAGCGGCGCTTATACAAAGACGGGCATCTTCCAACCCGATTGCCTTTGTTATCTTATGCCTCATCAAGGCCACAGCTAAAGGACGTATGAACTTTGGCACAATATGCATTTTTTTTTCAATTCTAAGCATAAGACCACCCCACACCTTGGGTACGGTGGCGAATACGGTTGGCCTCGCTACCTGCATAAAGCCCTGAAAATTATCTTTAAAAAGTTCCGGCTTATCAATGCTGTATTGGGAGTATTCACTGAAATAAACAGTATAACCGCCGGCCAGATGACCAAAAAATACGACTACGAGATCCGAGATGTGGCCCAGGGATAAATGAGAAATAATCCTGTCGCGGTTATTAATATGGAAATACTCAATTGAGGCCTGCACTCTGTCCAAAATATTGCCGTGGGTCAGCATTACACCCTTTGGCATTCCTGTAGTACCTGAAGTATATGGCATTATCAAAATATCATCCGTATCTTTTTCTGCCCCATAATTTGGAGGCTTAGTACCTTTATTTATCAGCTCTGCTCCTTTTTCAAGTAAAAAATCAATACTAAAAAACTTTTTTTCGTCCCGAGCTAATTGTGTTTTTTGAAACTGTTCGATAGCAATATCTTTAATCTCCTGATTAACTAGTACCGCACTAGGTTGGCAATCATTTAAAATATAGTCCAATTCGGCTAAACCGCTATCGTTCCTAAGTAAGGGTGGGTTAATCGGCACAGGCACACCTCCGGCCGATATTATTCCAAGGATGGCGAAAAGTGATTCGGGTAAATTAAGAGGGATAACGGCTACAAAATTTTTTTCGCCCGGCTTTACCACTCCAAAATGACAAAGCGCCACAGCAACACGTTCTGCTGATTCCATATAATCTTTCCAGCTATATCTATACTGGCTTCCACCGGGCCCAACAACAATTAGGGCCGGGTTTTGATGCTTTTCTTCTGCACGTTTTCGCTGGGCAACCATCAAACCATCCATTATTATATTAGCCACGACTATTCTCCTTCTAAAATTATTAAAGTTCCAGTTATTGTTAGTAAATTATAACTATGGTCTTGCTTTGTCAAAGAAAAAAATATAGGAGGTGGGGATAAATTATTGCCCCAGCAAGTTCTTATCGGCCAAAGCCTGAAGCAAGAAAGGCAAAGTTCTATCAGCTATAATCCTGTGGCCCTTTTCATTAGGATGAACAAAATCAACTGTATTACTGAAACTGCCCAATATGCCACTGAGTGCATTTGGCATATATAGCACATCTGTATCGCGGGCCAGTAAATCATAATCAGCCACCACATTGAACGGGAAGAGCCCATTATCAACTTCCAGCAATATTATAGATATATTTTCTTCCTGGAGAATCTCTACGATAGATTTGAGATTATTAAATGTTTGTATTCTGGTGAAGTTACCGCTCAGAAAATCATTTCCTCCCAGAAGAATAATTACTATATCCGGCTTCAGGTTAGAGACATCATCCCTCACCCTAGCTAAAGCAGTGGCCGTTGTGTCGCCTTCCGCTCCTTTGTTTATTACATCATAATCAATATCCTCAGATAATATTGCCGGGAAAGTATCCCCCGCTGATATATTAAAACCGGAAACTAAACTATCTCCGAAGGCAATAATAATCGTTCCCTCTTTAATATTGGGCTTGGGATTAAGCTCGGGGGTTGGAGAAGGCGTAATTGATGGGCTTGGTGCGGGCGTGGGAGTACTTGAAGGAGTTAAGGAGGGGCTTGGCATGACCGAAGGCGAAGGTGAGGACGAAGAAGTAGGAGTTGCTGTTGAAGTTGGGGTCAGACTGGCAGATGGCGTTGGCGAAAATGTCGCCGTAGGGCTTAGACTTTCCTGATGCTCAAATTCTTGCCTTGCCTCTAACTCATCTATCTTCCGCTCAAAATCCGCTCTAATGTCCGCATCCTGCTCATCTAATCGGTTAATTCGTTGTTGGAATTGCTGAGTTTCAGTATTTTTACGTTGAACCAGCTCTGCCACGTCACTTTGGTTCCTGCTGCTTAATTGCGCTTTTTTATCTTGAAAATTCTTTATTTTTCCATTGAAATTATTTGTAAGTTCTTGCCGTTTAATCTCAAGATTTGCCAAGCGACCCTCAAAAGACTGGTTTTCTCTTTCTATTGCCGATTCAATATTTTGTAATTTTAAAGCATGGTTCTGTTCCGTTTCTCTTATTTTTAGCTCCAATTGAGAGTCGGCCTGTCTTATTCTATTATCATAATTCTGCTGAGAAAGAACTTTTCTCCTTTGCAATTCTTCTAAGGTAGCATCATGGTCCCTTTCGATCTGGTCCAGTTTTTGTTCTAAAATTTCCGGCCTATCAGAATAAATGTCATTGAATTTATCTACTTGATTTCGAAAACTACTCTCTTCTCTGGCAATTGCTCTATCAAACTGTGCCTGTTCGGAATTAAAAATTTTTTGAGCATTATTCTTCTGAGTTGTGTTTATTTGCTCCAGCTTATCTATTAACATATTAAATCTAATTTCTATTTTCTCTTTGTCACCCTCTAAACGCTGAAGTCTTTGCTCATGGTTTAATACTGCTTTTGATTCTTGCTGGTCCAATCTGGATAGCTGAATATTGAGATTATTCTGCAATCTTTCTATTTGCTGGTCCGCCTTATTCAATTCTGTCTGCAAACGAGCATCCCTGTTTGCTATTTGTCTATCCAAGTTGCTTATATTTTCCTGATATCTCAGGGTCGCCTCTTGTTTATCATTATTAATTGAATTTATTCTATCTTCCAGCTGCTGCTCAAGATTATTTATTTCTCCTGTCAAATGAGCAGCGTAAGCATTAAAAACAACGAAAAGAGCGGACACAAAAATACCACCTGAAATTAACAGGAGTTTTACATAAGATCTTTTTGGGACAGAACTATGCTTATCAATAATAAAATTTAATCCTAATTCCATGCTGAATAATATTAAATTTTTAAAATGTAGTTAGCATGAATAGAAATATGTTGGTCATTTTTGTCAAAATGAACATTGTGGAAATCATGGTAAAATGTTGTCTATGTCTTATTACAAAACCCTAGAAGAATTCAAGTCCTCCACCGGCCACGAGATAGATGGTTTTTGGTATCCGCGGGTAACGTCTATACTGTCCATCAAGTCTAAGCCCGCCTTGTATCGTTTCTATGCTAAACAGGACAGTTTTGAGGCGGGCGAGGCAATAAAAAATAAATCAGCAGAGGAGGGAACGCTGCTTCATGATACCGTTGAAGCAATCCTTCGGGGCCAGTCCCCTGCCCTGCCGGAAATTATCAGGCCGGCCATAAATTCTTTTTTAGAATTTAAACAACAACACGAAATAATTCCGCATAAAATTGAAGAAAAATTAATAAGCACAAAGCACCGCTACTCAGGCACTCTGGATTGCCTTGCTGAAATCAACGGCCACCTGGGAGTTCTGGATATCAAAACCTCAAAAGCCATCTACCGCGACTACAACCTTCAGACCGCCGCCTACATTGAAGCTCTGCGGGAAAATGAAACAATGCCACCTCTTAAACGCTGGATATTGCGCCTTGATCAATCAAGCCGGTGCCTAACCTGCGGTTCCACTATGCGTCAGAAAGGCGGCAGTGAAAGCATCCAGCTGGCCCGTTTCGGCTCTCTGGCCAAAACCTGTAATCACGTCTGGGGAGAAACATCGGGGAACCTGGAATTCAAAGAGCTCTACGGCGTTGAAAAAGATATTCAGGCCTTCCTTGCCGCTAAAACTCTCTGGGAATGGGAAAATGATTACTGGCTTAGGCAGATATAATCATTTGAGCATTTTAGCATTTAAACATAATACCCCTCACCTAAACAGCTCATCCCGCCATGGCGGGATGAGCTGTTTTAAATAAAAACTCCGGTCATTACCGGAGCTAATGGACAAACTGCTGCTCTTTTTTATCCCTTTTAATGGATAAGCTGTCGTTGCTCTTTTTTAAATTGTCTATGCTCTACATCATACTTTTCCAGTCTTTCTTCTAAAAAATTAATCCATTTTTTGATGTCTTCTTCTTTAAAGCCATGCCTTTTAATTAGTTTCAAGTAAACTGCTTCACTTACTATAAATTCCATACCTATGCCAAAAGCACTGAACTTATCTCCTATTAGACCTGCTGCATAACCTACGGCAAGGGCACCCCCTAAACCATCCAGTGTGCCATATAGAGGGTCGTATGAGAATTTATGATTGTTATTAAGCCATTCCGGCAAGCCAAGCTCTTTTGATTTTTCCACGAAATCCCTAACCGCCTTATCCAGCACCTTATCCTTTCGATATGCTTCAATTTTATCTCTCAACTCTTTTTTTATTAAACCTATGCAAGACACCAGAAACATTCCCGTTGTATATTCCATATCTCCTCCTTAAAGATTATCCACTCTTACAATATAGCTTTTTTCATCACCGAATGTTTTTAACTCGTGCCTTTTGATTAAGTCAGAAGCTAAATTAACAATTTTCTTTTCATCTTCAGTAAAATCTCCGCTATCTGCAACGGCCCGGACCTCACTCTCTAGTGTAACTTTTTGTTTTTCTATTTCATTTTCTATTTCAGCTGTCTTGGTCTCAAGCTTAATTTCACCAACCATATCCTCAATAACCTCAGAAAGTGGCAAAAGCTTATTACATCCGCTATTTTTAGCGGATGGAGCAACGCAAAAACTTATCGGCCTCTGGTCAAATCTCCCACGAGGAAAGCCAAATGGGCACTTTTCACCATCAACCCAGCACGCGTCTTCCGGCAAAAGTTTTATCAGGCCACTCATCTGCTCTCTGATTCTTTTTTCTAATGCTTCTATGTTTTCCATTTATCTTCCTCCTTTTTGCGATTCCTGATATTTCTCTTTGAAATATTCTTCCATAAGATGGCTATTGGGATACCGGAAACATGGATAGTATTTCTCATGTTTGTCATGAAATGTAAAAACAAACGGAACTATGCACGACGACTGCATCAAATAATATGTTAGAGCCCTTGCCGTTCTTCCGTTACCATCGGCAAAAGGATGAATCAGCAAAAAACGATAGTGAAAGCTGGCTATCCTAGCGATATTAGTTTCTTCGGAAGAAAATCTTGCATTTTCCTGAAGCCAGCGCGTCCATGCAAGCAGGGCCGCCATTTTATTCTCAATTTCTTCCGGCGGAACCAAAAATATTTTTTCGCCTTCATGCACAATCCAAACCGAAATTTTTCTATACTGCCCTACCTGGTCCTGCTGAAGCATTCTTTGGCCCTTCTCCGACTGTTCCTCTACTATCAGTTTTTGTATGTTGCATACAAGATTTTTATCCACATAATTGTTCTGCGGGTCATTGGCCAATATTTCTAAGGCTAGGAGCGCTCCAATATGACCCTTCTGCTGTTTCTGCACGACTCTGCGCACCACATAATCCGGGTCACTAAATATATTTTCTATTGCATCTGACTCCAAAATAAAATCAACTATCAATCGCTCATCGGGCTTTAATTCTCTCATAAATTCTCCTTATTGAAATTTTTAAGGTTTGCGTTAATTTAGCACACACTCCTACTTACTACAATTCCCGGCCAACTTGTATCCGGCGGCCTGCGCCGCCTGTTCATTATCAAAATAGACCTTGTTGGACTCTTTAATTTTTGAAACGCTTGGACACCATAAAAAGTGGTAAACCTTACCTGAAGAGCTTTTAGAAACTACCACCCTAAAATCAGCAGGAGTCGGCGCGGGGGTCGGAGCAACGCCCTCCCCTGCTACGGCCGACCTGCGCTCAACGGGTTCAGTCACAGTTAAATATGGTTTTATTTTTTCCGCCCCTGCAATTTTGCCGATGTTATATGCCGACACAAAAACAAGAATAAGTGCTATGACAAAGACAATGTCCCGCTGATAAGTTTTAACAAATTTTGACAAATCCATAAGAAAGAATAATATGACAACAGTAACTTAAATTCAAGGAGCTACTCCAATGAAGTTAACCCGCGAAGCGAAACTAAAACGCTCTAGGGTAGTAGAAAAAATGATAGAAATAATGGCGGAAGAATATAAAATACCAAAAAAACAACCTCAGGATATATCGGATGTAGTGGCTCAATCCCCTGTCGGGCCATCTAGAAAGAGAAAAAAATATACTCATAAAAGACTGTTAAAACGCCACAGCTAAACACAAAAAGGACCAACCGGTCCTTTTTTTAATGTTAAGATGTTAAATTGTTAATATGTTTTAATGATTCCCTATATCACATTCACCACTTTTATAATACGGCTATTTCCATCATAATTTTTTTTCTTTCTGGTTGTGAATTTAACCACCCCCTCTTTCATGGCAAAAATCGTGTCATCGCTTCCCAATTTAACGCCCTCCCCGGCCCAATATTTACTGCCTCTCTGGCGAATTATGATATTGCCGGTTATAGCTTTTTGGCCATCGTGAAGCTTAACACCTAAGTATTTTGGTTGGGAATCTCTATTTCCTTTTGTAGTTCCTTTAGCCTTTGTATGCGCCAAGTTGTCCGAGAGCGAAGCGATTGGGTAACAACTTGAGCGTCCCGCTCAAAAATTGCCAATCTTTCGCACACATTTAATTACTGCACCGAAATAACATTCTATAAAACAATCGCGATATCCGGCCACGAATAGTGGTTTCCTGCCTACCGGAGGTAGGCGCGGGAGAGGATATCGCCCCGCACCCTATTGCAATTTTTATGCGGGATGCCATTTAATAACATAAATAATCATAGCAAATCCCCAAAAATTAATCAACCCGGTAGTGAAATTTCCGATTGGTTTTTTAGCCAATAGATGGTAAAGCATGGACTATCTAAATTTTGCTTGCTATCCATTATATACTCGTCAATTTTGAAAAACCCTAAAGGCTTTCGGAAATTCTACTACCGGGTCAAAAAGAAAAGCCCCCTAGCGGGAGGCTTGCTGACTTTCTACTTTTTCTATCAATAATTCTGAAAAATCTGCCCACCCCTCTTTTCCTGTCTTTTTTAATCTAATCTTATTACCACCAGCGCTTCTAACCTCAACCCGAATATTTAGCGGCAAAAGCTTTTTTAGGCTAGACCTTGCAAGCATCGCGGTTCGCCACCTAGTTTCGGTTCTAGTTTTAGTAGTAAGGAATAATTCTAGCTCATTATCATCAGAAATTACTCCCACTTTCTCCATGTGTAATTGATTTTGCTCAGTCTCTTCATATTCTTTATTAGCCTTTTCATAAACATAAAAGGCTTCTTGGATGTCTTCAAATTTGGTTCTTGTAATTCCTTCGTAATTTTCTTTAATGTCTTGGGTTACTTTTACTGCTTGGCTACAAGACGCAATAAGTAAAGCAGATAGAATAAAAAGTGCGACCTTGATTGAAACCATAAGGACTCCTTGAGTTGTTAAACAAACCAAACCTATATTAGCAACAATAGTCAAATTAGTCAAAAAAAAACGGGTCCCGAGAAAATGGGGCCCTGAGACGTGAGTTTCTATTCTAAATAAAATAAATATGCCACTTCTCGTGGCATATTTATTTTATAATTATCTTCGGTTTATTTAGTTAATTCGGTAGGTTCAGGACGGGAAACATTAATCTTTATCTTTGTCTTGACCTCCGAGTGAAGCTCAACCTCAACCTCATGTTCCCCTACTTTCTTGATTGGTTCAGCGATATTAACCTGCTCAGGTTTTATATTTAATTTTTTGTCAGCAAGCTCTTTAACGATTCTTTCTTCATTTATTGCAGCATAAAGATTGCCTGATTCACTGGCTTCTTCAGTGATATCCAGCACTACGCCATCAAATAATCCCACCATTTCCTCCGCCTGTTTCTTCGTGGCAGCTTCCTGCTCCAGTCTTTTCTTCTTTAGTAATTCAACCTCTTTTAAGGCGCCCTCCGTTGCCGGTTTCGCCAGATTTTTTGGAAACAAAAAATTACGGGCATAACCCGGCTTAACATCTTTAACATCTCCCACAAGGGCGACATTTTTTACATTTTGAGTGAATAATACCTTCATAGTCATCTACCAATTACTAATTTTATCCTAATATACGAATTTATTTCCTATTAGTATATTAGTGGTTTGATTGGTAGTTAGTAGATATAAGTATATTAGTGATTTAATTCGTAATTAGTAGATTTATGGCTCTATCCAGCTGGGGGTCTTTTTGAGCTTTTATGTCTTCCTCGGTCCGTTCAACTACTATATCAGGTTCTATACCGTTCTTGTCAATAGATGCCCCACTTGGCGTAAACCACTTGGCAATAGTTACCTTAAGAGACGAGCCGCCCCTAAGATCCTCTACCTGTTGAACTGAACCCTTGCCAAAGCTCTTTTCACCTATTAATTTTACTCCTCGAATATCACGCATAGCGCCCGCCACAATCTCGGAAGCCGAAGCCGAACCCCGATTTATAAGCACAACAACGGGCAGATTCTTAAGTCTGGCGCTACCGGATGCTTTAAACACATTTTCACTGCCATTGCCGAATCTTTCGTTCAATACTACACTCCCCGGTTCAAGGAAATAGCCTGCTATATTTACCGCCGAATCAAGAAGTCCGCCTGGATTATTACGGAGGTCAAAAACAATTCCCTTGGCGCCTGAATTTAAAATTTCTTTGGATATTTTTTCAAAATCAGCATCTGTATTCTTGTTAAACACATACAGCCTCAAATGAGCAACGCCGTCTTTTATCTCCAATTTAACCGTCGGTATCCTAATATCGGACCTGATTAATTTAAACTCTCTGGGTTCTTTCAGGCCTTCTCTGAACATGGTTAGCACCACTTCCGTTCCCTTGGGCCCCCTTATTAAATTAACCGCCTCGTCCAGACCCATGCCTTCGGTGCTTTTGTCGCCGATTTTTATTATCTTATCACCGGCCAATATACCGGCTTTTTCTGCCGGAGTATCTACTATAGGAGTTATTACAGTTAAAATCTCATCTCTTATGCCTATCTCAATACCTACTCCGCCAAATGAACCCTGTATCTCACGGGCAAAGTCTTCACTTTCTTTGGGTTCAAGAAATGAAGTGAAAGGATCACCCACTCCCCTAACCAAGCCGTCTATGGCGCTATATAAAAGTTTTTGAGTATCTAATTCAGTTCGGTCCACATACCTCTCATGCAATAAATCCCAGACACTCCAAAATAATGAAAAATCCAAATCACCGGGCTGTCCGACATCTTTATTCACAAGATTTTTAAGAATAGGGACCGGTTCTCGCGATCTCTCATAAAGAAATCCGCCAAAAAAGCCGGTCGTGAGAGAAACTACTATTATTATGGGCAGGAAAGCCCTCCTTAAAAATTGATTCATGTTCATCTACTAATTACGAATTAAATCACTAATATACTTAATCTACTAATTACCGGTCAAGTCACTAATATACTAATAGGAAATAAATTCGTATATTTGTATAAAATTAGTAATTAGTAGATTAGTGTCTTTTAACTTTTATTTTTCTGAGGTCGCGGTATTTATAAAAAAATTTAACGGCACTTTGTAAATGCCATTGGGTCTTTTTATTAAACAGTATACCCAACAATCCCAGCCTGGAACGAGATTCTTGCTGATAAGAATGATAAATTTTGGCTTCAGGAAAATAGACTACCTTATATCCATTGTGCCAAAAGCGTCTGGCCCAGTCAACATCCTCAAAATACATAAAAAACCTCTCGTCCATCATGCCTATATCATCTACCGCGCTTCGTCTCACCATCATTGCTCCACCTATCACCCAATCCGGAGTTTGTATCTCTTTCGGGTTAGCATCTGCCATCAAAAAATGCTCCATCTCTTTTTTACCAAACATGCGAGCCGCAAATCCGCTTCGCCTATAAAGTATAGTCTGGGGTTTATAAAAACTAAAAAAAGTCTGCTGAATGGAGCCGTTAAAATTTAAAAGCTGCGGCGCCAAAATAGCAATATCTGTTCTTGGCTCTATATACTCAATCATTTTTTCAACTGACTCTTCTGTCATTACCGTATCCGCATTCAAAATTAAAATAAACTCGCCTTTCGCCTCTTTCATACCGGTGTTCACCCCTTTAGCAAAGCCGAGGTTCTTCTTAAAATCTAAAAGTTTTACCTGTGGAAATTCATGTCTAACTATATCCCGGGATACCCTTTCCGATGCCGAATCAACCACTATAACCTCCCATTTTTGGTCCGTCAGCAAGACCTTCTCATAAATGGACGCCAAACACTGCCGAAGCAGTTCGGGAGTCTTGTAGTGAACGATTATTATTGACAGCTTCATAGTTTAGAAGAGAATAGCAATAATTTGACAATAATGCAAATATATAGTAGATTACATGAAGCAAACTTAAAAAACAGAGAGGTAATCCATTGTCCTCAAAAAGAGCAGAAATCGAAAGGCTTTTGGAGGAAGGCAAGCTTAGCCGTAAACAGATAGCGCTAACCCTGAAAACAACTCCGAAATATGTTCACCTTGTGGCCTGGGACTTGAGAAACCCGGGCATATTAAACAAAACGGTCAGAGATTACCAGAGAAGAACCCATTACCAAAAAAGGTGGCGTGCCAACAATCCCGAGAAGAGGGCATCGCAAAGAAAAAAAGATGTATTGACGCGTCAAAATCATACAAGACCGCGGGCAAAAAATAATTACCAGCGTTGGACGATTAAAGAGATTGAGTATCTAGAGAAAAATAGAAATACAAAAACAATAAAACAACTGGCACTTGACCTCGGGAGGACGTTTATGGCTATCCAGGTAGCCTGTAGTAAGTACTCCATAACCTTAGAAAAAGAGAAGGGGCCTAGCCAATCATAATACAGCACAAATAACCTGATTCCCCTGCCCCACCTACAAACAGGCGGGGTTTTATTTGCAATAATAAAATAACTGTGTTAATATCTTTAATACTAGATGTATGCGCTTAATACTAACTACTAAAATATGCCAATAACAAAATCGGCCAAAAAGGCCTTAAGACAATCAGGAAGACGAAATAAAATGAATGTGAGGCGAAAAAAGCTTTTTCGTGATGCAGTGAAGGAGTTTAAAAAAGCCGTTGTAGCTAAAGACTTCAAAAAGGCACAGACTCTTCTCCCGACCGTCTACAAAACTCTTGATAAAGCTGCCAAGAAAAATACCATACCAAAAAATACCGCCAGCAGAAAAAAGTCCCGTCTCACACAAATGCTCAGTAAGGCCAGCAAAAAGTAAAATATAAGGCCTAAAATCAAAAATCCCCGTATGGGGATTTTTGATTTATGTTAAATGATTAAATGTTAGCATGCTTAAATGATTTAGCTTTTATTCGCTATATTCACGGCTATCCCCAACCCTGCCATAACCGCAACCAAAGCTGATGAGCCGTAACTTATAAAAGGCAGGGGTATTCCGGTCAGAGGCATTAATCCAGTAAGCGCCGCTATATTCATAAACGCCTGAAACAATATCCAGGAAGCGAGACCGAGACAGAATAATTTTCCAAAACTGTCCCGGCTTTTTTTTGCTATTTTAGTTAAAACTATACCTAAGGCAACGAACAGGCCCACCACCGAGACCCCACCGACAAAACCAAGCTCCTCCATTAAAACAGCGAATATTGAATCCCCCGCCGGTTCAGGCAAATAATTTAATTTCTGCTGGCTTTGGCCAAGACCGAGCCCCCAAATCCCGCCTGTTCCGACACCTATCAGGGCCTGGTTTATATGATACGAAATTCCACGCACATCCTCTGAGGGATTAATAAATGCTAAAACCCTGTTTAAACGATAAGGTGCTATCCAAACGAGGATACCTATTATCAAGGATATAACCGCAAACACCGAAAATATATGTAAAAGCTTTCCATCGGCAAAAAAGTACATAATTATGCCGACAGCCACTATTACAATGAGGGTGCCGACATCGGGTTGTTTTGCCAATAAAAACAAGATAAACGCCAAAACAAAAGCAAACGGCGCCAGCGAATAAGACCAATCTTTTGAATGTGCCTCTCTACGGCTAAAAAGTGCGGCTAAATAAATAATCAGCCCTAGCTTTAAAAATTCCGACGGCTGAATACTAAAAAAACCCAAATCTATCCACCTTTGAGCGCCTCGTATGGCCTGACCAACACCGGGAATAAATACAGCAACGGTCAAACCCACAGCTCCGAGCAATATAGGTAAGGCCGCCTTCCGCCAGAACTCATATTTTATACGCGATAAAATAAAAAATATCGCCAATCCGGGCAAAACCCCGAATAATATTTGACGTTTAAAATAGTAGTAAGAATCATTGAATTTATTCTGGCCCTCAATAATACCGGCCGAAGATATCATCATTAATCCAAGCGCAAGCAAAACCAAAACTAAAACAACCAGCGTCTTTCCGGATTGTGAGAAACCTTTGAACATATGTGGATGGGTTCTATATAATTATAGGCCAGCCCGACCAAATTAAAAACCCCTACGCATGCAGGGGTCTAAAATTAACATAATTTTGAGAAATATATTTTCTTAATTTAGCTCTTACCTTAAATAATCTAGCCTTTAAAGAACCCGGGGTTTTTCCGATTATCTTAGCCAACTCTTCAACCCTGAAGCCCTCCTCATAATACTTCTCCAAAAGCCATAAATCATTATCCTTAATCTGGCAACTTTTAATGGCTTTATTAACTAAATCGGCAACTACCAACTGCTCCTCAACACGGTTTGAAATACTTGGTTCTGAATAATCACCCTCTACATCCCCTAGCTTCACCTCGTCTAAAAAAGTTAATTTGCTATTTTTATATTTTTCCGTTCGCATACAGTGAAGAGTCATATTAACCGTTATTCTATGAAGCCAAGTACTTAAACTGGACTTACCTTGAAAATTTACATTTTTATTATTAAAAATCTTGAGAAGCCTCACATAAACAAGCTGGACTACATCTTCTGCTCCATCCTTGCCTTCTTTGGGTAAAACTGACAAGGCAATCAATTTTAACTCCTCATGATAATTATTCTTTACCAAAGTAACAAAATCTTCCAAATTGTCATCTCTTATTAACTCAAGTGCTTCTTTTGTCATCCTTTTGCTTAATTCTAGTCTATTTTTATCTATCTTGTTTCTCGCCATAAAACCTCACATTTGATTATCAAGTTAGCTTTAATCATTTAACTCCTTTTGACTTTATTAGTCAAGTGTGATATTCTATTTAAGGTTTTTTAAAAAGGAGTAAAAAAATGACGCCTAGTGAACTCGCAAGTAAAATTGACCATACCCTGCTTAGGCCGGATGCAACCGAAGAAGACATTAAGCAACTTTGCCAGGAAGCATTTTCATACCAATTTTATTCTGTTTGTGTTAATCCTTACTGGGTTAGAATTTGCAAACAAAAACTTAAAGGAAGTCCCGTTGGCGTTTGTTCCGTTGTCGGATTTCCCCTTGGCGCAAATATATCCGACATAAAAACCACGGAAGCTGAGTTCGCCTTAATAGACGGCGCAGATGAAATTGATATGGTAATAAATGTAGGTGCCTTAAAATCCGGTCGCATTGACATAGTCAGCGAAGAAATTAGTAGAGTCAGGGATTCCTCACGTTCAGTACTTAAAGTCATCATTGAAACTGCCTGTCTGACCAAAGGTGAAATTATATTGGCCTGCAATTTGGCAAAATCAGCCGGTGTAGATTTTATAAAAACCTCAACAGGTTTTTATAAAGGGCCGTGCGACTATGATTTTCTTACCCTTGCAAGAGACGTTGAGCTTATACGCTCTACTGTGGGCCCCGAAATGGGCATTAAGGCCTCTGGCGGTATTAACATGTACCAAATAGCCTTAGTTATGCTAGACGCCGGTGCTACGCGCCTTGGCTGCTCAGCAAGCGTAGACATCATTAATACATACAAAAAGGCACAGGCTTATAAACCGAAGGAGTTCCATGAACAAAGCCGCTAGACGAGAGTTCCCCCACAGTAAGCCCGGAGGACCGCTTAGACCGGTCAGAGAATTCGTAATAAACGGAAAATATTTGGGATTATATGCCCACGAAGGTCGCCCTGCCTCCTCTTGCTTCTCCCTTTACTGGGAAGACGAGAATAACCCCGTACAGCATGCTATGTCATATGGCGAAGTCTTTAATGCTATTGCTGATTTACTGGAAGAAAGTGACGTTAAAAACCGTAGCATAGAGACTGCCTATCTTCTTCTAAGGCAATCCCTCCGCATAACTCTTGATAATATAGGTATGCGGTCAAACCCGGCAGTAACTGATGAATGGATTGTGAGCCGAATAAGAGGTCTCCTCTCAAAAAAACCACAAAAAGAAAACCGTCGACTAATTAAAAAGCAAATAAAAAAAGCCGTAAAGAAACAAGGCTAAAACACAAAAACCCCGTAACAAGGGTTTTTTTATTTATTGACATTAAAAACATTACTAACTTTATAAACTTTTAACTTCTATAATATTATCGCGCTAGCTATAAAACCATATATCAACACGCTCACCGTATCCTGAATAACAGTAGCCAGCGGACCCGCTCCCACTGCCGGGTCAGTATGCTCAAGCTCTAAAATTTCAGTAACAATAAGGGCAATCAGTGGAGCAACTGCTACAGCTCCGAGAACAGCTAAAGCTACGGCTTGAGCAAGTTCTTTAGAACCAAACCAGAAGCCGACAATAAAAGCCGTGACCAATCCGAATATTACTCCAAGAATGAGGCCCAGCATGGTTTCCTTGAATAAGTATTTTTTAAAGCTGGCCTTGCCGGTCCTTAAATCCCTGACGTAAATACTCTGGGTTTGAGCACCAACTGCCGCCGCCAGATAAACTACAAAAGGAATAAAAAAGGCTACTGAAATATTTGCCGCCAAAACCTCTTCAAATCTTGAAGTAACAAAAGACAAAACCAGGCCAAGTAAAAGCCCTACCGCCAAAGCAGGCATCCTCAGCCTCAAAAGCAATTTAACCGGCTCGGTATCATCATCCGCATACTGTATTTTATTTTTATCCATATATCTAATTTTACTTCTTTTGTATGTCTGTCGCAAATAAAAACCGCCAGAGGTCCAAAGGACTTGGCGGGTACAATCTAATCAGGTTAGGCTTGTTGAGGCTGAAGGATAGAATAAAGGCCGGCTATGACTCTCTCAAATTGTAGGCGAATGTCTTCGAAATGCTCGCTGTTGGGGTCGTTAACAATAAATTTATAACGACTATAGACATCAAATTCATAGACGTGCTCAATTTCCACTTCAACCTCATGATAATGCCTGGATAGATTTAGGGCGGATAGCTTAAATTTGGTTTGAAGACTTTGTTCCCAAACCCTCTCACCAAAGAGAATCCATTTCTTCTTTAAGAAATACGGCCTAACCAGAACGCCCACACTCCGAATCGTCTGCAGAACCGAACCGGGTTCATATTGAAATTCTTTATTAACCTCAACTGCTCTCCACTCTTTTCCTGGTCCTTCCTCAAATTGTGCCGCCGCCTTAAATGCTTCAACAATCTCAGACCCCGAACACGTGCGAGGTAGCTTGACTAGCATGCTGCACCTCCTTTTGAGAACTTACCAAAGGATATCATTAATATAAAATTTGTCAACTTTATAACCTCCCATAATAGCCCTGTGCAAATTATCAAACCAAAACCCCGCCGTGGCGGGGTCATTCTTTCAACATGTCGTTTGTCATATATCTCTCAAAATCTTCCTTTGATTTTAGCCCATTCTTAATTGCAAAAAGTCTCGCATAAACATCCAGCCTCGTATACCAGCCCAATCTACCCTTTGATCTATTAAATAACCACATGACGCAATCAAATGTTTTATCCGGACCCAATACGGCCACCGAAAAATAATCCGCCTTTATTTGATCATCTCTTACACCGTCCTGAAGATGTCCCAGCTCATGATATATTGTAAAATCTAAGCATGGGCTATTTAAAGTTCCATAATTTATAAATATGTTACCCCTTATATCTACGGTGCTCTGCCAATTAATGAAATCAACGTAAAATTCAACTTTATTATTTTTAAAAATAGGGTTATTGGTAATTCTTTTTACATAATCGTATTTTTCTTTATCAACGTTTTCTAATCTTATAAATCTTTTAGAATATTTGGGAATTTCAATATAGCTCAACCAGTATGCTAGGGATATCACTATTAAAATGGTCAGAAAAATAAAAACCAAAAAATCCTTTCTTCTCATCTGGCCTCTCCGTATCCTAATTATTAAAAAACTTATACTAAAACATTATCACAAAATCAAAGCATACCGCAAAACAAAACAATCTTGCACGACAAGTGCAAGATTGTTCAAACTGGCGGAGGAGGTGGGATTCACATTCGCTGTGCTCAGCTCAGTATTTCCTCATTCCCACTCGGTCACGAACCTACCTGCAAGCAAGCCCACGAAGGATTGCTCCCGCGCGCTTTCTCCTGATAATTAAATTCTCTCCAATGCGGAGGGTGTGAGATTCGAACTCACGAGGGATTGCTCCCGCGCGCTTTCCAAGCGCGTGCCATAAACCACTAGGCGAACCCTCCGCATTAGAGAAAATTTTAGAAAATGATGACAAGCCGCTGCGCTAGGCCCCTGCCTGCCGGCAGGCAGGACTATGCGACTCCTCCAAAATACTATCTTTGATATAAAATAATACGAAAAACCGAAGATGACAACATCAATTCTTCTAGAAAGATATAACACTTATATTGTTTGTTTGCCCTATTTCCCCAAGTTTTAGCCCGGATATAAACACAATCCTATCGCCTCTTTTGATTTTATTTTTCTTAAATAATTTAGTAGCAGCAATAGGTGCCAAATTAGCAACTGTTTTAGCCCTGATGACTCTTGGCGTAACTCCCCAGACAATATTTAACTGGCGGGCAATAACATCATTGCTGGTTAACCCGATTATCTGCTGCTTGGGCCTAAAATTAGATACAGCTCTTGCGGAATAACCGCTTGCCGTACCGGCAAATATGAATTTTGCACCGACATCATAAGCTATATATCTTGCTGAACGGGCGACAGACATGGTTATCGGCAATTCTTTGTCCATCTTTTTTATTTTAAAATATTCAAGACTTTTTTCTGTTTCCTCAAGTATAGAACGCATCATTTTGACTGATTCTATCGGATAACTGCCGGAGGCCGACTCTGATGACAGCATAACGGCATCAGCGCCGTCATAAACCGCATTGGCAACATCGGAAACTTCTGCCCTTGTAGGCAACGACTTTCTTGTCATTGAATCAAGCATATGCGTTGCGACTATAACCGGCTTGGTATAATTACGGGTTATATCTATAATCTCCTTTTGTTTTACGGGCAGGGCCCAAATTGGAGTCTCAATGCCGAGGTCGCCCCTAGCGACCATAATCCCATCAGCTGCTTTTATTATTTCTTGAAGATTATGAACCGCTTCCGGTCTTTCTATCTTTGCTATTAATTTAATTCCGGTGTCTTTTATGAGTTTCTTAGCATCCAAAACATCCTTGGCTGTTCTTAAAAAAGACAAAGCGATATAATCAGCTCCCGCTTTTTTTGCAAAATCAATATCTGTACGGTCCTTTTCTTCAAGAATACTCTTGCGCAATTCTAAAGTAGGAACATTTACGCCTTTATTGGACAGTAGTTTGCCTCCTCTATAGACAACGCAATTAAATCGCGGGCCCTTTACCGACAATACCTTCATTTCCATCATCCCATCGTCTAACAGAACTCTCGCGCCTTTTTTAACGCCTTTCGCAAAAATATCGGAAGGCAAGGGTATCTCTTTTTTTTCATATTTAGAAACCGAGGCATTAATAACTACTTTTTTGCCGGCAACTAGCTCAACGCCATCTGCAGGCAAAGAACCAATTCTAATTTTAGGCCCCTGCAAGTCGCATATAATAGCAACATATCTATCATATTTTTTACTGAATTTACGAATTAAATCTATTCTTCGCTGATGGTTTTCGTGGCTATCGTGAGATAGATTAAGACGGGCAGCATCAACCCCTTCTTTTATTAAAACCTCTAAAATGTCCGGCTTCTCTGAAGCCGGACCAATAGTTGCTATAATTTTTGTTTTTCTATTATAATCTTGGGGCATAAATTAGATTTTCATCCCTCTTAATATCCTAATCCTATCTTCCAGTGGCGGATGCGTCATGAACATTCCGGCAACCCAAGACCTTTTTTCTTTGCCTTTCAATGGATTTGAAATAAAAAGATGAGCCGTGCCGGTATGGGCACTCTTCATAGGATATTGGTCGTGGGCAATTTTTTGAAGAGCATTAGCCAAGCCATCGGGATACCTGGTCAAAAGCGCGCCCGATGCATCCGCAAGATACTCCCTCTTGCGGGAAACGGATAATCTAATAAGAGTGGCCGCCAATGGTGCAAGTATGGCCACCGCGATGCCAATCAGTAGCACGGCTCCCCCGCCTTTGTTTTCCCTGTCTCCGCCAATCCCTCCAAAAAAACTTACTCTGAAAAACAAATCTGCTACAATAGCTACAACTCCGGCCAGCACAACGGCAACAGTTGAAACCAAAATATCCCTGTTGCCTATGTGGGACAATTCATGAGCCAGAACGCCTTCAAGCTCTTCGTTCTCAAGTTTGGTTAATGCCCCGCTTGTTACTGCAATTGCCGCATGCTTCGGGTCTCTGCCTGTGGCAAAAGCATTTATCTGCTCTGAATTCATAAGATAAATCTTCGGCAATGGCAGTCCGGCAGTTATGCAAAGATTTTCTACCATACGATAAAGATAAAGATTATCTTCTCTCTTTATAGGTTTAGCACCGGACATTGAAAGGGCAATTTTATCTGAATGCCAATAAGCCACCAGATTCATAATTAAAGCCAGCCCGACGGCAAAATACAAAATTACCGGCTCACCGACAACATAACCGATAACCCAGCCCAGCCCGATGACTAAACCCAAAAACATGGTTATTAATAACCATGTTTTTCTGATATTAGATTCTTGATGAGTATAAAGATTCGTCGCCATAAATTATTCTAAATAAATTCCAATGACAAAATAACTAGAATTTAGGAGTTAGGTTTAGGTTAATTAGAAATTAACAGCCACGGGCTGTTTGGCTGCTTCTTCTTCCAGTTCAAAGAATTCAGCTTTCTTAAAACCAAACCAGCCGGCTACGATATTCGTAGGCACCTGTTCTACTTTATTGTTTAGCTCAAGAACATTAGTGTTATAGAACCTGCGGGCCGCCTGAATCTTATTTTCAGTGTCCGTGAGTTCATCCTGAAGCTTGGCAAAGTTAGCTGAGGCCTTTAGGTCAGGATATGCTTCAGAAAGCGCAAAAAGGCTCTTCAGAGCTCCTGAAAGCATGTTTTCAGCCTGAGAGTGCTCCGCCACAGTCTGGGCTCCCATGGCCGCAGAACGGGCCTGTACTACACGCTCAAAAACATCTTTTTCATGGGTAGCATAACCCTTTACCGCCTCCACCAGGTTAGGTATCAAATCATACCTCCGTTTTAACTGGACATCAATATCCGACCAGGCTTCATGAACCCGGTTCTTGGCCCTGACCAGCGCATTATAAGCCCCCGCAAGCCATAGCCCAAAAACAATGACAACAAGCAAAACAATTAATGACATAGACATAATATAAAAAATCCTAAATCCTAAGCTCTAAATTCTAATTATCAAAATCCCAGAATTAGGTATTAGGAAAATAGAATATAAGAATATGAATTTTTAATTAATTTCATAACCCAAAATACTAAATACCTTATTAAATGATAAGCATAGCATAGAATTTAAGCAAAAACAAAAGGGTGCAGAAGGCCCTGCGATGCCCCAGAAAAGATAAATCCCCACGCCGTACATGAGGATGGGGACTAAATCCACTTAAAATAGAGCATATAATTTTGTAAAACTATTATCAGAAAGCTTATGGACAGAGCCAGTAAAAATATATGAAATCCATTTTTTATAAAAAGCCAGGAAATTAATAAGGTAAAAGGTATTTTATGAATAAAAACAGAATTCCAAAAACCGAATTTTCTAAAAAGTTCTCTGGCAAGTATATTTATCTCGCCATGCCAACCATCTCTTACGTAATTAACGTAAGTACTGTGTACATCCAGAATATTAATTAAGATAAATAATCCGACAAGAGTTTTGTTGTTAAAAAATCTTAGAAGATTAAACCGATGACATATATATGCGAAAAACAGCACGAATGCAATGAGCACGAATGTAAAAACTCCAAACCTGAATATAGCCGATGAGCTTAGAAGGTTTTTTAACTCCAGCATCGCTACCTCTCATATTTTTCAATGTACTTACTGAATTAGACCTGTTGCTTAATAATTTTCGTAACGAAAATCTCAAATTTTGAGACGCTCGGAAAAGGTTCACGGTGCTTTAGCCCGGGAATCTCTGTAGAAGTTATTGAAATTTTTGAGGAATAGCAGGCGCTATTTAGAAAAAATTTCAACAATCTTATGGCCAAAATTTGAGATTTGCAGTAGAAAGGTTATTAAGCAATAGGTCTATTATATAACATTAAACTTTTATATAAAACAACCTCTACGGATTACGTCGAGGTTGTTTTATATAAGTCTTGTCCTAATTTTATTCCCTACTATTAATTCTGCTCTATATTTAAGTGTTTAGATGTTTAATTGATTAAATGCTTAGATGCTTAAATGACTGGGTGTTTAAATGCTTAGGTGATTAGGTGCTTAGATGTTTTAAATGTTTAGATGATTTTAGTATTCCCCCATCCCCGGCATTCCACCGGTCATTCCGGGACCCTTGTCTTTTTCCGGTTCGGGCAAATCCGTAACCACAGCTTCAGTGGTTAATATGAGTGAAGCAACAGACGCCGCGTTGGCCAACGCGGTTTTGACAACCTTTAACGGGTCAATGATACCTGACTTCATCATGTCAACGTATTCTCCCGTGGAAGCATCAAAACCAATACCCGCCTCGGCATGAACAACTTTATGAATTACTTCATTTGAATCTTTGCCTGAATTTTCAGCAATAGCTCGCAATGGTTTTTCCAGAACTGATTTAACTATAGCCACGCCCTTAGCTTCATCACCAAATTCACTGACTCCGGCTGATTTATAGTCCAACTGTCTGGCGGCATCAAACAATGCCAAGCCTCCACCTGACACTATTCCCTCTTCAAGGGCGGCTCGGGTTGCCGCAACAGCGTCCTCTATTCTGAATTTCTTTTCTTTCATCTCAGTTTCGGTTGCGGCGCCGACTTTAATCACGGCAACTCCGCCGGCCAGTTTTGCCAAACGCTCCTGGAGTTTCTCTCTGTCAAATTCAGAAGTAGTTTTTGCTATTTGAGACTTTATCTGGGCAACTCTTTTATCAATTTCGCCCTTTTTACCCTTGCCTCCTACAATTACAGTCTTATCTTTGTCTGAAACAACTTTCCTTGCCCGGCCAAGCATCGTCAACTCGGTAGAATCAAGCTTCATACCCCTTTCTTCAGAAACCACCTGGCCTCCGGTAACAATGGCTAGGTCCTCAAGCATCTCTTTTTTTCTATCTCCAAAACCGGGTGATTTAATGGCTAAGGTATTAAAATTACCCCTTAATTTATTGACTACGAGTGTGGCCAGGGCGTCTCCCTCAACATCATCGGCCACAATAACAAGGTCTCGCTTTCCGCTTTTTGAGATTTTTTCAAGAACGCTGACAATATCGTGAATAGACGATATTTTTCTGTCAGTGATTAAAATATAAGGATCTTCGTACACGGACTCCATTCTTTCAGTATTAGTTACCATGTAATGAGAGATATAGCCCCGGTCAAATTGCATACCATCAACAACCTCTTTCTCAAGACCAAAAGTCTGAGACTCCTCAACCGTTACCACGCCATCTTTGCCTACTTCCTTAAATACGTCCGCGATAAGAGTGCCTATTTCCTCATCATTGGCTGAAATTGAGGCAGCCTCTTTAATTCTTTCATGGCCCGAAACCGTTTTTTTATTTTTATTTAAAAACTTAGTAACCCAATCAACGGCAATATCTATGCCCTTTTTCAGTGCAACAGGATTTGCACCTGAATTAACCGCGCTAAAGCCCTCCGCCACCATTGCTTGGGCAAGCACCGTCGCCGTAGTCGTTCCATCGCCGGCCACGTCTCCCGTCTTTGATGCCACTTCTTTTATAAGTTCCGCACCAATATTCTCAAACTTGTCTTTTAACTCAATGTCTTTGGCTACGGTAACGCCGTCTTTAGTTATTGTCGGCGCGCCAAAACCCTTATCTAAAACCACATTTCTGCCTTTCGGCCCAAGGGTAACCTTCACCGCATTGGCTATTTTGTCTACTCCTCTTTTTAAAGCCTCTCGGGCCTGTTCTTTGTATAAAATTTGTTTGCTCATAACTTGATAAACTCTGATCTCTAAACCCTAAATCCTAAACAATTTATAATATCAAATTTTCTGCTAGTAAAAATTTGGGAAATTAGAATTTGAAATTTGGGATTTATTTAGAAATTAGTAATTAGAAATTAGAAATTGGCTGTTTTGAGTTCTACTCTAAAACAGCGAGTATATCTTCTTCTCTCGCTATTAAATATTCTTTATCTCCGACCTTAACTTCGTTAGGACCATATTTGGTAAACAAAACCTTATCACCCTTTTTAACATTCATCGGAACTCTCTTGCCGTTATCATCCGTTCTGCCCGGACCAACGGCAACAACCTTGGCCTGCTCCGGCCTTTCTTTCTCAATCGTTTCAGGTAATATTATTCCTCCTTTTTTCTTTTCCTCTTTGACCGGTTCCAAAAGAACCCTGTCAGATAATGGATGTATACGCATAGCTCAAGTTAAAAGTTAGTAAAGTTTTAAAGTTCACAAAGCACGAATGATATTAACTTTATAAACTTTTGACTTTAGAAACTTTATAAACTAGGTAATTTTAGCACTCTCATTCCTCAAGTGCCAGAAAAATATAATAGCAAAGAGATGCCCCGGGCGCAAGCGCCCGGGGCTTATTGAGTTTTCAAGCGCTCACTGCGCTTAATTCTGGAGAGTTTTGAACAATTTCATCCGGATGACCGACAAGACCGCCGGTACGTGAGTCTGAAACATGACAATTTTTACACACGACCTGAATAATCACCTTAGAACACTCACCGTCATACTCTGCCTCACCTTTTACTTTTCCGCACTGACAGCCAACACTTATCTTCACCGACACTCTCCCTTCCCTAAAATTAAGGACTATATAAAAAAATAACAGCTGCAGATTAATAAATCATGAAGGCCTATAAAACAAACAAAAACCAGGAAGTGAATTTTTGAATTGCCTTTCGGCTTTAGCTCTCTTCCGCCACCTGACGGAAGAGAGCCTTTCAAAAATCTACTTCCTGGAAAACCCCGTAAAAATGGGGCTTAACCATAAAAAAATTACTTTAGAATAACCAGAATTTCTTCTTTTTCTTTTGGGGCTCTACTTTTACTGTCCCCATTTGCTCCGTCACAAATTTTACAACAAAACTCTGCTCGCCGGATACAAAATAATCTTTATCAGGCAATTCTATTTTCTTTAGTATCTTTATGTCGTCACTGACACTGCCGACAGAAACCCACCCTTGGCTTGAGCCAGCAACCGGTGAGTTGGCCGGGGTATCAGTTTTCGGAAAATCAGATGGCAAATTAAGATTTAACACCGGATCGGTCCCGGGACCACCTGCTGAACCAAAAATTAATTGTATCATTCCACCCATGCCGCCACTGCCACTGCTGGTATCTTTTTTATCCCTATAATACAGATAGAGAGCATTCTTGTCCGTAACCTGATTCAACAGTTCGGATACTTTCTGCCTGGGTAGATTTGATTGCAAAATATATCCGGCCACACCCTCTCCATTAGCGACATACAGGGTTTTTTCTTCATATTCTTTGGCTATATTATAGCTAAAAGAGTGTTTCAATTTATCACCTCCACCCTGAATGGTAAGTGAGATTAAAAATTTATTTTCACTGTTCGCCGATTTATCACTCACAATTGGTTCTACTTTTTCAGAAACGACTTCCTTAAGATCAAATTTTTTATATTTTGAGCGAGCCACTAATTTAATGAATACGGATTTAATTACCGGATCAAGCTCCTCTTTTTTGGAAAACATCCCCACTACCTTGCTTAATGTGGACGAAGAATCAAATTTGCCTCTTGAAAAGACCGGCATAAATCCTTCTGCTAAAACCGTATACTCCAAATCAGACTCAAGAGAAGCATCAATCAGACTGGATTTTTTCTGAAAAAGGTCTGATATTTCAAAACTAATACCGGGTGTATAGGCAAAGTTAAAAACATTCTTCCCAATACCATCCCGATAAACATTGTGCAGTTCAAATTCTACGGGAAAATATTTAGGCGTAACGCCCAGCTTTGCAGTTAAACCGAACGGGCCATTGAATATAACCGCGCCTATGATAGGTCCTGTCTTTACACCAAGTTTGGATGATTTATTGAAATTAGGCTGGACCGCTATTGCCTTGGCCTTAAATAGCGGTGCCCCGCTTACACCCTTAGGCAACCCTCCGCTGTCGTGTCCGGCCAAATATGCCAGCTTAGTTTCCGGATCAAAATTTATAACCGTACCCATCTCACAGGTATCTGCATCTCCCCATACGGGACACACTGCATAAAACTCGCCCGGTTTTAATTCTACTTCAGGTTGATTATTGTTTGTAGAAGTGGCCAGGTTATTTATGTATTTTGAATTGTCTAACAATTTATTAGGCAGTTCTGATGCCTTAGTCTTAAAATTAAGCGTAAACTCAATAGGTGTAGCCAGTATTTGAGTCTTTTTAGAAAAAGGGAACATCACGGCCGCAGATCCGAAAAGTTTTCCTTCATTTGAATATAGAGGACTACCGGAAAGACCGGCTAAAAAATTTGCCTGATTCAATATTTCATTCAAGTCATTATCTTGAGTACTGACTATCTCTACTAAGACAAATGAGTGACCGACATAGCTTATCCCGGTAATAATATCAACAACCTTGCAATTAAATTTTTGAATACCTTTACCAAAGTCAGATAGGCCATGGCATTCCATGCCGGGCTTAACTTCTGATAACGGCATAACTTCCTGGGCCCTACCGATAGACGAGGCAAAGACCATCATCATAACAATGAGTCCCATTCGCTTCATATATATTCTCCTTGTGAAAGTGCGCTAAAATCTTCAGGTGAGTATACAGCCCGTATATCTATTGGTCAAATTTATCCCCTTACTCATGCATGAGTGTGGGGATAAATAGCACCCTAAGATGATGATTATCGTGCAAGATTAAGGCGTTTTAATCTGTTCAGGTATTTTGCCAGAACAATATTTTCCGGGGATTCAGGGTGAAACTCCAGCTGTTTATCAGAATAAGAAACTCTGCTTCCCGGAATATATGTTAGCGGATTTTTTTGTATTCTCCGCTCCTGATAACGTTCAGCAGTTTTCTCAAGCCAATCTCCCAGCCAAGTATCAAATATCTTCTCGCAAAGCATAGATATTATTTTAGGAAAAAAACTATTTTCTATCTTGTAGCCGCTGTCCCAAACCGGCCAGTGCTTAACATGGTCCAGGACCCAGGCATTTTCTTCCTTAAACCTATTCTCTAATCTGCCATCATTTAATATTATGGGTTTTAAGTTTATATAAGTCTGGGCATTATAAGCACTCGGTAAGTTTATTAAAAGAGAAAAATCAGTTATATAATGATTCAAACAAATTTTGTCAGGAGCTACTTTATCCCACGACCTTCGGCGAACACCCAAAAGCTCCAGTAATCCCGTAACCAAAAACCTCGCCGTCCATATACGGCCGTGTCCGGCGATAATTAAAACATCCAAATCACTTAATTCGTCCGTGTTGCCCGTGGCTAAAGAACCGGAAGCCAGAACCCCTTTGATATATGGCAGGAAATGAAGCCAGCGAACCGCCCGCCTAGCCTTTTTTATTTTAAGCTTCCATATTTTTTCTTTTTTTAACCTCAGAGGCACAAGATATTCCCGTCCCGGCAGAAAATAATTTCCGCCCATGGTCTCAAGCCTGCCCTCCCGGACAAGCTCTACTATTTTTTTTAACTTGTCGGCCTCAATCTCCGGCTCTTCTTCGTGCACATTAACCAAACGGTCAAAAATTTCCCCGGCCTTAAGCGGAAAATCAAG
>JAUYLN010000038.1 GCA_030698885.1 bacterium
CTCCGGCTCTTTGTAAGCATATGGTTTCAGTTGCTATTTCACTCCCCTCAACGGGGTTCTTTTCACCTTTCCCTCACGGTACTAGTTCACTATCGATCACCAAAAGTATTTAGTCTTGGACCGTAGTAGGCCCGGATTCACCACGGATAGTCTGCTCCATGGCTACTAAGGAGAGGACTTTCCAACCGTCCTCAACTTTCAAAAATTGAAAATTGAGGACGGTTGAGTAAGATTAGGAATTTTCGTTTACAGGACTATCACCTTCTTTGGTTGGCCTTTCCAGGGCCATTTAACTAACGCCTAATTTTGTAACTTGCTCTCAACATACTGATTATCAGCACAAGCATATGCCGATAATCAGTACCTTAAAAGAAAATCCTTCCTGCAACCCCATGCACTCCGATTACCCATCGCTAAATCAGAAATTTAGTGATTAGTAAACGAAGCACATGGTTTAGACTGTTTCCATTTCGCTCGCCGCTACTCAGGAAATATTGCCAGCAAAGCTGGCTTCTTTTTATTTTCCTCCGGCTACTGAGATGTTTCACTTCGCCGGGTTTGCTCTCCGTCAAAGACGGAGTTATCGCGTTTGCACACGATAGGGTTACCCCATTCGGTCATCCCCGGATCAAAGCCCGCTAGACGGCTCCCCGAGGCTTATCGCAGTCACGCCACGACCTTCATCGCCTTTTGATGTCAAGGCATCCACCATACGCCCTTAAAATGCAATTACCCACAAAATTAAACCCCACACTAATACGTTTGTGTGTCGTATTAGTGAGTAAATTTTCAATGTTCAGTCTTTCTATCTTTTAATCATCCAGACTCTCAACTGCCAGCACATGACTAGCAATTGAGAACCCACATAATATCATCATTTTTTAAATATAAATGCCGCTTTCAGGCGGCTTCAGAAATCAGACAATAATAACCCCTACAGGATTAGCCGCTTTTAGAATGTTGTGTTTTTATAATCATATATATTGTGATGTCATCGTATCAGAAACAAAAAACGGGGTCAAGCCCCTCTAATGTTGATATCAAAACCCGCGCCTAGGCGCGGGTTTTGATATTGTGGACTCTGCCTACCTATTACCAGTTACTAGTTACTGATTACTAGTTACTATTTCCTATTCACTAATTTTCTTCTTCATATCCTCAATCCATCTTGAGGCGTGTTCTTTACCTCCCAAACCGAATGCCAAACCAATAGCCAAAGAACCGGCCGATACTAGTCCGACAACTATTATTCTGATTATTTCCGGAGCAACTTTTAATTGATCCAGTGCTATCAAAACAGAAAATATCAAAACTGACCACTTGGCCAAAGAGCTAAGTACGTGAGCTGATGCTAACTGCGCCGCCTTAACAGAACCCTTGACCAAACCTTCTAAGAACCTCGCTACCAAAACACCTATCAGCATTACAAATGCTGCGACAAATACATTAGGCAGATAAAATACTACGGTTCTCAAGAATTCACTTACTTCTCCAAGACCAAGAATATTGGTTGATGCCATCAGGAACACTATTATGAAAAACCACTTTACGAGCTCGTAAAATAGTTTGGGTGTATTCAACTTGTAGCCGCTTCTTTCCCAAACCTTTTTAAAGCCGAGGCTTTCCAGTCCGCGATCAACCTGCAAAACCCTGACAACGTGCCAAACTAACTTAGCTATTAATACTGCGATAAGCCAGCCGACTAAAAAAACGACCAATGCGGCAACAAGCCTCGGTGCGAAACCGGCGACATTGCCCCAAAGAGTCGTTAAAGAAGACCTGACTATATCTGATGCTACTATGCTTCCAAAAAACATATGACACCTCCTTTCTTTTTTGCCGCCAAACCAATTGCTTCTAAGGATAGCCGCAAGATGGAGACAGCTTATTTAAGTTCTTATACCTTATTATTTTACCACTTTAGTCAAAATATCGGCAAAACGTTATCAACACAAACAAAAAACTCCCTTTTGGGAGTTTAGTTACCTGACGTTAACCTCGCAAGCCTCTTTAGCCAAGGCATCCAAGTCGGCTCTTTCGGGCCGGCATCGACATCATAATTTATCAGATATTCATAGATTTTTTTTGTTAAGGATTTCCAAAACTCTTTGTCTTCTTTCAGATTTTCTTCCATGGCTTCTTTACAAAGCAAGAACCCGTCCGGCCTTAAAATAATAACCGGATATTCTATATCGGCATAACCGAAACCATGAAGTCGCCATATAAAACTATCAGCGGTTTCAGAATATAGTCCCCGAGGAACCCTTCTCATGGCTAAACTATTTATTTTAACACCTAAGATATCATCAACTTGGTTCAATAATTCTGAAAAAACATATACATCCAAGTCTATGCCCAGTGGCCTAGCTAGCCAAAAAGCAACGACCATCACACTCTCTGCGGTTATAATTTTTTGTTTTTCTTCGCTCAAGAACGCCTCAGTACTTCTTTGCATATCTCCCTCCCGCAAATATTACAATACAATGCGTATCCAGATGATCCGGCAAGTGGCTGTCGGCCTAGAGTATTAAATTTCTCCTCTCTTGGCTCTCCCCTGACCCAACCGCAGGTGTCTTTTGTTTCTTTCCTTAGTTTGAGGTTCCATTCATTCATACAAAAATAGGCAAACTCCACCACCATATCCACATCTCTAATCATGGATACAGCAACTCTATAGCACCTCCTGTCCTTATCCTCTTCCACAAAATGAAGGGCGCCTTTTTTAGGTTTTAAATCATTCAAATCCTTAGCAGCCAGTCCGCTTTCCCAAGCTTTCTTACGGAGAGCTTTAATTCTTTTTTTGTCTGCCTTCGTCTGCCTGGGAAACATCTTTAAAACATCTTTTTTTATTTTTTGAATCAGGTCCGCATCTTCAGGGTTTAGTCCGGAACTTTTTCGTCTTCTGCCTGTCATCCTGACTCCTTTTTTTAAACTTCTAGAAACAAATTAGCACACATAAAGACAAATTAAAACACGGCTCCGCCTAAGCGGAGCCGTGTTTTATGAATTTGAATTTTTATTTTAAACCAAAAACGCGGCGATTAATAGGGCGACAATATTCGCCACCTTAATCATCGGATTAATCGCAGGACCTGCCGTATCTTTATATGGATCGTCGCTTCGCTCCCAATAGGACTTCCGTCCTCTTGTGTCACTTCGTTCCAGTCACCTCATCGGGAAACCGTCATCGTTTCCCGACCCCTTCGTTTAGATCCCTACAAAGATACTAAACCAAGAAAGCTGCGATTAACAACGCGACAATATTCGCAACCTTAATCATCGGGTTTATAGCGGGACCAGCCGTATCTTTATATGGGTCGCCTACAGTGTCACCGGTGACAGCCGCCTTGTGGGCATCTGAACCTTTTCCGCCATAGTTGCCTTCTTCAATAAATTTCTTGGCATTATCCCATGCCGCACCGCCCGAAGTCATAGAAATAGCAACGAACAAACCTGTAACAATTACACCCATAAGCAAACCTCCTAAAGCTTCCGCACCGAGCAAAAATCCTACTGCCACCGGAATTACTATCGGAATCAATGCCGGCAAAATCATTTCACGAAGAGCCGCCCTGGTTACAATATCAACCGCTTTGCCATAATCAGGCTTGGCGGTTCTTTCCATAATGCCCGGAATTTCTCTGAACTGCCTTCTCACTTCATCAACTATAGCTCCCCCTGCTTTACCCACCGCCTGCATAGCGAGCGAACCGAATAGATAAGGCATCAAACCACCTATAAATAATCCGAGAATAACATTTACATCAGACAAACTAAAAACAACTTCCCTGCCTAAATCGGAGAGCTCCTGTGTATATGCCGAAAATAAAACCAGAGCGGCAAGACCTGCCGAAGCGATGGCATAACCCTTAGTTACTGCCTTAGTTGTGTTTCCAACCGCATCCAAGGCATCCGTTGAGGTACGGACATTATCCGGCAGTCCGGCCATCTCTGCAATTCCCCCCGCATTATCAGTAATAGGGCCGAAAGCATCAATGGCGACAATAATACCCGCGAGAGAAAGCATACTCATCGTCGCCAGCGCCACGCCGTAAAGTCCGGCCAAAGCATAAGCGACAAAAACTCCGGCACTGATTATTATAACCGGCAAGGCCGTTGATTCCATGGACATGGCCAAACCGGTGATAATATTAGTACCGTGTCCGGTTGTAGATGATTGGGCAATTTTTTTGACCGGCCTGAAATTTTTAGAAGTGTAGTACTCTGTTATTACAACCATAAAAGCAGTGACCAAAATACCTATCAGCAAAGAATACATAACGTTGTCACCGGTGATTCCTGTTTCAGAAATATTTTTAAAAGTCGTGTTCTCCCATATCCAATCAACACTGAAAAATATAAGTCCTATAAAAACCGCTCCGGCTATAGCCAGTCCTTTATACAAAGCCCCCATAATGCTCTTTTTTAATTTTACAAAAACCGAACCTATGATTGATGCTCCGATGGCTAAGGCTCCGATCAATAACGGAAACTGAATAACCGGCTCATTGTTTCCAAAAAGCAAACTGCCGAGCAACATCACCGATACTGCTGAAACAACATAAGTTTCAAAAAGGTCGGCAGCCATACCCGCATCATCGCCCACGTTATCACCAACAAGGTCTGCGATTACCGCAGGATTTCGCGGATCATCTTCGGGAATACCGGCTTCTACTTTACCAACAAGGTCTGCGCCGACATCAGCGCCCTTAGTAAATATTCCTCCGCCTAAACGGGCAAAAACAGAAATAAGAGAACCACCAAAACTCAAACCGATCAGAACCTTAAGGTCACTGGTTAGCCAAAACATCAAAGTAATAGAAAAAAGGGCCAAACCCACAACCAAAAATCCGGTTACGGCTCCGCCCTTAAAAGCGATATCAAATGCGGGGGCGATTCCTGTTTTGGCAGCTTCGGCCACCCGTGAATTTCCACGAACAGCAATAGACATGCCGATATAACCGGCAACTGCAGATGCCACGGCACCGACAATAAATCCGGCCGAAACCTTCCAACCGAGCATAAAGTATAAAATAATAGCTACAATAATTCCTACTACGGCCACTACGCTATTCTGCCTCTTTAAATATGCGGAAGCGCCCTCTTGTATGGCCTTTGAAATATCACGCATCTTATCATCACCGGCCGGTTTCTTCAGAACGTCCCAAATCAAAAAAGCGCCGTATCCAAGAGCCAATAGCGAAGCCGAAAACGCAAACAATAGAATATTCATACTGTCAAAATAACATACTAGCACTTTAACATAAGGCCTGGATTTAAATATAATTTATTCAAATCAAAAGCCCAATGTTTAAATGTTAAAATGTTTAAATGTTTAAATGGATTTGATTAATTTACCACTTCTTCACTATCTTGTCCAACACTTAGCTTTTTCTCCTCCTCTCCTCCGGCTTCAAGCACGCTTTGAGCGCGGCCGGTCATGAGTGACAGCCGTTTTTCAGAATTACCATAGGAGCTTTGGGCATCCGATAAATGTTTGCCAAGTCTCTTGAAGTCTTCTTCCAATTTTTGAGCGTCTTTAATAACCCAGTCAATTTTTTTCATTATGGCCTTGGTCTGACTATTCATCTGAACGTCTTTCAGCCAATGTCTAATCGCCGAAACAGAAAGCATAAAAGTATTCGGCGAAACAAGAATTACTTTTTTTGACCTTGCATAGGCGCCAATATCAACATCCTTAATATTATTTACTATTTCGTAATAAACTGTTTCCGCCGGAATATACATAAGGGCCAAATCAGCCGTGCCCTCAGAAGGCCTGATGTATTTTGAAGAAATATCGTCAATCTTCTTCTTAACATCCGAAAAAAATGTCTTTTTAAAAACTTCCCTGTTTATATCGTTGTCGGCGTTGACCATTTTTTCAAAATTTTCCCAGGGGGCCTTGGCATCAATAGACAGCAAAAGCTCATTCGGCAATTTTAATACAGCATCTACCGCTTCCCCGTTCTTAAAATAATACTGCATCTGATAGCCGTCCCTTGGAAAATACTGTCCGAGAGCGGACTCAAGAGATGCCTCGCCCCAAATACCGCGAAGCTTCGGCGCCTTAAAAATATCCTGAAAAGACACGACGCCTTTTACTGATTCATGCACCTGTTTCAACCCTTCCGACATTTGCGTCAACCCTGTCGTAAAAGCCTGAACCTGCCTGTGAACATTTTGCGAAGAACGCTCCACTGATTCCCGACTGTCTTTCAACTGTTCGCCAACCATTTTTACGGTATCTCTTAATGCCTGGTCGGTTGACTGCTTGGTCCTGTCCAAATAAGCCGCCATATCGGACAATCTCTGATTTAAGATATCAAAATTTTTATCCGTCTTGCCATCATCCTTTGGTTTTTGAGCACGCAAAATCAAAAAGGCAACTATTGCCCCTCCTGCAACCCCGATTATTATTGGTAGAATTAGGTTCATAAAAAGTAGTAAGTAGTAAGTATTAAGCGGTAAGTATAATACATTGATTTATTAAGAATAGTTTGATTTAATAGTTCTAGTTTATTTTACAAACGGAGAGGCTCGTGGAAAACCAGTACTCTAATCTTTGGTTTATGTTGGCAGTAGCTAATGGCTTTATGGCTAAATATAAAAATGATAGTAGCGGAGGATATGGTTTTGGCGGTTTTGCCTGGTTTCTTATAAGTCTTATCTTCGGTCCTTTGGCAACATTATATATTATACTATTTAAATAACCATCCGATTGCCTCGTTCTGCGAGGCTTTTTTTATTATAGCTTAATACTTAATACTAACTACTTAATACTTATTTTAAACGTATCTATCCGCCACCTTATTGGCCGCATAAGACTCGGGTTTTATACGGGCCTTAAACCCATTACCGGTTATCATACCGACTATCTCCTGAATCATATCCTTGGTCGGTCCGTTCTGGCCGATGTCCAAGTGGATTTCAAAATCGTAAAAATGACCCTTCAATTTATCTCGGAGCTCGGCCGTCAAACGATGCGCCACGTCCAAAGAAAAATATGCCTCCTTGAGCATCCTATCATGCCTGTCAAAAGTTTTGACGGCAGGCATTCTTTTCCAAAAATATCTGCCATGTCTGCCCACACGATGAATAGTGATAACGCTCACGAAATTGGCAGTGCCCATCCCCTCTTTCTTATGAGAATAACCATTTCCATTTGTTGAAGCACCACCCGCACTGAGCTTAGTCGAAGTGTTAACTAATCCAACGAATTCTGAATCAGTACCGACAACAACCGAATATCTGGCCAACGGCTCTTCAGCAATAAAGCCGACGATATCCGCTATGACATTCAAAAAATCCCTCTTGCCTTTTGAGGGACTGTTGAAATATTCTAAATTATTTTGTGCGGCGCTATTTTCTACAACGCTTAATTTTTCAGACTCCATCATAAGTAATCTAGCAAAAATTTAGCCAAATGAAAACCCCGAAGTAGAAATTTGGCTTGTTTGTGTACACAAACATAAATTATGTGCCAAATTACACTTCAGGGCTAGGACCGCTCAACGGTCATCAATCAATCGTCCGGCATTGCATTCTCGGTTAATATATTTATCACAATGGCTATTAAATATCCTGGCAGACCTTATTCCACTGCTTCTTCCTTTATACAAAGAAAGGCCCACCAAACTAGCTAGTTTTTCATCTTCCTCATGACATCTTTCGTCGCCATTTTTTAGGTAAATCTCAGCCCATCTTATTATAGATTGGCGTAGCTTTTTTATTTCTTTCCCTCTTTCGCCTAAAGACATTTCTTTAATCGGCTTCAGCTTCATTGTTAAATAACCTCTTGCCTTGTTTCTACATCTATAAAAACAAAAAATGCCCGCAAGGGCAAGTCTGTTTTTCTCATCTTCAAAACTCAATAAAACCAATATACGACTAAATTTCTAACGGCCTTTCTGATAATAATACCCAATGGGCTTAAATATGTCTGTTTGCCTGAAATTAAACACTAAATACTGGCTTTATTGAGTTTTGACACCTAAATTACTCTTCCTATATATACTATCATATACACCCCAAAAAGTCAAATAATAAGTCTCTTCCCCACCCGTTATCGCCTCGTTTTACTCGGCGCTCCCGCCGGGATTTGAACCCGGGTTACATGGATGAGAACCATGCGTCCTAGACCAGGCTAGACGACAGGAGCACTCCTGCGCTTTGTATTGTAACAAAGCTTCGGAAGAGCGAGCCTCTTTAATGAAAAGACGCTTATCCTTCCGAAGCTCAATTAATATTGAGCGAAGGAGGAGACGACAGGAGCAATTAAATTATATTAAACCGAAATTTTAATTTTGTCTACAATAATATCCATTTGCATAGAATGCGACCCCTTAACCAGCACCACATCCCCTTCCTGTAAAAGTTCTAGAACTTTGGGCCCGGCTTCTTCTGAAGTGCTGAAACTTAAAATATTTTCTTTAGGCATTTGGTTTCCGGCAGAATCGGCAATAAATTTAGATGCAGAACCTATCGTTACCAAAATATCACACCTCTCACCCGCCAAATTTCCGATGGCTCTATGCGCCTGTTCAGTGTATTGGCCAAGTTCTTTCATATCCCCAAGAACTGCTATTTTTCTACCGGCATAATCCGGTCTTATTTTTTTCAATGTTTCGCCAAGCGACCTTAATGTTTCGAGCCCGGCATGAACGGCAATCGGAGAAGCATTGTATGTATCATCTACAACTAGCGAGTTTTTAACGCCTTCCAGTAAAGTCATCCTGTGTTTCGGCACCGGCATCTTTTCAAGCGCCATTGAAGCTTCTACCAAGTTAACTCCGAAATACATTCCCACAGAAATAGCAGCCAAGGCACTATAAATCTGATGAGTGCCTACAGCCCCTCCCAAACGAAATGGGATAAATGTTTTGCCCTGATTGATTTTAAATGACAACCCGCCGATACTATCACCGCTCTCATCTATAAAATAAGAAATACCCGACGCCCAAAGGTCCGCTCCTTTATTCAATCCAAATGTCATAATGTCCGCCCCTGTTTTACCGCGCATATCAAGTACGGTCTGGTCATCATAATTTAGAACCGCAAGCCCATCGTGCAAAGGAAGAGACTCTATAAGCCGTGATTTTTCTTTGGCAACATCTTCGGGTCCTGCATAAAATTCCACATGCACCGGAACATCACCCACCGTGGTTACCACGCCTACTTTGGGATGGACTATATCAACTAGATAATCAATGTCGCCCGGCTTAGCGGCGGCAAGCTCAAGCACAAGCATCTCCGGATAGCTCGTATCAAATAGCCCGAATGTCCGCCATTTGGCTTTTATAATTTCCCGCCAAAAACGAAAAAGTCTCGGCCAGTTTTTTATCCGAAGGTTGGCCGTGGACAATTTTGGGTCAATACCAAGCACAGTCAAAGGCACGCCAAGTTCATTATTAAAATTCTCTTCGTTCTTCCTGACGTTAAACTTCCGCGACAAAACGGCATGTATAGCTTCCTTAGCCATGGTCTTGCCGGCTGAACCGGTCACGCCAATAACCACCGGCTTATAACGCCGGATAGTTCGCTTAGCCAGAACCTTTAAAACAAATTGTAAGATTTTTTGAGAATTGGACACAGGAATTAAGTATTAAGTATAGAGTAGTAAGTATTGAGCATAATTCATTGACAGGATAATGTTATTTTATTATAAGTTATTCTAGAACATTGATTTTATTGAAGGATTCATATGGCTAAACTTACACAAAAATTATCTGATGAGGTTTTTGCTGGCAGAGTATTAGAATGCATAAAGAAAAAATTCAAATCTGTATTAGATATACCCTTAGATTTTATTACCCTTTCTAATACATTAGTTGAGGAGAATCTTGATTTTGAACACACTGAGCTAGAAGACGCATTAAATTTTCTAGCTTCAAAAAATCAGAACAAACTTGCAGTAAGCCGTATTAGATTACCGATTACCGACATAACTAAAATATCCTTCAGACTAACAGTTCTATAACCACCCGCCCTTGGCCTGCCTGCGCAGACAGGCGGGCTTTTTCTTTTGCTTAATACTTACTACTTACCCCTTAATACTATCTGCGCGTAGGCGGTATCCCCATATAATTTATCAGAAATCTGGTTATGTCAGCAAAAGTAGGCGTTAAAGTATTTGAGGCAAATCTTTCACCTTTCGGTCTGTCCATCTTAATCAATATTACAAATCTGGGCTTGTACGAGGGCGCGAAACCGATAAAATTATGAATAAACTCATCGGAATATCCACCGCCTGGATCGGATATCTGGGCCGTACCGGTCTTTCCGGCAACATCATAGCCCGGAATACGCGCTTTATCAAATCCATTGTCAACTACGTCAGTTAGCATTGATTTTAAGGTAAGGGCCGTCCTGTCTGATATGGGCTGGCCTAAAACTTCCGGCTCAACCTTGATGCTTGAACCGTCTTCTCTGATTATTTCTTTCGCCACATAGGGCTTTAACAGTTTACCTCCATTAGCAATAGATGAATAGGCATTTACAAGCTGAATGGGTGTCACAGCAATGCCCTGGCCAAAAGAAGCAGTCATAAAATTTATTTTTCTTCCGCTGAAAAGGTTTGAAATATTTCCGTTAATTTCGCCGGGCAAGTCTATTCCGCTTTTTTGCCCAAAACCGAAGGCAACAACATAATTTAAAAAGTCATCATTGCCCAGCTTGCTTTGTGCAAAAATAGAACCGGTATTCAATGATTTTTCCAAAACCTGACGCATGGTCTGGATGCCATAAGTCCTTTCATCAAAATTCTTTATAACATATCCCGCCTCAACAATCGCGCCGGTATCCTCATAAGTAGTATCCGGCTTGATAACGCCTTTATCCAGGGCGCCGGCCATAGTTATAGGCTTAAAGGAAGAACCGGGCTCAAATAATTTTTGGGTTGCCGGATTAATAAAACTGGCCAATCCAAACTCATCATAATGGTTAGGGTCAAAACTCGGAGATGATGCCAACCCAAGTATTGCGCCCGTATTTGGATCCTCCACTATTATCAGCCCGGATGGAGACTCCCACTTCAGCAACAATGCATCCAGCTTGGATTCAATGAAAGATTGAATGTTTTTGTCTATAGTCAAAACGACATCACTGCTCTCGTGGTCCTTACCGGCATCAGCAGTATTAGAATTTTGCGCGTCTTTGTCGGCTAAAGATTTAAAAAAATCTGATATCTTTGAATAAGTCTCGTTGCCAAACCAATTCTGTGTTGCATGTTCTCCGCTTAATACATAATCATAAAATGCCTCAACACCGTATTGACCGACTCTACCGAACCCCTCAAAACCGACAAAACCAAGAGTAGATGCGGCTGAATATTTTTCCGGATAGATACGGTCAATTCCATTTGCGATGCTAATGCCTTTGATATTTAGTTTTCTTATTTTATCAGCCTCAACCTCGCTTACTCTATCCGCCAAGACCACATATTTTTCTTTGTTATCGGAAAGTTTAATTAATATTTCTTCTTTTGAAACCCCCAGCACATCTGCTATTTTGAGGGATGCCTCATCTGCCGAATCCAGCTGAGAATTATTTGAATATACATAAATGAATTTTTGATTTGTAGCAGCTAAATGCCGGTCGCCCAAAACATCAGAAAAATATACATTGCCCCTTTCTGAAAGCTGCGATGAGGGATTCTCATATTGAGCTTTTGCTGATTTAACAAAATCAGAATGCTTAACGAAAGTTAAATAAAAAAGACGGTACGTTATACCGCCGGCCATTGCAAAAATAATAACTATAAAAACGTTTATTCTCCAATTATTTGAGCCTGTGCTTTTCAGTTTCATTTCTATCCATAATACAATGTAGTTACCAAGATATAAAGAGCCTAGACAGCCATGCATAAAATTACAGTAGACCCCAGTTGAGGACTTCTGGGGGCTGTAATTTTATGCTTAGCTACCTGCCCAGGGCTCCTATAGCTACGCTTGAGTCCGTATATACCACATCATGCTCAAGAGAATGAACAAAACCGGCATAATGGGCAAATGAATTTATCTCATCAACAGTAACATCCCGGCTCACTCCTTGGCCCAAAGAAACAACCTTCGCGCTTGCCTCGTTGAACTGAGCCTTTAATCTGTCTATTTTATATCCTTGAGATACTACATGGTTTGAAACGAACACATAAGCAACCAGAGTCATGGCAAGCAAAATAGAAACGCCTATATTTATGGCAAGAAATTTTTTATCATACATAAGCAAAGCTTCTGTACGCTGAAGTGAAAATAAACTTTGCTTGTTGGCTATTGATAATTGTCTGTAATAATTCATCTGGGAAATTTTGTTAGAATGTTTATATGTTTATATGCTTAAATGAGTTCTGCTACTCTTAATTTTGCGCTTCTGGAACGCGGATTATTTATTATTTCTTCACGGCCCGGCACAATAGGTTTTTTGGTAAGTATTTCCCATTTTCCGTCTTTTTTACCGTCTCTCAGGAAATTTTTAACTATCCTGTCTTCAAGTGAGTGAAAAGATATGACTGCCAGCCTGCCTCCTTTTTTTAATACTTGTTCTGACTGCTTAAGTGCTGACTTTAAATTTTCAAGTTCATTATTTGTCTCAACCCTTAACGCCTGAAATATTTTGGTAGCAAAGTGTATTCTACGATGCTGATACCAACCGGGAACCGTATTTCTTATTATTTCTACCAGTTCAAATGTGGTTTTTATCGTTTTGTTTTTTCTGGACCTTATTATCGCTTCGGCTATCGGTCCGGCAAATCTCTCTTCCCCGTATTCTTTGAATATTCTGGTTAAATCTTCCGCGCTATATTCATTTACAATCCCCTCCGCCGTCTTGTTTGTGTTTTGTAAATTGTGATTTGGGATTTCTAAATATGAACTAATGTTCATATTTAGAGGTTCATCTTTCTGAAAACTGAAACCTTTCCCGCTTCCCTCAAAATGCCAGCTTGATATACCAAGATCAAACAATATTCCATTAGCATTATTGAAATCATTTTCTTGAGCTATTTTTTCTAAATTTATGAAATTATCGTTTATTAAAATTAAATTATCTTTTTTACTCTCTACTGCTTTTTTATAAAGCTCTTCGGTTGCCTCAATACCTAGAATCCTTCCACCCGTTCCAACTTTCCCGGCCATTGCCAGACTATGTCCGCCAAATCCAAACGTCGCATCAATTATCTTGTCACCGGGCTTAGGGTCTAAATATTCAAGAACTTCATTTAATAAAACGGGGGTGTGCAGCAACTTTCAAATTCCTAATTGACCTAATTGCTCTAATTGACCTAATGAAATCCCAGTTACAAATTTAGTTGTTTAGAATAATTAGGTTAATTAGAATAATTAGAATAATTTTTATACGACTCCCAGCTCTCCCAATTTCTCGGCTATTTGGTCACTATTTTTTTCAAGCTTATCTTTATAACTCTGCCAGCGCTTCTCATCCCAAATTTCCAATCTGTTGAATAGTCCTGCTACTATGGCTTTCTTATCAAGCATGGCGTAGTCTCTTAAATAATCAGGAATTAAAACTCTGCCCAACTGGTCAACCTCCACCTCAACCGCACCCGACAAAAGCAATCTTACAAATCCTCTTGTGTCTCCCTGTCCGAAAGGCAGTTTGCCTAATTTCTCCGCCAATTGCTCCCACTCCTTCATCGGAAATAAGAATAAACAATTATCAAGGCCTCTGGTCAAAACAGATTTGGCGCCAATCTCACGGCGTAATTTTGCCGGTATGGATATTCTTTTTTTGGGATCAATTGTGTGTTTATATTCACCGATTAACAAAGATAAACTCTAAATCCTAAGTCCTAAATCCTAAATAAATCCCAATGATCCAAATATCAAATTCAAAACGTTTGAAATTTAAAACTTGGAATTTTGATATTGTTTAGGGTTTAGAGCTTAGAACTTAGGATTTGCTGTTGCCGAGTTATCCCCAGCAACAGAGGAGTTATTAACACTTTCATCCACAATTTTACACTTCATTATCATTATAAGCCACTAGCCTACCACAATGCAACACTTAAAAAGTGCATAAGTTTCATGCCCTAAAAATCAAAAAATCGGCCCTTTCAGCCGATTAAATTAGCTAATCTCTAAAGTTATCCACAAATAGCATAAAGAGAAAGGATATACTTTAAACAATGAGAGTTAAAAAATCACTGATATTACCTAACGAGGTCTACAAACATTACAAAGGCGGACTATACACCGTTTTAATGTTGGCCGATGAATCAACGAATAAGCTTGTCGGCCGAAAAGTAGTTGTTTATATCTCACATACTTACGGCAAAATAAAGGTCCGCGACCTAAACGAGTTCAATCAAAAAATAAAATGGCCCGATGGAAAGGTCCGGCCGAGATTCATTTTAAGGAAGGATCATGAGCCATCAAAATAACCCCGCCTTGGCGGGGTTATTTTTTGCGTTTCATAACTTTTTTAACTGCCTCTTTGATTGAGCCAACGCCCATCCCAAAAGCCTCCAGCAACTCATCCGGCTCGCCGGACTCGCCAAATCTGTCATGAACACCTATAAACTCCTGCGGTACAGGATGATTTTGAGCTAATGTCTCCGCTACAGCCGAGCCGAGACCACCAACAATTTGATGCTCCTCTACACTGACTACAGCGCCCGTCTTTTTAGCTGATTCTGTAATTGTCTCAACATCAAAAGGTTTTAAGCTTGGAGAATTTATAACCGTAGCTTCAATTCCTTCTTTTGATAATTCCTCTGCCGCAAGCAATGCATTATAAACCAACATCCCGGCGCTGATTATTGTCGCATCCTTACCTTGCCTGAATACTTGGGCTTTGCCAACTTCAAACGGAGTATCTTCTGTTGTGACTATGGCTGACTTCTCCCTCCCAAATCTTATATAAACCGGGCCGGGTAATTGAGCCGCCGCAAGCGTCGCTTTTTTAGCTTCAACTGCATCACAAGGTACAAGCACGGTCATGTTAGGTAGCATACGCATTAAACCGGCATCCTCCAGCGCCTGATGTGTTGCCCCGTCCGGTCCTACAGAAATACCGGCATGGGCTCCGGCGATTTTCACCGGAACATTATTTATGCAAATAGTAGTTCTTATCTGTTCATTGTTTCTTCCGGGCGAAAAAGCGGCATAAGAAGATATAAAAGGAATTTTTCCGTAATTGGCGAGCCCCGAAGCTACTGTCGCCATATTCTGCTCCGCCACACCAAGCTGAATATATCTTTCCGGAAACTTATCTTTGAACCACTGCGAACGCGTTGACTCTGATAAATCTGCGCAAAGCACCACTATCCTCTCGTCTTTCTCCCCTGCCTCAACCAAACCCTTCCCGAATCCGTCGCGGGTCGGAAGAAATTCCATTCTATCTTTATCAAATAAATTTTCTACTAATTTTGCTTTTGGATTTATCATAATGCAATTAATAATAAGTTTATAATTATATCAGTGTTTTGACAAAAAGGCTTTAGTTATAAAATAGGCTAGAAATGGATAGGCCAATTGAGCATAGCTTAATTTACCAAATAAAATACTAAGTACAAAAAAGGCAAAAAATACGATAAATACACGCTTGCTTATGGCTCCGGCTTCTGGGCTTTGTATTGTTTTTAATATCTTAACTAAAACAGTTGCTGCAAATATTGATATCGAAAAGAGGATTATAGCAATAACAAATTCAAGCAAGGCACCTCGCCCAATATCCGAAAATAATAATGCAGAAATAAAAAATAGGGGCACCGCAAAAACTAAATCAAATACAATTATTAGAAAAACCTTTAATCCAATCTTATTATTCTGTTGAGTTAGCTCTTGCCCCATTAATTTTATTATTCTTTAAAATTTATAAATTAAAATTGTAATTTTGAATAGCTCCCATCTTAATTTGACTTGAAAGTACTCACAAGTCTTTCGCAGTACCATCATATCGCGAGCTATGACTGGTCTCCCAGGGAAATACTACCCAGCCATTCTTTAATCTGCCCCTCTAAGTTTCTTGGCAGCATAATAGTAAAACTGCCCCAACAGAACACTCACCGTTGCCCCAGCAGCTCCGGCCACTCCGACCAAGAAGCCCAGCAGTTCGTCGTTTGGCCCTACCGCTAAAGAATGTGGGTATCTAATAAACGTGACTAAAACTACTAATACAACCAGACAGACAACAAGGAACGTAAAGTTCTTAGGTAACGATTGTAAATAAGATATTAATGACGAATGTATCTCGTCTGTTGTGACCTTGTCGTGCCGACGAAGATACGGAGTACCTAGTATCCTAGGATCGGGAGTCCACTTCTTCGCAATGAAAAAACCAATAAAAACACCTAAAATTGCACCCACTCCGACAATCCATATTCTATAGATAACAGCTATCGGAAGAATTGAAATAGCCACACCAACCAAAAACCAGTCACGAGCACCATCATTTAGAATAGCGGAAATTCGTGTTTTAATTTGTGAACTTAATTGCATTTTATTATTTATATAGATATTAAGATGCTGATATATATTAAATCGTTTTATCGTATTTTGAACTCTGTTCAGTTTCCCATGGAAACACTACCCAGCCATCCTTCAGTCTGCAATGGAAATCCGGCATAAATACACTTTGCTTATCAAGATAAATTGTTACGACACTAACTTTTTTCTTGCCGAGCATTTTCTTAAGCGTCTTGCCTGTATCTGCTATGTCATCAACTATCAAAGTCTTGTCTGTTATTTTTTCCTTATCCCAGACAAGGGGCAACCCTAAACCATGCGATAACGATACCGCTAACGGCAATCCACCTCTTGGCAAGCCATAAATGTTTTTAAATTTTCGCCCCCGCGCCCATCTGGCAATCTTTTTAACATCCTTATCAAATTCCGACCAATCGTAATAATCTCGTTTCAAGCCCTAAACCTAAAACTCTAAATCCTAAACAATATCAAAATCTTAATGACCGAAATTCAAAAATTAGAATTTGGGATTTGAGATTTGTTTAGAAATTAGGAATTAGAAATTAGAAATTTCCGCTACTCATGCTCGCTTCTTATCTTCCCCTCTAGCGTTCTTAATCGTTTTAGCATCTCTTCACCTTGTTTCTCTTTCTTGAATACATCCTCCGGTCCTTTGCCGGGCGGATTGCCGTGCCACCTGTAATCAAACTCAATTTCCGGGATTCCTTTGCCGGGAATTGTATGGGCAATTATCAGAGTCGGCTTCTCAAATATAGCCTTCGCCTGCTCAACGGCATCAACAATAGCTTCAAAGTTATGACCATCTACGTCTATCACATGCCAGTTAAAAGCTTCGTATTTATCTCTCAATGATTCTAGCGGCATTATATCCTCCGTCACTCCGTCAATCTGAATATTGTTCCTGTCTATTAATCCTGTCAGGTTTGAAAGCTTATTCTTTCCGGCAAACATAGCCGATTCCCAAATATTCCCCGTGTCGTGTTCTCCGTCAGACATCAGGCAGTAAGTCCTAAACTTTTTGCCGTCCATTCTGGCTCCGTAAGCAATGCCGGCGGCTTGGCCTAGCCCTGAACCTAGAGGACCGGACGTACTCTCTACTCCGGGCAATTTATTGCGTTCCGGATGACCCTGCAAACGAGTTCCGAACTTTCTTAACGTTTGAAGCTCCTCAACCGGGAAATATCCGGCATGAGCCATAGCCGCATAGCGTATCGGCACAATATGACCATTTGAAAGTATCAGCCTGTCCCGGTCTTCCATGTCAGGATTTTTGGGGTCGTGATTTAAAATATGAAAATAAAAAGCCGTAAAAACATCGGCCATGCCAAGAGGACCGGCAGTATGACCGGAACCGGCAGCCATCAGCGACTCAATCAAAGACTGCCGAATTAAATTCGCTTTTTCCTCTAACTCTTTGATTTTATCATCGTGTAAATGCATTAGGTTGCCGTAAAGCTATAGAGCCATAAGCTATAAAGCCTTATTTAAAGATTCCAGCATAGCTCCAATTTCTCTGGCCATATTGTTTAGAGTTATGCCGATTTCAAGGTCTATATATTTTAGTTCGTAACTTAACAAAAAATAATATTTCAATTCCTCTAAGGAAGTTTCCGACATATTATGAAAATGTTTTCTATCTTTGACTGATTTTCTTTTGGTACCCTCCACTATGTTTGATGCTACAGAAATGGCAGCTCTTCTCATTTGGGGTACTAGGGCGAATTTTTCTTGCGATGGGAAGTTTATTGTTATTTTATATACTTCTAAAACTAGCCTATGCGCTTTTTGCCAAACTTTTAATTTTTTAAATTTTTCCAAATTTTATCTGTACCCTCCTTTACAGCTTTATGGCCTACGGCCTTAAGGCTATAGAATTTGTGCCACCGCAACCACATGCTTCAACAGCATCGCCGCATAACCTGCTTCATTATCATACCACGCCATCACTTTTACCAAATCTCCGTCCACTACCCTTGTCATGGATAGGTCTATGATAGAACCATAAGGCTGTCCCAAAATATCTGATGACACCAACGCCTCTTCAGTAACAGCCAGTATCCCCTGCCACTCTTCTTTGCCTGCCGCTTCACGAAAAATATTATTAATCTCTTCAACGGAAGTCGGTTTCTCTGAAATAAAAGTAAAATCAATAATTGAACCCGATGGCACGGGAACTCTTATTGCGATACCATCAAACTTATCTTTAAGTCCCGGAACAGCTCTTGTTGCCGCCAATGCCGCTCCGGTAGAAGATGGGACAATATTTATCGCCGCCGCTCTGCCCCGGCGAAAATCTTTGGCAACCGGGCTGTCAACAATACTTTGAGTAGCCGTATAGCCATGAACAGTGCTTAAAAGGGCCTTTTTTACTCCGGGATTGGCCGACATAACCGCCATTACCGGCGTTGTAGCATTGGTTGTACAGGAAGCATTGGAGGTTATTTTTTCAAGCTTCAGATTTTCCATTCCGACATTTGGCGTTGCTGTAGGTGTTATCTCATCTTTTGCGGGAGCGCTAATTATAACCCTCTTTGCTCCGGCATCTAAATGCGGAGTAGCTTTGTCCCGGGATTCAAAAACTCCGGTAGACTCAATAACTATATCAACACCTAAATCTTTCCACGGCAATTTGCCCGGTTCTTTTTCCTGAACTATGTGTATATCCTTTCCATCAACCAATAGTTTACCGTCTTTTACTTCAACACTCTTATCATATCTGCCATAAACAGAATCGTACTTTAAAAGATACGCCAGATTGTCTAAGTCTCCGAGGTCATTAATCGCCACAATATCTATACCATCAAAACCGAAAGCCTTGCGAAAAAACATCCGCCCTATCCTGCCAAAACCATTGATTGCAATTTTAGTCATATTATTTTAATTCTAACAGATTATTCATAAATCTAAAATGCTTAAGTGTTTAAATGCTCTAATGTTTATATGATTAAATGCTTATATGCTTAAGTGTTTAAATGTTTTAATGCTTACCGTCCCAAACTCTTTATAAACAGCTCCGCCTCCCCAGCATAATCCTTGGGATTAACCTCTGCCGCCTTGCGGGCTGCCGTCACGGCATCGTCTATACGGCCAATTTTAGCATAGGCCGCCGCCAACGATGCCCAGTACTGAGCATTGCCCGGCTTGAACCCTATAAGAGCTTCGTATAGCTCTGCTATCTTATTATAATCATTCAACTTAATATAAAGGTTTATGAGTCTCAAAATATCCCCCTCGCTAAAGCTATAACCCAGCCTTCTGGCCTCGGTCAGCTCGGCAAATCCTTTATCGTTATCCCCGCTGTCAAAATAACTGGCCGATAGATACCAATGCGTCAGGGCAACATCCGGATTAAGTTCTACCGCTTTTTTAAAATATTCAATGGCCTTTTCAGAATCTTTTTTATTAAGATACGCCTGGCCTATTTCGTAATAAGTTCTGACAAATGTCGGCGATATCTCAAGGGCTTTCATAGAATTTTTTAATGCTTCGTCATTATATGGCGAATCGGCACCTTCTTTTCCAAGAACAATATTCAAGCGTGACATATAAAGATACGGCAAATAGTCTTCGTTGCTTTCATCCGCATTCTTTTGTACTTCTTGCATCGCAAACAAAATTACTTCTTTTTCTTTTTCATCGGGAGCTTTATTATTGGTACGCTCAAGAATGTATTGGGCAAAACGATGCCTATACTCGTACTTACCTGGCACATTGTAGTTTAAAGATTCTTTGAATTTATCTACTGCTCCGCCAAAATCTCCGGACCAAGAAGCTATGATAGCCCTGGTGGTGGCATAATTGGCTTTAGACTGAGCGATACTAGTTTTATAAATCAACACACCGGCTCCAACAAGAAGAGCCAGCATTAACATCTGAAGGCCCGCACCAAGCCTTAGTTTTACGATTTGATTTTTTGAATTTGAAATTTGTTTGTTATTTGTAATTTGTGATTTGTGATTTTGCCCTCCGGGCTGGGGTGTCAGCCAAACAATAAATCCTAATGCGGTAAAGAAAATAATAAAATTAGCCGAGGTATCAAAGATAAAAGCATTATGTATCATATAGGCCAAAATAAGAGATATCAGGCCAATGCCCATTATTTTTTGAGAACGGTCTTCGGTATTTTTTATGGCCCTGTTCCAAATAGACCTGACGGCCAGTACAAACATGGCAACATATGCCAAAAACGTAAGCAGGCCCATTGTCACCAAAACCTCAACGAACATATTGTGGGCCCGGTCAAATAAAGTTTCTGAACCCAAGCCTTGGAAAAACTTAGGATTAAAATACTTTGAAAAAGGCACATTAAAATTCTCCGGCCCCCAGCCAAGTAAAATAGTTTTTGGATTTTCCTTCCAGCCCTCAATACCGGCCTGCCAAGCCCAGAACCTGGTCTGAACCGTCTGGGTTTTAAAAGAAACATCAGTCAGACGGGTTAAATAGCTTGAGCCCTTAACAAGGTTGGAGTCTCCAAATGCCATTACGAAAAACACATACAAGACTATGACTGCAAGAATACTGGTAACCATCTTTCTGGCCAGATGGGATCTAAAGACCATGAGATACAAAACGGCAAACAATAGAAAGGCCGCGCCGACACCCAATATGGAACCTCTCACGGCTGTCATAAAAACAGCGATAGTGCTTATAAATGCCGCAATAAGCAGAAAATTCTTTTCCTTTTGGTTCACCCATGAAGACAAAGCCAGGGAAAGAGCCAGAAACAGAACGACTATCTGATATCCGGCAAACAGCGCCGCGTTGCCTATGGTGCCGAAAATTCTGGCTCTATTTCCGGAACCGATGAAAAATTCAATATTAGTTTTCTGTCCAAATCCGTATATAGCAGAAAGAAAGCCCACAAATATAGAAAGCCTTAACAGATTCATCCACTCCTTCTTTTCTCTGAAAACAGAAGTCAGGATGACGAAATAAATGAGATAGTGGGTAAAAGTCCAAAATCCGCCCATGCGTTCAAGCGAGCCCCAGAAGCTCAAATGAGGATTGACGCTAAAAATAGTAGTTATGCCGAACATCACCGTCAGCAAACCAAAAATACCGAGTAAAATATGCTTTGGCGGAAGCCACCTTCTGTCCCTCAAAATAAGAATCAAATAAAAAACAGCCATGATCTCAACCAGACTGCGAAATACAACTACTTTGCCGAAATGAAACGGCGATATGAACTGTGAAAAAATAACCAACGGCACAAATGCCGTAATATAAACCATCCACCGAAGAATATTAGCCAATACGGGTTTTGTATTGTAGTTTTTCATAACAATTAATTTTTACTCTATCATAAAAGCCATTAAAGGTGAACAAGTATAACGATTACTAAATGCCATATTTTAAAAATTTAGTATAGATTGACGCTAGGGCATTACTTAATTATGGTATAAAAATTATGACTTCAAAAAACAAAAAAGCATTAATAACCGGATTAACCGGACAGGATGGCTCCTATCTGGCGGAACTGCTATTGAATAAAGGATACACAGTCCATGGTGTTATCAGAAGGGCCTCAACCTTCAATACACATCGTATAGATCACCTATCAGAAGGCTATCATAAAAAAGACATAAAATTCTTTAGTCATTACGGAGATTTGGCCGATGCCAATACTATACGCAAATTAATTTATGCTGTCGGGCCTGATGAAATATATAATTTAGGTGCGCAATCCCATGTCAGGGTTTCTTTTGATATACCCGAATATACGGCTAATATCACCGGAATGGGTACTTTGCGAATACTTGAAGCAATAAAAGACTACCAGGAAAAAACAGGAAAAAAAATAAAATATTACCAGGCCAGCTCTAGTGAAATGTTCGGCTCCTCTCCCCCGCCCCAAAACGAAAAGACGCCATTTAAGCCGAGAAGTCCTTATGGTTGCGCTAAGGTCTTTGCTTATCATACGACGGTCAATTATCGTGAAGCTTACGGAATATTCGCATCTAACGGTATACTTTTTAATCACGAGAGCCCCCGAAGAGGAGAAACATTCGTAACCAGAAAAATAACCCGAGGCATCACCAGAATATTAGCCGGCTTAGATAAAAAAATATATCTGGGTAATCTAAATGCTCGCCGAGACTGGGGCTACGCACCGGAATATGTTGAGGCAATGTGGTTAATGCTTCAACATGATAAACCGGGCGACTTCGTAATAGGGACGGGCGAGAGCCACTCTATAAAAGAATTTCTTAAAATAGCCTTCAGTGAAGCCGGCTTAGGAAATTACAAAAAATATGTTGATATAGACCCGCGTTACTACCGTCCGACTGAAGTTGACCATTTAGTAGCAGATATCAGTAAAACAAAAAGGGTTCTTGGCTGGAAACCAAAAACAAGTTTCAATCAGCTGGTTAAAATAATGCTGGAACACGACCTAAGAGACCATGGCCTGCATGAACACGCGAAAAAAATAAAATTAACCTAGGGAAAGGGAGCAGAATTCAAACTGACATCAGCTTGAGAAGCTTATGAACTATAACGGCTTCAGGAGAAGAAAAATTCCCAAAATTATAATTCCGATGCCTACAACTTGGACAATAGATAACGCCTCTTTTAATAAGAGCCACGAACCAAGAGATAGCAAGGCTATCTGTAAGGCAGTAGATACAGGATATACAACGTGAAGTTGCATCTTTGATAAAATCCATACCCACATCACAAAAGCAATTCCGAATAAAACTAGTCCCCCCATTATGTTCGCGCTTTTTAACATAGAAAGGCCAAAGCTTACTATATCTTTGGGAGACTTCAGGACTTCGCTGACCACCATAGACCCCCTTTTCAAAAGTATTTGGCCGGAAACCGCAAAAACAATTGCTATAAATAAAATAATATAGTTAAACATATTTAATATTATATTACGCTATCAAAATATTTTACAGTTTTTTTAGTACCGCGTTTTAAATTAGTTGAGGGCAGCCAGCCAAAAACCTTCTTACACCTCTTTACGCCCATTATTTTATACGGTGCGCCGTCAGGATAATTTGTATCAAAAACGAGCTTGCCCTTATAGCCCACAACGTCTTTTATCAATAAGGCCAATTTTTTTATAGAAACGCCTGTTCCGGAACCAATATTTATCGGGTCAATAGTCGGTTCAATCTTCAAGGCCCTCATAATGGCCTCTGCTGCGTCTTCCACATAAAGCCACTCCCTGACTGGCTTGCCGGTACCCCAGACTATCACCTCTTTAACTTTATTGCGTTTGGCAATAATAAATTTCTTAACAAGCGCGCCCAAAGCATGACATCTTACTTCATCAGTATGATCACCCGGACCATACATATTTGGAAATATCAGATTAATGAACCTCATCCCGTATTGCTTGTTATATGCCCAAGCATTTACCCAGCTGGCCTTTCTTGTTAAACCATAACTTAGAACCGATTCGTGAAGAGGGCCATCCCACCATTCATTTTCTTCTAGTTTTTTATCTAAAACATCAGGGTATGAACAATTCGGTATTGGATTAACAAATAAATAAACACCGGCACGCCTTGAGCCTTCAATAAGATTAGTATTTATAAGCGTATTATTAAAATAGATTTCACCCGGCTTTTGATAGCCGAATTGAATTCCGCCTACGAAAGCTGAGGCATTTATCACGACATCCGGTTTCTCTTTCTTGAAAAATCTGTCCAGCTGTTTTATGTCCCTAAAATCAACACCCTTGCTCAATGATGCAGCTACATAGGGAATTTTATCTTTCTTAATCCTTGCCACCAAGTGCTTACCCAAAAAACCGGTCCCGCCGGCAATAAATATTTTTTTGGGTTTAAATTTTATCAAGGCCTTGTTGAATACTTTATTCATCTCACAATAGTATATAAAACCAAATTAGAATGCAATTATGCCCCGATAGACTTATCGGAAGCAAATACAGTATATAATTTATTCATTTATATCTTCTCAATCTCAACGGTAACAAACATCGAAATTTCCGGAAATATTCTAGAGACAATGTCATCAAACCTCCTTATCAGAGGATAGGCTATCGTAGGCAAAAATTGAAAATTAGACAGTCCGCCAGAAAATAAATATTTAAAAGGCGAATGATAATAAATTTTAATTATTTTTAGGTGCGGAAATCTTTTCTCAAAAATCTTCCTATCTCTTACAAACAATATCCACGGGAGGGCAATATTGGAATCAGACATTCTTCCTTCACCCTCTATTCTCCATCCTGCTTTTGGATCAAATTTTTCTTTGTGAATATATTTATAAATAATTCTGCCCCACATAGAATTAATCGGTTCTATCATAATAATCTTTCCGCCAATCTTCAAAGATCTTTCCATTTCCTGAATAGCTTTTTCTGAATTTTTAATATGGTGCAACACATTTAACATAAAAAAGGCCGATACGCTATCCGCCGAATATGGAATCTCAGTGGCCGGAAAAATTTTATCAATACCCGGAGCCTCCAACAAATCGGATGTTATGACATCGGGAATAATTTCTTTCAGAAACCCGCCTCCCGAACCAAGCTCTATACAAAGTCCCCCGGGAACACTGCTTGCCTTAAAATGATTATAAAAATCAATATATACTTTATTTAAAATGTCTTTTTGTTTAATTCTATTTTTGTGTAAAAATAATGCTTCTTTTGTGTCCTGATTCATATATGGATGTTTTTTAGAACAATTTTTTTGCCACAAACATTATCTTCCAGTCTTTTTCTGTCGCTTTTTGCTCTGGCCTAAGCAACGGCGAGCTCCATAACAATTCTAATCCTGCCTGCTTTAAGGATCGCCCGATCTGTAGGGGCGTCCAGAGTTTCTGACTGATTATAAATTTATCTTCTTTAATTAATTTGCCTTTTGTTACTTTAATATTATAGGAGAGTTTAGTCTTTTTATTAATAAAGCTGGTCCTGGGTATTATTTCAAGTTCTATCAACTCTCCTTTTCGCTTCATATGTATTTGTTTCTTTTTAGGCGGATCCTTCATGGCCGCCACTCCATTCCATGAATCAAATATAAATACCCCTCCCGGCTCTAAACGACTGCTGACGCCCTTCATAAAAGAGAGCAGCTCGTTTGTATGCTGTATATAGGTTACTACATTAAACATGGCAACGGCTAAATCGAATTTTTTTAAATCCAACTGCTCTACTTTCTTTTCAAGAACAATCACATTCTTCAGTTTCTTCTGTTTTATTTTATTTTTAGCCAAAGCGGTCATACTCGGATCTATATCAATGGCCAAAACATCCACGGCCTTCCGGGCTAATTCCACGGTATGATTTCCGGTTCCGCAGCCAATTTCCAGAATATGCCCGGGAAAACCCGGACCAAATTTTTTTCCCAATGATAAAATAATATCTACTTCGGCAGAATAATTTTTATCTTGAAAAAATATGTCATAAAAATCATAAAAAAGTCGGCTACTCATAAAAATCTTTTATCGTATCGCAAACATAAAGAATTTGCCTATCAGTTAAAGTCGGGAAAATTGGCAAACAGATTCCATGCTCATAACCATATATGGCATTTTGGAAATATTTATCATCCTGGTCTTTACGTCCCTTTTGAAGATATTTAAAATAAGGCTGCCTGTGCAAAGGATAAAAGAAAGTTCTTGATTCTATTCCTTTCTCTCTCATAAAAGACATCAACTCATGGGCCTTATCAACTAATATGCAGACCCTGAAAGGAATCATTTCTACCCCTGCGTCTGGCTCAAAAAAGGTTATTTCAGATAGTTTAGCAAGCTGCTTTTTATAAATTGATAATATTCTATTTTTTATTTTTTTAATTTCAGGTAACTTTCTAAGCTGAACAAGCCCTATTGCTGAGTGGATATCAGTAATTCTGAAATTATAGCCAATTTGGGGATGGATAAATGATCCCCTGTCTATTCTGCCCTGATTTCTAAGAAAAAGCAGTTTTTGGTAAAGTTTTTCATCATTTGTAATAACATATCCACCCTCAACGGTACTTACAGTTTTATCAGCAAAAAATGAAAAACACCCAACCTCACCAAAGGTACCCGCGTGCTTACCATCTCTATGAACGCCGACAGCCTGGCAAGCGTCTTCAATAATTTTTAACTTATGCCTCTTGGCAAATCTTACAACAGACTTCATGTCGGCAATTGTTCCATAAATATGAACGGGCATTATTGCCTTGGTCTTTTTATTAACTAATCTATCGGCATTTTTTAAATCTATCTGGAAATTTTTTCTATTAACATCAACAAAAACAGGCTTGGCTCCTGTCATTTCCACAGAAGTGGCGGAAGCATAAAAGGTAAAGTCCGGTACAATAACTTCATCGCCCGGACCAATATCCAACGCCCTTAGTCCTAAATACAAAGCCAGGGTGCCATTTGGAGCAAAGACCCCAAAACGTGCTTTGGTTAATTTTAAAAGTTTTTCATTAAATTGTTTGGTTTTAGGCCCTTCTGTTAGCCAGTTTTCTTTAAAACAGGATTCTATTGCCTTATATTCTTCCTTGCCGAGCCAGGGCGACATTTGAGGAACTTTCATGACTTAGAGTTTAAATCAATGTTTTCTAAAAATCAAATAACCTTTGATGGCCATTTTTATTAAATAAAATCCATGTTTAAAAACTTTACTTTTTGAAGAACCATAAACTCTAGGATAATAACGCATCGGAATTTCCCCGAATTTTAAACCCATTCTTGCCGCACCATATAAAAGCTCGAAGTCGCCAAAAGGATCCTGAAAACCCAAAAAACCCCAATGCTCAGAAAGGATATCAAAATCTTTTTTTGAAATTGCCTTTATTCCCGATAAAACATCCGTCGTTCTCTGTCCCAAAAAAAATGAGAACCATTTTGCAAAAAAGATATTGCCTAACTTATTTGGCAGCGGCATTGTTTCTGCGACTAGAGGATAAACGAATCGGCTTCCCTCTATAAATTCAAAACGACCAGCCCTCATAGTATCATAAAAATATTTAAGGTCATCGGGATCCGACGTGCCGTCGCCTTCATATAAAATAATCAGGTCTTTTTTTGCATCTTTAAATCCGGCTCTAATTGCATCGCCCTGCCCCTCTCCCGGTTGTCCAATTAATCTGATATTCTTATCCGGATATTTTTTTATAATCCTTTCAACCTCCTGTTTTGTGCCATCACTTGAATGTCCCTCTATGAAGAGGACCTCCTGGTCTACGCAAACCAACGGTAATGTTTTAATAATTTTTTCAATATTTTCTTTTTCATTCCTGACAGTAATACAGATGGATAAACTCTTGTGTGTATCCTCAAAAAATCCTGATGAAGGGCGTGCCAGAATGAATTGGTCTAATTTAAAAAAATCAAAAAATGGCAAAAGAGTACCAATCCAATTTATTAAAGGTCCTAAACCAAAAGCAAACACCGGACAAAGCGTCCTCTTAAATATCCTGGTCACTTCAAAGCCGCAACTGGAAAAATATATTGAAATATCCCCGATTGACAGCCAATTTTGCCTACTCTCTTTCCGTTTAAGGTGCAAACTTTCGGATAGATTTATTATCCATTGCCACAGATAATTCCGCTGATAGATTAAAATTCTAGTTTGAGAATGACAATATTTATTTAAATTAGAGATTAGCCCCATCAAATCACTGCTTCTTTCCATGGCTCTGTCTAAAAAAATATAATCAAATTTTTGATTATATTTTTCAGGAGGAATATTATTATCCCTAAGAGTGAGCACTGTTTTGCCAGGATAAATAATAAAAGCCAAAGCATTCTTAATCCCTTTTTTATAGTATTTATTACTTAGCATAAATATTTTTATCTATTCTTGATATACCAATCTATAGTTTTTTGAAGGCCTTCTCTAAAATCCGTCCTGGCCTTGAAATCAAATTCTTTTTTTGCACGGCTGGTATCCAGCATCCTGCGTGGCTGTCCATCGGGTTTATCCTTATTCCATATGACTTTTCCCTTATAACCGGCCAGCTGACATATTAACCTTACCAAGTTCCTTATAGATATCTCCGCCCCTGAACCCAAATTTATCGGTTCATTTCCATTATAACTATCTACGGCCATAATTATACCCTCCGCGGCATCTTCAACATATAAGAATTCTCTAGTAGCCCTGCCCATGCCCCAAACTTCTACACTTTTTTGTTTTTTTCTTTTGGCTTCAAAAATCTTATGTATAAGCGCCGGAATCACGTGAGATACGGCCGGATCAAATTTATCACCCGGACCATATAGATTTACCGGCAATAAATAGATGGCGTTAAAGTTATACTGCTGACGATAGGCCTGGGCTTGTACCAGAAGCATTTTTTTTGCCAAACCATATGGAGCATTAGTTTCTTCAGGATAGCCATTCCATAAATTCTCTTCCCTAAATGGTATCGGGGTAAATTTAGGATAAGCACAAATAGTTCCAATAGCTACAAATTTTTTAACTCCGGCTAATCTGGCAGCTTCCATAAGCTGCGCTCCAATTATTATGTTATCATAAAATAATTCGCCCGGTTTAGCACGGTTAAAACCTATCCCGCCAACCTTGGCTGCCAAATGAATTACAATATCTTGACCCTTAACGACTTTCTGACAATTTTCTAATTTTCTTAGGTCATATTTTTTAGAACGTGGAACAAAAATATTCTTTTTCGGAACCCCCCTCTTTTGAAGCCTCTCCACCACAAAAGAGCCCAGGAAGCCCGACCCTCCGGTTACAAGAATTTTATTTCTTTTAATATCCGGTCCATTTCTCATACATGGACATTATCAAGAAAAATAAAAATAATCAAAACAATTTATAAATAAAATATTGGGGGGAACCCCTTTTAAACATTTCGGGGTTTTTATTTTTACCCCTGCCAAAAAACAAGATTAAACTTTAAACATCAGCACCTGTTGATAACTTGCCCTGCGATATGGCGAGGCTATGGAATTTGCAATAAAGACAGATATAAACTAGATTCAATAATATGCGCATATGCTATTTCAATCTCACCGAGAAAATCCATACCCGAGATGTCATATATCTTAACGGGCTCAAAAAGCTAGGGGTAGACCCCGTTAGAAGTCGCGCTCATGCTGAAGGCATGAGTCCAGAGGACCGCGGCGCGGCTACTTCTAACGGGGTAGAAATAATAGATTGCCGGGATTGGACACCGGGAATAAAAAAGTTTTGGAATTTATATAAAAAACATCGTGCCCTAAAGAATAATTATGATTTATTATTCATAGGTTTTTCGGGTCATATTCTGGTTCCTTTTGCCAAACTAATATCAGATAAAAAAATTGTTTTTGATGCCTTGGGCTCTCTATATGACGGAATAATAATGTCCCGCAAAAAATACGGATTTCTAGGCTGGAGAATATTATACGTATGGCTGGTGGATTGGCTGGCATTTAACCTGGCCGACATATCGCTTGTTGATACTAACACCAGAAAAAAATTCATTTCCGACAAGTTTTTTATACCCGAACGAAAACTTATCCGATTATGGACCGGTGTAGATGACACAGTTTTTATATATAATCCTGACATAAAAAAACTACCCCCATTCACAGTTCTATTCCGGGGCGCATTAATGCCGGAATCGGGAATTGAATATATGCTAGAGGCCGCAAAAATTTTAGAAAAAGAGCCTGTGCAATTTAGAATAATGGGTTCCGGATATTTAGCGCCGTTAGTTGAAAAAATGATAAAAGACTTAGATTTAAAAAATGTAGAATGGCTCACTCAACGTTTTTCCTGGGAAGAGATGACCGGCAAGATGCAAGAATGCCATTTAAGTCTCGGCCAGCTATCTGACCACAAACGGCAAGAGTTCCATGTTCCGTTTAAAACTATGGAAAGCATGGCCCTGCATATTCCTTATATGATAACCAGCAACTCATACGGCATCATGGAATTCCTCAAAGATAACGAGACCTGCCTTACGGTAAAACCGGCTAGCGCTGATGATTTAGCAAAAAAAATACTTTGGGCAAAAAATAATCCCGATCAGCTGAATCAGGTTGCGGAAAATGCCCATGCTCTATTTAAAACAAACTTTACCACCGATGTTTTGGCTCGTGAGCTAAATAAAATCTTATCCTCTCTTCTTCATTCTTAAGAAATAAGCAACTGTTCTTTTTAGGCCTTCGTCCAGACTGACTTCAGGCTGCCAGCCAAGCTCTTTCTTGGCTTTTTTATTTGAAACGCAAAATCTTAATATTTCTCCCGGCCTTGAATTATAATATGCCGGCTTGGCATCAGGTTTTTTTAATAACTTAGCTATCTTGCTATGTAATTCGTTTAGGGTAGTTTCTTTAGCTGAACCCAGATTAATTACCGGAACATTTCCTTTAGTCTCTAAACCAAGGGCAACGATATTGGCTTTTATATTATCTTCAACATATATATAATCACGAGTTATATTGCCGTCACCAAACATTTCTACAGCCAGCCCAGAATCTATTTTTCTGATATAGTCAGCCATTGCTCCCCTAACCTGTCGCGGACCATAAGTTGTTGCATAACGCAATATTACGCAAGATATCCCATAGGTCTTATTGAAATATCGTAAATAATTCTCTGCTGTTAATTTTGATACCACATATGGCGATACCGGCTGCGACTCATGCTCCTCTGTCACCGGCAGCATCCTGGACGGATAATTTCCATAAACAAAGGCCGATGATGCCATTATTATTTTTTTAACTCCATACTTAACAGCATTATTGAAAATATTCAAAGAACCGGTGATGCTCCCGGCATCAAACATAGGGTCTTCAACTGACTTAGGTACATTAGTGTTAAATGCAAGATGATATATTATTTCCGGTTTTTCTTTTTTAAATACATTATCTATCTCCGGACTATTCATATCTAAGTTATAAAATTTTGCCCTGGGATTAATATTTTCTTTTAGGCCCGTTGAGAGATTATCAACAATAAAAACCCTAGCCCCCTGTTTAACTAGAGCATCCGCTAAATGACTGCCCAAAAACCCCGCCCCGCCGGTAACAAGAATTTTTTTATTTTTTATTTTCATTCTGGTGCGATTCTAATATACAAATGCATACTAATTATACTAATGAACTTGTAGATTTGCATAATATTATCTAATTTGTTTAAAAATCTTGTATACCCATGGGAATAACTCTCGTAGAAGATGTTTTCTAAATCCCCATATTAATGCCGGGGCTCTTAGGGGTAGAATCTTAGCTTTTTCAACTAAACTTATGTTAGGTGATTTGAAAAGTCGGGATATGGCCTTCACAACATGTTTTGCATTAGCATAATCATTGGTAAAAATTTTCTGATAATCACCGGTATATCTTTTGGCATCAGGAACAAATGAAGAAGTCCTCACCCATAGAATATCGGGAACAGAGCAAAAACGGGTAAACAAAGAAGCTTCATACATGATTATTTTGTCTGGCCCTAAAACCTTCGGCGAATTTTCCCAAAAAAGCTTTTTTAGTATCTCTGTCCTATAAAGACCCATGATAAAAAAGTGGGTCGGCGGATTTTTAAAAATTACCTCATTGAATGTTCTGTTTCGGCTGAATTTTGATACATCATTTGAGCCTTCATATCTAACCTCATTTGCTAAACTACCGTCTTCATGAACCTGCCTTAACGAACTCATGGCAATCCCGCATTCCTGATTTTTATCCAAGGCATCTCTTAGCTTAAGAACAAAATCCGGATGCCACCAGTCATCATCGGAAGCAAACATAAAATATTCCCCCTCCGCCTTACTAACTACAAAATTAGAGTTGGCTATCAATCCGATGTTATGCGACTGCCTGAAATATTTTACACGACTATCTTTCTTTGCATAATCAAGGCAAATTTTTTCAGTATCATCTGAAGATGCATTGTCAGAAATTATCAACTCAAAATTTTTGTATGTCTGGGCGAGTAAAGAATCCACCGCCCTGACCAGTGTTGAAGCCCTGTTAAATGTGGGAAGACCGATGCTAATTAAATTACTTCGTTCGTTCATAAAATAAAATTCCGCCAATAAACTAAGGCGGAATCGTTGATTTAAAAATTAGGTCTTTCTGATAAAGTCACCTTAATATAAACCCTCTTGCCTTCGTGCAAAAAATAAGCATAGGATCTATTTTTAAAACTTCTGGACCGCAATTGATTAATTAGGTCTTTGCCTAAATATCTTTTTTTAATGTCTATAAAGTCGAGCCGCTCCACTTCTTTTGCAAAATGATGAGTACCATTTTTATTTTGAGAGATGGGTCTAATTTTATTTTTTTTTAAAGCCGGCCAAGTTTTGATAAATAACTTAATTATTTCATGCAAGCTAATATCATATAAACTACCTGCTATATCAGTATGCATCGCCCTGATTTCCTGTCTGGTAATTATTTTCCCCGTGTCTATTTTTTCATCTATATAGTGCAAAGAAACCCCATATTTTGATTCGTCATATAACGCCCAAACATGGGGATATTTTCCACGGTTATATGGCAAGTAACTATTATGAAAATTAATAACACCTGAAGGAAAGATGTCAATAAAATTTTTTTTAAGAACATGGCCAAACCATGCTGATATAGCTAGGCCAGGATTTAGTTTCGAGATTTTTTCCAAATAAACCGGATCCCGCAATTGATCTGCATAGAAAATATTTTTCCTAACTAAACCACCTCTTAATAATACGCTCTTAATTTTACTCGAAAACCTCTCATTGCTCTTTGGATGCAAAACTAGCGCAACAATTTTTTCCTTGCACTCACTAAGGTATTTTGCTACCTCTAGACCGACAAGGTCATTTGCAAGCAAAACTACTTTAGGACTTTTGGGTATGGGCTTTAGTTTCATTTAATCCTCCTTAAATATCCACCCGGTGTAAAAGAGATGGCTAATTTATTATCAAATTCAGTATCTACAATGAAATCACTATTTATTTCTAGAAAATCTCTCACAGCAGAAGCCGGGTTATTGCCTTTTGTCCAAGGACGGTTTTTAAATAATTTTTCATCCATGCATTCTATAACAGTATCAAATACAACTAAATAACTGCCCCGACTTACAAAAGGCGAATACAATTCAAGCTCTCTAAGAACGTGATTACGTGTATGCATGGAGTCCAAACAAACTAATATTTTTTTGTGCCCTTTCGCTACCTTAGCAACTTTTTGTATAACTCCCCCGTCTGTTGAAGAGCCGCCAATCATCTTGATGCGCTTGAACATTCTATGCCTTTCAATCTCACGCTTGTTGTATTTTCTTATGTCAATATCAATTCCAAGAACTTCTCCCTTGCCTAAAAGTTCAAGCATAGACGCATAGAAGATCAATGAGCCGCCACGCGCAATACCCGTCTCAATAATAAGGTCTGGTTTAATTCTCCATATTATTTCCTGCATAGCTAAAATATCCTGAGGTAACTGGATAATAGGTAGACCAAGCCAGTCAAAGTTATATGAATACTTATGAGGAGCCTGAAGGTTTATAAAGTCAGTTGCCAGTCTTTTAAGTTTCTTACTGTGGCCAATTTTTTTTATATTAGCCAGCCTTTCCAGCTTAAACTTTTTTATTTCTGTTATGTTTTGAGCCATATTTTTGGTTTTTTTAAAATACAATTTTTTAATTAAATTATTTATACTCCAAAATACTTAACTAGGCAACTACAAACAGTGCCGACGTCTGCTTTTGTTATATTCTGACCGCAGGGTAGATTTATAGCCCTGGAAGACACATCATAACTTACTGGGGTATTAACTTTAGTCCTTATAGCAGGCAGAGATGACAACGGATAAAAAAATGGGCGCGACTGAATATTGCATTTTGCTAATTTTTTTATTAAGTTTTCCTTATTTATTTTATATTTTTTATCAAAAACAGCAGTAACCATCCAGTAGGCATTCTTAGTACCCTGCCTTTCCACGTTTAAACTGACACCCGGAACCTTACTAAGATATTTTTTATACCAGCTGAATATTTTTCTTTTTTTTGCAACTAATTCGTTAACTCTCTCAAGTTGAGCCAAGCCACAAGCTGCTTGAAAATTAGACATTTTGTATTTATATCCTATGCCTAAATTCCAAAATAATTTCTTAGGGTCCTTGCAGTGGTCATTATAATAACGCGCTTTTTTTATAATATTCTCATTGTCAGTCAAAAGCATCCCCCCTTCACCGGTAACTAGTGTTTTAGAACCATGAAAACTAAAACAAGAGACACCCCCAAAGCTTCCTGCTTTTTTGCCATAATATTCGGAGCCGACTGCTTCAGCTGCATCCTCTATAACTTTTAGTTTATATTTTTTGGCAATTTTTAATATAGCTCGCATATCAGCTACATGGCCATACAAGTCAACCACAAGTATCGCCTTGGTTTTTTTAGTAATCTTTCTTTCAATATCCTTCGGATCCATACACCAGGTATCCGGTTCTATATCAGCAAATACAGGACTGGCACCAATATAATAAAGTGGCTCAATGCTAGCAATCCAGGTTATATTGGGAACGATAACCTCATCTCCTTTTTTGAGGCCTGATGCCAAATATGCCAGATGTAATGCACCCGTACAGGAAGAAGTCGCCAGAGCAAATTTTCTTCCCACATATTTTGAAAATTTTTCTTCAAATAAGTTAACATATCTGGTAGCATTTTCATTCCAGCCATCTTTTGCCGCCTTAGCCACATAATCAACTTCCTTTTCTGTTATGGAGGGGCCCGTTATGGGAATTAGTTTTTTATAATTTTTATTCATATCACAATACTTTTATTTTATTGCCTTTACCAAAGGCCAATTCTTATCTTTTTCGGATAAATTTGAAATTTTAAGAGGCCATTTAATATTAAAGGCCGGATCGTCCCAGCGTACACCTGCTTCGTCTTTTGGGGAATAAAATTCAGACATAAAATACTGCATCTCACAATTTTTAGTAAGAGTTTGAAATCCATGGGCAAAACCCTTGGGTATTAAAAACATTCTTGGGTCGTCTTCTTTTAGCTCTACTGCTTCCCACCGGCCATAAGTTTTTGAGCCGGGCCGAAGATCAAGAGCAACATCATATAGTCTACCCTTTATACATTGAACGATTTTTGCTTGAGCCATCGGCTCTTTCTGCAAATGCATACCGCGAACCGAACCTTTTTTAATAGTCAGAGACCTGTTCACCTGGACTATCTTAAAGTTTATGCCTTCTTTTTTTAGCTCATCCTCTCCGAAAATGGTCGTAAAATAACCCCGCCCGTCTATTTTTAATTCCGGCTCAATGATATAGAGACCCTCTAGTTTTGTTTTGATAAATTTCATTTAATCGATGCTAATATACGAATTTTACTAATGATACAAATACTAGGCGAACTTGTTTCGAGCATCAGTATCTATCCTTACTATCCTTATTGGTTTTAAATATCTATTTCTAAAATTTATCAGTAACGCTAAGCGAACATCAGCTGCTTGAATATATTTTTGTGCCTGATAATAATCTTCTTTTAATATTATCGGCTTAGCTTTTAACTCTACGATGATTTTATTATCTATGAAAAAATCCACCACATTACCGGAGCCCTCTATTGGAAACTCTCTTATATAGGCGATACCTGCTTCTTTAAACCTCTGTTCTAATAAATTTCCGTATTGCCTTTCTCTCGCATATCTTCCTAGCTCATTGTGAACATCAAAACAGATACCGGTCAGCAGATAAGATAACTCCGGATAAATCAACTTGTCATTTTTATTCGTATTATTAGTATGCATTAGTATATTGGTATCGCACTTATTATTAGTATAATTAGTATGCATTAGTATATTGGTATCGCGTTAAATGACTTTAACCCTCGGTACCGGCACAATGAACTTGCCCCCCGCTTTTTTGTAATCACCGTATTGTTTAACTATCTCATCGGCAATATTCCAAGGGAGAATGAGCAAATAATCCGGTTTCCTTTTATATACTTCTTCCGGAGGATAAACCATCAAATGCGTACCCGGAGTGTATAGTCCCTGCTTGGCCACTGATTTATCTGAAATAAAATCCAAATAAGGGGCAATGCCAAAATAATTCATGAGCACCGTGCCTTTGGCTGCGGCGCCATACGCCGCTATTCTTTTACCCCCGGTTTTTATTTTTTTCAATAAAAATAATAATTCAGTTTTGAGCTTGCTTACATTATTATTTATTTTTTTATAGGTAGCTAGCTTATCAAAACCATCTTTTAATTCCTTTTTAACTAATTTTTCTACATTTTGACTAACAGAAAAATTATCAGGATGAGAAGCAAATATCATCAGGGAGCCACCCTGCATTGGCGTCATCTTAACATCATAGATATCTAATCCGGCACTATGAAAAAGGTTGCGCAATGCAACTAAAGAATAATAAAAAACATGCTCATGATAGATAGTATCAAATTTATTTTCAAATAAACCCCTTATATAAGGAAGCTCAAAAACAGCTGTTCCCCCTTTAGCAAGAACTTCTTTAACTCCTTTAACAAAATCTGTAATCTTTGGAACATGGGCCAGAACATTCGCCCCATATATCAGGTCGGCCATGATACCCTTTTTGTCTTTAAGCTGTTTTGCAAATTTATAATTAAAGAAATCAGGCACAGTCTCAATCCCCTCCTTATTTGCAACCTTGGCAATGTTTTTGGCCGGATCTACGCCGAGAACCCTAACCCCACGCTTCTTAAATGCTTTGAGTTGTGCTCCGTCATTGCTTGCAATCTCAAGGACCAAGCTTTTTGAGCTAAGATTTAATTTTTTAACCAGTTCTTCGGCCACATCTTCGCAGTGTTTTAAAAACAAAGAAGATGTTGAAGAAAAATAAACATAATTCCTGAACATTTCTTCAGGAGGAACCGTTTTTGTAAGCTGAACCAGATAACATTTTGGGCAAAAACCTACTGTTAGGTCAAATTTTTTCTCACTCAAAAAATCTTTCTTTTTTTTTAGAAAGCTGTTGACCAAAGGCATCCGCCCCAAAGAAAAAAACGGCATAATTCTATTTTTACATGATCTACAGTTCATAATAAAAAATATTTAATGGCACATTGCCAATTTGAATTTTATTTAAAAAAATCTTTTATCTGTTTATCGGTAAGGCTAGACACGTCCCCATTCTCATAATAATTTTTATACCAGTCCAGGGTCAATTTTAAGGCCTCGTTGGCATCAATGGCAGAGCGCCATTTTAAATAATTTAGTGCCTTAGAGCTATCAAGTTTCAAAAGTGTGGCCTCATGTTTGGAAAGGTTCCTTTCCAGGATATATGAACCGGCACCAAGATGCCGGAACGTTCTTTGTAAAATATCCTTAACCTTTAAGTGTCCCGCTTCTTGAGGACCAAGATTCAAGGCACCCGATAATTCTCTTCGGCCGTTATAAAGATTTTTAGCAAGCGCAAGATATCCGTAAAGCGGTTCGAGCACAAACTGCCATGGCCTTATAGCCTCGGGGCTTCTGACGATTACGGCAGATTTAGTTTCAAATATTGCCCGCACAACATCAGTCATAATTCTATCTTTGCTCCAATCTCCGCCGCCTATAACATTGCCTGCGCGGGCTGATGCAATAAGCGTTTTGTGACTTTTGTTGTAATTTTTAGGATTGAAAAATGATTTAACATAAGAATTAATTACTATCTCCGCCGAAGCCTTGCTTGAGCTATAAGGGTCATGACCTCCGAGTTTATCTTCTTCTTTGTAAGGCACATCAGTTTCCTTATTTTCATAAACCTTGTCCGTGGTAATCATAACTGCCGAACGCACGCTTTTTGCAAAACGAATAGCCTCCAGCACATTAGCCGTACCCATGATATTCGTCTCAAAGGTAAGAGCTGGATTATCATAGCTTTCACGCACTATAGGCTGGGCGGCAAGATGAAATATAATTTCAGGTTTTTCTCTGGAGAATATTTCTTTAATTTTTTTAAGATTTCTGACATCAGCAAAATAATTATTCACTCTGGGCCTTATCTTAAGTAAATTAAACAAGGCCGGGCTCGTCGCCGGTCTCAAAGATACCCCCGCCACCTTTGCACCCCAAAATAACAAAATCTGACTAAGCCAGCTCCCCTTAAAACCGGAGTGCCCAGTAATTAAGACTTTCTTGTTTTTATAAAAGCTTTGTAAATTTTTCATTTTTTTTATCTTTCCAAATTAACCACGGCTTTTTCTTGTCCCATAGCTTATTCAGTTCCAGCATTTCCTGATAGGTATCCATAGACTTCCAAAAACCCTGATGTTTAAAAAATGACAGTTGGCCCTTGGCTGCCAATCTTTTTAATCCATTTTCCATGGGCCCTTCGTCAAAATACTTGAAAGCTTTTTTATTGAAAACCATAAATCCACCGCTAACATATTCAGACATTAACGGTTTTTGCCTGAAACTTTTTACTAAATTTTTATCCTCATCTACAGAAACTAGTCCATATTTTGAATAAGGATGAACTCCTGTAATGGTTCCAAATTTCTTCTGCTGCCTGTGAAATTTTATTAACTCGTCTATATTTATATCCGCAACCCCGTCGCCGTATGTAAGCATAAACTCATCTTCGGTTATATACTGCTTGGCAAGTAAAATTCTTTTACCGGTCATGCTTTCCTCCCCCGTCTCGGCAAATGTAATGACAAAATCTTCGCTATTATTGTTATGATAATGGGTCATCCCATTTCTTGTGTCATGCGTTATGTCGTGAGTAAAAAACTTATGATTAATAAAATAATCTTTTACCATATGCCCTTTATAACCCAAAGTGAACACAAATTCATTGTGCCCGTAATGATTATAAATTTTCATGATATGCCAAAGAATCGGCTTGTCGCCAATCAATATCATCGGCTTGGGCTTAAACTCCGTTTCTTCCCTCAGGCGATATCCCATCCCCCCGCATAAAATAATCGTTTTCACGTGAACACCGATACTAATATACAAATTTTACTAATGATACTAATGAATTTAATTCGTATTATTAGTATGCATTCGTATATAGGCATCGATTTAAAACCTATTTGGTTATAACTCCTAAAAGAATTCCATTCAAGCATTTACATTTTTTGTTTTTCATATTCTTCCCGAGAAGGAGTATGGAATACTATTAGCTGGTCAAAAATCTCATTAATAGGTCTCTGATACCTATTAAAATAGAACTTATTCATTGGTGTAAAAGAAAGAAAAAGAGAACGGTGAAGACCCAGCAGTGGTTCAAAAATTTTATTAAAAAACCAGGTTGCTTTATTAAAACTAAAATCATCATACGTAGTGTAAATTAAGCTCTGCGGATTATACTGAACATTAATATCCCGCCTTGTTGTAAATCCAATTTTCAAATTTTTCTTATAATAAGAGACAAAACAGTCTTCAACAAAATCCGGCTGGGAAGAAATGACGAGAATATCCTCCGGCAGTATCCCCATACCTCTCACCCTTCTTGCTATATTTATAGCCTGCAAAAGTCTGGCTGGTTTTAGAGAATAATGTACACGCGGAAAAAATACGACTTCATTAAAATTTTTATTCAAATATTCACTCAGCCTGTCCCAGCGACGGTGATGCGAGATAATTAGTCCTATTTTTCGGCCAGGAGATAAATCACGAATAAGACCCGCTAAAATATTCAGAGTAACAATATGCTCGCTGAAAGAACAATAGAACCAGACCTTGCCCTTATTCTCATCCAAAGCTTTTTGAAAAATCTCTCGTAACGAATCATCTCTTTCAAGTACCCGGGAATTATCCCTGAGAAGCTGACTAAAGTTTTCTATAAAAAAAGACTCCGGCAATTCAAGCAGACTGCAATTCAAACTTAAAACAAAATCCTGGCCGTAAATATCCTTAAAACAGCGGAAGAAGGCGTGTGCATCAATGCCCATATTATAAGCATTAAAGGCAGATGATGAACTAATTGTAAATACGGTCCTTATTTTTCCTAAATTTTCAGATAAAAAAACCTCGGCAGTCGTATCGTTCTGAATAACCCTAAAACCTCTCAAATCCAGAAATGTTTGTTCTTTTTCATCTGCTGGGTGCGCTCTATAACAAAGGTCAAAACCATGAAACCTCTCCCGAATATAATCCAGACATTTATTCACCCTGGAAATGTAAGAGCCTTTATCTGCGATGCCCAAATCCAAGACACCGCTCATATCATTTCCAAAAAAAATCACCATTTTTTTCTCAGAATGATTAATATCCTCAGGATTATCTCGGTTTATAAACCAATAGGGCAAAGGTGCGTTAATAATATTATTAATTTTCGTATTAATGCCAGATAATTTTTTTACATCAAATTTTAACATAATATTTTATAAAAACAGGTTTTACATAAACTTGCAATATACCAGTTTTTATTATACAGTCAAACCGAGATCATTAACAAATAGATACCTGTAAGGAGCTAAAAATGAAAGACCTGCTAAAAGGTAACTACAAGGTGCCCCCCGCAAAAGAAACCGACGAAAGCAAGGAATCAGCAGTTTCATCGGAAGAAACCCTGGAAGAAAAATTTGAGGCTGCGGCACTAAAAAAGCTCGGCGGCAGTATTACATTCGTCAAAAAAAAGAAGACTCCTTTTGTTTGGGGAGGAAATGAGGATAAAAAAAATGAGTAGTATAGGAATCCTAATCTCCGAGCAAATCAGTGAAGCAACAAAAATAAAATCAGAAAAAATGGGGCTAGAAAATGCAAAAAATAATAGCCCTTATTTTTGTAAAACAATATGCGACCTTCCGGTCCTTAATCATCCCAATCTAGAAAAACCGGCCATCGTTATTGTCGGAGGACCAAGCCTGCATCGTAAAAATCCGGTTGCCAAAATTATAGCCTCAGGATTCAGGGGAGATATTGTTACCACCGATGGTTCTCTCGGCTATTGTTTAAGAAATGGCCTTGTGCCTGACTATGTCGTAAGTCTTGATCCTCATCCGAAAAGGATCGTCAGATGGTTTGGCGATACAGAACTTGAAACCAGGCCTGAAGATGATTATTTTGAGAGGCAAGACTTGGACAAAGAACATTGGAAAAACCAAGAAGAGTGTAACCAGCAACTAATCAAGTTAATCAATGAGCACGGCAAAAGAATTAAAGCCATCTTATCAACTAGTGTTGATGCCTCGGTTACGAAACGCTGCATAGAGTCAAGAATGGAAATTTATTGGTGGAACCCTCTTTACGATGACCCCCAGGAACAGGACAGTATTTCAAAAAGTCTTTTTGAGAGCAATAGAATACCTTGTATGGTAACCGGTGGAAATGTAGGCACTGCAGCTTGGATACTGGCACATTCAGTTTTAAAAAATAATCACGTGGCAGTAGTCGGCATGGACTTGGGTTATGCGCCCGGCACACCACTGCTTAACACCCAATATTATTACGAGCTATTAGAACTCCTGGGAAACAGAGTGGCAGAAGTTTTTATAGAAGTCTACAACCCCCACATCAATGAGACCTGGTTTACTGACCCGACATATTATTGGTATAGAAAAGTATTTCTAGATCTTGCCGGCGAAGCAAACTGTGTTACTTATAACTGTACCGAAGGCGGGACGCTTTTTGGCGAACCCATCCACTTTACACACCTGTCTAACTTTTTATCTAAATTTTCAAAACACGGAGGCTAAGATGGCAAAAGTTTTATTCATCAATCCTGTTGTTAGGCAGGAAGACGACCCTAAGCATGTACCTTATGGGATTGCATTACTGGCCGCCATAGCTGACAAGGGCGGGCACAAGGTGCAGGTCCTTGATGCAAATGCCTGGAGGCCGGATGATAAAACCATCTGCTCAATATTAAAAGCGGATGATTGGGATATTATAGGAATAGGTGGAATCACCACTACATACGGTTGGGTAAAAAAAGCCCTTAAATACGCCAAGCAATATTCACCTCAATCGCTTCGCATTGTCGGAGGTGGTTTATTAACCAGTATGCCCAGAGACATGATGAATCTTTTGCCGGAGATTGACCTTGGAGTAGTCGGCGAAGCTTTCGAAACATTGCCGGAAATTCTACATAGGGTAGACGAAAAAAAAATGAATTGGTCTTCTGTCTTGGGTATTATATGGAGAGATTCTTCTGGAATACCCTGCCTGAACCCTCCCCGCCCGCTCATTAAAGACATTGATCAACTGCCATATCCCGCCTGGGATATGATGCCTATGGATATTTATTTCAAAAACAGTTCTCTTCTTTACAGCGAGGAAAGTTTTACGGCAAAACGCCGAATGGATGTGAACGGAAGCTTTGGCTGTCCATTTATCTGCCGATTTTGTTTTCACCTTGGGCTAGCGGGCGATTTACAATACGATAACCCGAGTAATCCTATAGCCGACGTCACCTTTACGCATGACCGTATAAATCGGATGCATAGTCCGCGTTATCTTGTAGATATGGTCAAACATATGCGCAATAAATATGGAACGGATTTTGTGCTTTTCTCTGACGAAAATCTGTTAGCCATGAATAGCGCTTCAAAAAATACATGGCTACCCGCATTATGCGATTTATGGATTAAGGAAGGCCTCCAGCCTCAATGTGTGCGCGACGGGGTATCACATGACCCCGAAAAATGCAATGGGGTACATTGGGGCGGAACCAGCCATGCAACATTAGCTACCGAGGGCATTCTTAAACAAATGCATAACGCCGGCTGCTCTCAACTATTGTACGGCTACGAATCTTTTTCTAAACGAGTACTCAAAAATGTTGGCAAGGGCGCTACGCCCGAAACCAACGAGAAATCATTAAGAATAACTATGGAAGCAGGCATACGGCCTATACCAAATCAAATGATGGGATTTCCGGATGATTTTTTTGACAGTTTAATAGATTGCGTGGAGGCTTGGGAACGGCTTGGCATAGAGGTAGTTCCTTTCTTTGCTACTCCATATCCCGGAACTGAATGGTATAACAAATATAAGGATAAAATCCTAGCTCAATATGGCTATAATAATGGCGGAGAGACAGATTATCTTCGTGCCCTTAATGCATACCTAATAGACTTGGGAGATGCCACCAAGATCACCGCAGTTATTTCAGAATATTTTACCGCAGTTGAATTGCTTGGCCTTAGAGAACTTATGGTAAACCGCGATATAAAACGAATACGTGAATACGAAAAAATCTGGCGAAAAATTCACAACATACAAGGAGAGCTACGGTTCTCGGATGTAAACTGGGAACCAGCAGAACGCAAAAATAGTCCGAAATTAAAGTTGCGTGTTATTCAATAGCAAATATCAGCAATAGCCCCCAATCAAGGGGCTTTTACTTTGCCTAAACTATTCGCTCAACTTTTTTAATATCCAAATGATCCTGAGAAGAAAAGCTTGAGCTAGATTCATTTTTTTTAAAATTCTCGTAAGAATGCGGCTCAACATTAAGATTATGAATGTGAGTTGTGGGTACTAAAATAAACATCTCGTTATTAGCCCAAACCTCATTATTCCAATCATTCAAACCAATTAAATCCTCATGCAATTTATCACCGGCACGATCACCTGTGTACTTTATTTTTATTTTCTTTCTGGAATGATATTTTTTTATAAACATTTCGGCTAAATTTTGCAAACGAATTGACGGCATTTTCAAAATAAAAACTTCACCGCCCAAACAAAGCTGGGCTGCTTTTAGGGTTAGGTTGACGGCCTGCTTTATAGACATGAGAAAACGTGTTGCGTCTTTATTGGTGACATTGATTGCACCGTTGACCTCCGCTTGTTTTGTCCACATCGGCAGAACCGAGCCGTCGGCCCAGGCAACATTACCGAACCGGACACAAGAAAGTTTTATTCTATCGCCAAGAAAAAAATTAGAATTAATAAATAACTTCTCCATCATAAGCTTAGAAACACCAAGTACATTTAAAGGATTCGCAACTTTATCGGTAGATATAGCAATAACTTTTTCCACTCCGGCATGTAAGGCGGCATCAATAACATTATGTGAACCGGCAATATTCGTTTTCATCGCTTCTGACGGGTTATATTCACAAAATGGAACGTGTTTAAGGGCGGCAGTATGAAAAACGATGTCCACGTTTTTAAAAGCAAGCTGCAAACGCTCCCGGTCTCTTATGTCCCCGATTAACATCCTCAAGTTCTTGGGGTAACGAAGCGCCTCCAGTAAATGGTATTGGCGGGTCTCATTTCGAGATAAAACCCTTACCTGCTTAGGCCTATATTTTAAAATTTGACGCACTAATTCAGAACCGATTGAGCCGGTACCGCCGGTTACTAATATTATTTTGTCCTCAAATTCGTTTTGCATGTTTTTGTAAAACTTTTATAACCTTATTTGATATGTAACTAACATCCTCTTCTTTTAAGCCAATATACATAGGTAGGGCCAAAGAGAATTGGCTAACATTTTCAGAAATAGGAAAATCCCCATCCTTAAAGCCAAACTTCTGCTTATAAAAACTAAACAAGTGTATAGAGGGCAGATAGGCCTTCGTACTAACACCTAGCCTCTGTAAATCTGAGATTACCTCATCCCTATCGGTGTTTTTATCTTTAATCCTTATCACGTAAACAAACCAAGTATGACTATTGCCCTTAGCTACCATCGGAATATCTATCAAGCCAGAGAATAAACCCAAATTCTTATTATATAAACTAGCGATTTTCTGCCTATGTTTTATCATAAAATCAAATTTTTGCAACTGGCTGATGCCTAAAGCCGCGCTCAATTCATCCATCCGATAATTGTACCCCAAATGTTCATGATCCAGCCATTGCATGTTTTCAGCCCGACCTTGATTTCTTAAACTTAGAAAAAGTTTATTTAACCCTGGCTTATCGGTTACTATCATGCCGCCCTCACCGGTAGTCATCTGCTTATTAGGATAGAAGGCAAAAACTGCCGACTCTCCGAATGTTCCGGTATTTTTGCCTTTATATTTCGCCCCCATAGATTCACAGGCATCTTCAATAATCTTGAGTTTGTGTTTTTTAGCAATTTTAATGATCGGGTCCATGTCCGCCGATTGACCAAAAATATGGACCACCAGAATGGCTTTGGTTTTAGAGGTTATTTTTTCCTCTATCCTACTGGGATCCATATTGAAGGTTACGGAATCTATGTCAACAAAAACTGGCCTTGCGCCAACATATAAGATACAATTCGCCGAAGCCACAAATGAGAACGGCGAAGTTATAACTTCATCACCAGGACCAATCCCGGCACTAATCATGGTAAGATGTAAACCAGCCGTACCACTAGAAACGGCACAGGCATATTTTGTGCCAATTTTTTTTGCAAAAATCCGCTCAAATTTATTCAACTTAGGACCCAAACTTAAAAAATCCGTCCTGAGAACAGCCGTTACTGATTTTCTGTCGTCATCAGTTAAATAAGGTTTTGAAATTTGATATTTTTTCACTTTTATTAAAAAGGCCCGATATAATTACGGGCTTCATATTATTTCTTTTTAATAACCTTGGCGGGACAGCCAAAAGCAATCACGCCGGCAGGTAAATCTTTATTGACCAGACTGCATGCACCCACCACCGTATTTTTGCCCACTTTTACGCCCGGCATAACAACGCTATGGGCTCCAATCATACAGCCTTCTCCTAATACAATCTTTCCTTTTTTCCCGTCAATAGTAGATACAGAATAGATATGGCAGCCTCCTCCAATCTCAACACGGTCCCCTATCTCAACTCCTGCCTGGGCATTAATATATGTAAAAGCTCCAATATCAGTTTTCTTACCAAGTTTTAAACCTGAAACACCCTGTACCATCCAGTTCCATTTAGTAAGCTGGCCATCTTTGATTACCGGTTTTTTCCAATTTTTGAATCTTTTTTGAAACATATATCTCCTTAATAAACAATCTGCTTTGTAAATAATCTGGCATTAAGCTTAACATTCTCTAAAATTTTAGCAACTCTCGGGCCTGTCTTACCATCCCCCCAGGGGTTTTTTATTTTGGCCAGGCTGGCTAAATATTCTTTATCATTAATAGCCCTATCAATTGCCACGGCAATCTCGCCAGAATTATAGCTTACATCAATTACATTATCTCCCCTCTGGCGCCCCGTCTGGCGAGTGCCTATATTCACAACCGGAGTCTTAAAAGAAGACGATTCTATCATAGCTCCGCTTGAATTGCCTATCCAAACAGCGGCCTCCCTCTCAAGGGCAAGAAATTGCTTATATTCTAAACTGGAAAATATATGGAAAAGCGAATTGTTTTTTTGTTTTTCTATAATTCTTATGATTTTTCTGCCACCAGCGTCAGCATGAGGATATATAACGACGACTGGCAGTTTAAAGGCTTTGACTGCAGTAAGGGTTTCTTCCATCTGTTTTCCGGCATCGTTAACTTCTTCACTCACCGGATGTTGGGTGACTAAAATAACTTTATCTTCAGGATTTATGCTAAGCTCTCCGAACAATTCATCCCTTGTCGGGAGTCTCTCGTTTAGTATTGTGTCTAAGGCCGGCGCGCCAACAACATTAATTCTCCATTTTTCTTCACCCATTTTTTCAATACGGCGAAATGATTCTTCGGTTGCCGGAAAATGAAGATGTGAGAGTTTTGTAATAGCATGCCTGGCAACTTCATCAACGGTAAAGGTCTTCTCTCCACCATGGATTTGGCCCGTAGGAATTCCGAGATATAGACAGGCCGTTGCCACACAAAGCATTTCCGGCCTATCGCCAAGGGTCAAAACAAAATCCGGTCTGTCTGTGGCCAATATCTTAACTAACTTAGTTAAAAAATTTCCGGTAAAGTTGGCTATACCAAATCTATCGTCAGAATTAAATGTCGCCTCTATTTTTTTGACACCTGAAAACCCTTTCCTTACTTGTTCAAACGTGTACCCAAATTCTTTCATTAAATGCACACCCGTTGCATATACTTGCAAACCAAGCTTTGGGTTTTTGCTTATAGCCTTCAGTATTGGCGTCATCAAGCCAAAATCTGCTCTCGTGCCGGTAATATAAGCAATTTTCTTTTTTTTAGTTTTGGCAATCATTTTTCTGCAAAAATTCACCAATCCGAATATTTCTATGCGCTTTTTTATTTAATAAACTAGAGTAAAATTTCGGCGCGAGACCGGTACCTGGACGTTTTATTCCAATGTTTTTTTTATTAAAAACATCTCCCTTCTTTATGTTTAAAATTGCCACAAGACTTTTTCTTACCATAGATCTCATCTTAACCTCACTTGGCGTAAATTTTTTATCCGAATTTCCCAAAATAGTGTTTATTTTTCTTATTTCATCAACCATATTTTTAAATACTTCCGGACTAGCAGAGGCTTTGTGGTCTGGCCCCGGCATACTATTATCTAAAGTTAGGTGTTTCTCAATTACTAACGCTCCCAGCGTCGTCGCCATCACTGCCACTTGCGAACCGAGGGTGTGGTCCGAATATCCAACCACAACGTCAAACTCTCTGATCATTGTTTGCATTGCCCGGAGATTAACTTCCTCAAAAGGACAAGGATAATTAGTTGTGCAATGCAATATAATAATTTTTGAATTACCGGCCTTTTTAATTACTCTGATGGCATCCTCCACCTCAATCATAGTTGCCATGCCAGTCCCTAAAATTATGGGCTTATTAAGCCGGGCAGCATACCCGAGAAGCGGTAGGTTAGTCAGATCTCCGGAACCAAACTTAAAAGCTGGCACCCTTAATTTATGAAGCAAGTCCACCGAATCAAAGCCCCCATGAGGTGTTGATAGAAATACAATCCCCCTTTTCTTGCAGTGAGAGATAATCCCCGGGTACCAGTTCTCATCAAATTCTAGTTTTTTTAACATTTTAATCTGGCTTTCGGTTTTACCCGTATTCTTTTTCTGATATTCCGCCATCTCTCCGGTTTCAGTCACAACCTGCTCCGCCTTGAAAGTCTGAAATTTAATCGCATCAGCGCCGACATCAGCTGCGGCATCAACAAGCTTTAACGCTAAATCAAGTTTTCCGTTATGATTAACACCCGCTTCAGCAATAATAAAAACTGACTGACCATATCCGATTTTACGATTTTGTATTAAAATTCTTTTCATCTATTACTGCGTAAAATAGCTTCAGCTAATTTAAAATCAATGAGCTCATCTACATCCACAGACCTCTCACGTGGCATTATAAAAATATCGGAATTATCATCAATTACTTTGTTCTTTTTCATAAGGACATCTCTGGCAATAACATAAACAGCTCCGTTTATTTTATAGAGATTAGACAACTCCTGGCTTCTTTTCTGGGTCCCGGAACCGCTCAAAAGAAGAACGGGCTTTTTCGCCTTAATTTGATACATCCACTCCGGCCTTTCTCTTATTTCGCATACTCCTATACATGAACCCGCTTTTGTCTTGAAAAACTTATTTATCGCACCATCAATATCTACGGTTGAAATAAGCGGACTGGTAGGCTGTATAAGAACTATCGGATCCGCGTTAAAGCCCCTTGAGGAAAAAAACTCAACAGCATGCTGAAGCACGTGTTCCGGTCGTGCAGTATCAGCTGCAAGTTCAGCCGGTCTTATAAATGGCACTTCGGCACCATATCTCTTGCTAATACCCGCGATTTTAATATCATCGGTAGAAACTACAACCCTATCAATATAATTGGACGATAGTGCGGCTGTTATTGTATAGCTTATCATGGGTCTTCCATTAAGCTTTTTTATGTTTTTACCCGGCAACCTTTTTGAACCTCCCCTTGCCGGTATAACAGCCAATATTTTTTTATCTTTATACATAGGCTATATATGGGCTTATTTTACCTGACGCTTTAATTTCCACCTGCCCTTTTCTTTTTTCCATAGATGAGGCGAACGGAATTTATCGGCTAAGCTCATAAAGTATTTTTTATCCATTGCGGACTGCCTGAACATTTTGTATGCCTTAGGAAACTCTTTTTTTGTAATGCTTAAATACTCCCACAATTCATCGGCAAATCTTTCCGGAAACTCTCCGTCAAATCTTTTTACCAACGACACTCCTTCTTCGCGCGTTATTTCACCCGAACGAACCTCTTGAGAAGCATCATAAGTCGCCCGCCCAATACCAAACTTAATAAAGGTTGTATAATAGTGTAAATCGTCAATCTTATCATCTATACTGTTATATTTACTGTAAGTGCCGGGTGTTCTTTCAGGAGAAGCCTGAAAATTGCCATGTTCAACCGCATAATAGTAAGCTTCTTGGGGGTGCCATTTTATATAGTAACCCAAATATTGAACTTCTATCTTATTTTTTAATATATCTGCCGGATTAGCCGGAAGATAAGCATCAAGATCGTTTTTACTCACTCCATATTTTTTTATTAAGTCAGAGAAAGAAGTTCCACCGAGATAAATTTTTGATTTATCCTTAGCTGTAAAATAAGCCCAGTCACGTTTTGCTTTTTCATTATCTGCAATTGGATTGCCGTATTCGGCCTCATTTTCTCCATATATTACTAGGGGTATTTTATATAAAGAAGCTATCTTCGGAGCTAAAGCTTTTTGACCGATAATAAATGGCTGAAAAGGGTGGAAAAGATTTTCCGTAGCTAGGCGGGTCAGCAAGCGATGCACCTTTCCATTCGGGGTAAATAAAATATTATCCAAGCCGGATTGAATCCAGGATTCAAAATTTTTCCAACCCCAAGAAGTATAAATATGGGGCGCCCAGGTTACCGTAAGAGGGTGCATTCCGTATTTATACTTTAATAAATGTGACGTGTAAAAACTGTCCTTCCCTCCCGAACCAGGGATTACACAATCGTAGGAACCGTCATTTTTTCTAAAACGATCCAGTAACTTTAAAAGTTCTTTTTCTCTTTTTTTCCAATCAATTATTTCTTTATTTTTTGTTACCCAACAAGCATCGCAGACGCCATCTTTATCAAAATTTATAGTTTCTTTTTTGCTTTTACCGGTATGGGAATACTCTACCGCCGAATTCGGACGCTGATTTGAAATAACACATTTTTTACAAAACACCACCTTAGACGGTAACCCATATTTTGTTTTTGTAATCATCTTTTATTTCGCTAGATTAATAAAATTTTCTATTAATTTTAAACCGGCCTCACCACTTTTTTCAGGATGGAACTGGCAACCATACACATTTCCACCATAAACATTATTGGCTGTTTTTATTATTGAACAAAACCTATGACCGCCATATTCTGTCTTGGCAAAAATATTCTTTTTATCATCGGGCTCAAAAATATATGAATGGACAAAATAAAATATTGGGTCCCTAACATTGTTGACGAAAACGCTATTCTCTTTGTTGCCTAAAAGTACCACCGAATTCCATCCGATGTGGGGAATTTTAAATCCATTCTTTAATTTGGGAAATTTTATAACCCTTCCTTTAATTATATCCAGACCATCAAATTCACCGAACTCATAACCTTTACTCATAAGCAATTGTGTCCCTAAGCATATGCCCAGGATGGGCTTACCCGTCTTCCAAAATTCTATTATTGTATTAAATAGACCCCTTAGCTTAATGCCCTTCATCCCCGCCTCAAAAGAACCGACGCCTGGTAAAATAACACCGTCCGACTTTAAAATTTCTGTAGCATCTTCTGTTACCGAAACTCTGTCAGTAAATAGCCGAACAGCTCTCTCAAGACTATACAAATTGCCTACTCCATAGTCAACTATAGAAATTTTTGGTCTTTTTGAAATCATTATATTAAATTCTTACCTGAAAATTATTCTTCTTAAGAAATTTTTTAACTTCATGTATGCTATGACTTTGGTAATGAAATACAGATGCGGCAGACAAAGCATCCGGATGGCACATATCTAAAATATCCTTAAATGAAGCCGGACTGGAAGCCCCTCCATGAACTATGACCGGTATATTCGCGAAAGACATTACTTTAGAATTAAGCTCTGCATCATATCCTCGGCCCGAACCATCCCTGTCTATTGAAGTAATAATAACCTCCCCCACGCCGAGCTCTATAGCTTTCTTTACCCAGCCAATAGCATCTTTACCGGTTTTTTCTCTACCACCATCAGTATATGCCTCCCACTTATTAGGTCCTGTTTTTTTAGCCTCAACCGACAAAACAATACATTGTGAGCCAAACCTACGAACAGCTTCTGATATAAATTTGGGGTTGTTTATTGCAAAAGTATTTACAGCAACCTTATCGGCCCCGGCCCTTAGGGCATTGTCTATATCTCCCAAAGATCTGATCCCCCCTCCTACGGTCACGGGAATAAAAATACCCTCCACGACTGATTTGAGAAGATTAAAATCAATGTTTCTCTGATACAGACTCGCAACAATATCCATATAAAGCAGCTCATCTGCGCCATCTTTATAGTATCTGTTTACCAATTCTTTAGGATTACCAACGACCCTTAATCCTTCGGTAAAAACACCCTTAACTACGTTGGGGCCTTTTATATCAAGCCTGGAAATTATTCTTATATTCCTCATAAAACTGTTGGGTGAACCCAAACATAATCAAAAATATCATTTATAGGCCGCGTAAATCTTCCTACGTTATGGACACGCTGTTTATGCTCAAGAAATATCGCCCGCTCAACACCTAAAAGAGGCTCTACGACTCTGCTAAAAAAAATAAAGCCGGGCCGTGTTCTAAAATTTGACCCACTAAAAACCCTCCCTTCACAAATAAGACTGAACGAATCCCTAGAAGTCAAAAAAACTTTAATATTACTTGGGAAGTAAGAAGCAAGACAATTAGTAGCAAAACTACCGGACCCGATTATAATATCTTCCGGCTTTAGGGAAAGCTTTTTAATCATTCTTGCCGCCTTAACTGCTTTTATGATTCTGGCCGGACGCATTGAGCGAAATGCTCTTGGAACAATTATTATTTTATCAAAATATTCTTTTATATCTTCTATTGGAACTGTAGCCCACCTGTGATGGTCGGCAATTATTAAGTTTATATTCCTACTGGGATTAATCTTTTTAGCCAAAGAAGCAACTGTTAAAATGTCAACGATAGCGGACGTATCAGCAATTGACAACCAGACATCTCCATCTTTTTTTAAAAATATTTCGCGCATATTTTTTTCCAACGTTCCATCGTTGTTGATATTTTTTCTATTTTCCTTAAGGACTTGGCTGAAACTATTTATAAAACATTCCTTCGGTATTTTACTGAAATATTTTTTAAATCCACTAAAGGTTGGCTCATCAATTGCATTACGAAATAAATCAAAAAACATATAGGAATTGAAGCCGGAATCATAGGCCGCAATATTTCCATAAGAGAAAGCGGCAAAAACATATTTGATTTTCCGGGCATTTTTGAAATAAAAAATTTCCGCAAGAATCTTGCTTTCTATTTTAAAACCGGAAAGATCCATAAGGCTCGCCTCATCGGTTTCAGCAGGATGCGGTTTATATCGCAAATCATAGCCCCTACATTCACGACGAACATAATCAAGGCAAAGATTCTGAATCTTTGCAAACTCTTTGACATTAACTCCGGGTATATTCTTAAAATCAGAACCTAAAAAAATAACCATTTTTGATTCACGGCCTGATGTATCTGGATTAATGACACTACCTAGCGCAGAATAAGGCGGTATAGTAACATCGCGTATGTTATCTTTACTATCATTTATAAGTCTTTTGAATACAAAATTTTTCATGATGTAACTGAGGCTATCTCAAAACTCTTTTCGTAGCGAAATTTTTGATTTTTGGATAAGATGAGGAAGATGAATAAAATGCCCAGAGGCGTAGCAGTGGCTACGATGAGGACATTTTATGAAATCTGACGAAATATTATTCAAAAATCATAGATTGTAGCAGAAATAGGGTTTTGAGATGGCCTAGCCATATAAAACTAACCCGAAATGCAATCTTAAGCAATCTTTGGATTAAAAACAATCTGAACCAATAATCAAAATAAAATCCCCGCAACCTTTATGTCGTGGGGATAATAAATATTCAATCTCCTCCCGAGACGGTAAATATCTGGCCCGTAATGAAAGAAGCGGCTGGCGAAAGAAGATAGGCAATCATTTCGGCAATGTCTTCGGGTTTCCCGGAGCGATGAAGCGGTATCATGGCCACGCGCTTATCGCATTCTTCCCGGGTCATGTCTTGATTCATAGGAGTCATAATAAAACCCGGGCGGATAGCATTTACTAAAATATTGTGCCGGGCTCCCGCCTTAGCCAATCCAAGCGTCATTGTTTCAAGCGCTGATTTAGCTGCGGCGTAATGCAGGGACGTCGGAGAACCGCCATATTTAACGCCTATTGAGCTTATGTTTACTATTCGTCCACCCTTTTGCTTCTTCATGTATGCAAAAACATACTGGCAAAGATGGGCCGGCGCAAAAACATTTAATTCAAAGACTTCAATCCAATCTTGATGGCTAAGAGTATTAAATTCACGAGGCGATGAAAGTCCTCCGGCATTATTAACAAGTGCGTTAAGCCCGCCGAAAGTCTTAATCACGCCATGAATAAGCAGCCAGCGCCCATCTGGATTAATCAGATCGGCTTGAAATAATTCGGCCCTGGCGCCCATGTCTTTTATTTTAGTGCATGTCGCTTTAGCACCTTCATAATTTTTATTATAATGAACTCCTACAATAGCCCCCAGCTTTCCAAGCAAACAAGCAGTGGCCGCGCCTATTCCGGAACTGGCGCCAGTCACTAAAATACGCTGACCCGCCAATGGCATAACATCTCCCGACATCTGTTTTTCCCCTTTATTTAAAGTACATGCTATCAAGATGCTACCATAGACAATCCCCGAAAATCAACGAAACATACTATTATTCAACTTTGCGGGAATAATTGTAGAGCTTCCAACTTCAAGCGCGTAAATCCTAGGTTGATTTAAATGTAAATTAGTGTTAAATTATGCAACAAGTTTTTTAACAAGCCAAGGATACAAAAAATGAGTAACAGCCCTGACAAAACCATAGGCGTACCTCCGGCTGACAGTATTCGGTTTACCTGTAAGCGTAACCAGCCAAAATTAAATCAACAGGACATTGAACAATTAATTTCTGCCGTAAACCAAGAGAAAAACCGCAGTTCTAAATATTCACAGCAAATTCTTGACGGTGTTCTGGGATTTTTAGATACCGGCCAACTGCATGACTTTGAGGGAAGAGACTACCTCCAGGCTAAAAAATCATTTGCTGAAAGCGAACTTGAAATGGCGCTCTCCTTCCCGGACGATGAAACCCGAATTAAATATCTGGTATACCGATACAAATTTATTGAATACCCTAAAAATAAAATCGTAGATGGCTTTCCTATCGTCGTATCTCTTGAACCTGTAAGCTACTGCAATCTCCGCTGTACGATGTGCTTTCAGGTGGACAGAAAATTTTTCACCGATAAATCGGTAATGGGCTTTATGGATATGACCCTGTACCGAAAGCTTGTTGATGAGATGGCGGAAAATCAATTGTGCTCGCTTCTGTTTGGCGGCCGCGGAGAACCGATGCTTCACAAAAATTTTATAGAGATGGTCACATATGCGACCCAAAAAGGTATCATAGATACCAAAATTAATACTAACGCAACCAAACTCACCGCCGAGAAAAGCAGAGAGCTATTGAGGGCCGCCCCTAAAACGATAGTTTTCTCTGTAGATGCCGGCAATAAACAAGAATACGAAGCCATCCGAGTTGGCGCTAATTTTGATCAAGTGGTAGCGAATATAAAAACCTTCCACGAAATACGCGAAAAGGAATTTCCTCAGTCACGCTCAAGAACAAGAGTATCAATGACGATATTTCGCGAGAGTCAGGATGCCAAGGAAGCAGAGAACCTATGGTCAAACATGGTTGATGAGTTTTCCATTCAATCGGCAGACTTTCGGGTTGATATTTATGACCACCCGCTTCTTCTCAACGAAACAAGGCCATGCGCCTTACTATGGGAGCGCTTATATGTTTGGTGGGATGGCAATATGAACCCATGTGATATTGATTACCGGTCGCACTTGGGACTGGGACAAATAAGCAAAGAACGCCCTACGATAAAATCAATATGGCTTGGAGAAAAAATGGAAAAAATGCGCCGGGACCATCTGGAGGGCCGAAAAAATAGCTTTTATCCTTGCAATCAATGCTACGGACTTTAAAAAAATAATTACGTAATAAAATTAAAAGCGCCCTTCGCCGGCGCTTTTTATATCTCTTAATAAAAAGTTGCGATACCTACTATTGTTGCCTATCAAAATAGCCTAATATCCTCTTAGTTTTTTACGTATCGGCAATTCGCTATCATAAACCCTTTTTTCACCATCCCCTACCTGCCAAGAAACCGCCCTTATTTGCTTATAAAGTTTGTCCATACCTTGTGGTTCAATACTGGCAGACTGGTCCGTCCCCCACATAGAATGATCTAGAGTTATGTGCCTCTCAATAACTTGTGCGCCCATGGCAACAGCCATAGTTGTAGAATCAAGGCCAAACTCGTGTCCGCTATAACCCACTACACAGTTATATCTTTTTTTAAGCATGGGAATTACATTTAAATTTAATTCTTTTAAATTTGCCGGATAAGAAGAATTACAGTGCATCAAAACATATTGAGAGGCATGTTCTTCAAGTAAATTCACAGCACTATCTATTTCTTCTAGCGTACTCATGCCTGTTGAAACTATTATGGGCAAACCTGTTTTGCATGACCCCAGAAGAAGCTCATGATTTGTAAGATGCGCTGAAGGAATTTTAAGAAATGGGACCTCGTATTGTTTAATAAACTCCAAACTATCCAAATCCCAAACCGACACCGTCCAATCTATCGGTTTGGCTCTGCAATAAATGTCCAGCCTGTCATATTCTTCTTTGCCAAATTCCATTCTATGCTTATACTCCAAATAAGTCATATGACCCCAGGGCGTATCCTTAGGCTCATTTTTTTGATGTTCGGGCACAGATAAATCAGGATTTTTCTTCTGAAATTTAGCACAGTCCCAATTGCACGCAAAAGCTGCATCAATCAACTTCTTAGCAATTTGCATACTGGCATTGTGATTAATGCCTATTTCAGCAATAAGATAGGGTTTTTTTAAATTTTTAAAATCAATCACAAGTTTAAAATTACTGTCTTTATACTAATAATTTAATAAAATATTTTAAGCTCTATTTTTTATATTAGTAATTAAGCACCGCCCCGCCTTATATGCAAGGATTGACAAGAATAATAATAAATTATATAAATTTATTATTATTGCTAATTAAAAACCAGGAGAACAAACATGCGCGACAACGCTAGCTTACTTAATATAAAATTATTAGTTCTTGATTTTGACGGAATTATGACTAACGGCAAGGTCAGAGTTGACCAAAACGGTATAGAATCGGTAGAGTGCAGCCGTAAGGATGGGCTTGGTATAGACCTATTAAAAAAATATGGTATCAGTGTTTGCGTAATTTCGAAAGAAACCAATCCGGTAGTTTCAAAGAGGTGTGCAAAATTAAAAATTCCTTGCGTTCAGGCCATAGAAAATTCAGACGGCAAGCTAGAGATACTGTCGCGCATAATGAAAGAAATGTCGCTTAAGCCCGATGAGGTGGCATTCATGGGAGATGACTTAAACGATATAGATGCCTTAAAAAATGCCGGAGTGTCTTTTACGGTGTCCGATGGCCATCCTGAAGTCAAAAAAATATGTAACTATATTACCAGGGCCGGCGGCGGTCAACATGCGGTTAGAGAAGTGGCCGAATTAATATTGAAAGCAAAAGGAATTCGACTAAATAAGTTTTAAAAAAATACAGCACTTAGTGCTGTATTACTTTTTATTACCAAGCAGTCCAACCGCCATCAACGTAAAATTCGGCACCTGTCATATAGGTTGATCTTGGATCTAACAGAAGTTCAAAAATAGGCGGAACCTCTTCAATATCCATCATTCTCCCTACCGGTGCATGCCGGCTATACTTCAATACAAAAGTATCTTCTTGTTTCTTGTCTGAAATACCACCCAGAACCACCGTATTTATCCTGAACAGTGGCGCATAGTAAGTGGCAAGATATTTCGTCATTATAATAACCGCCGCCTTAGACATAGAATACCCCAACGGTTTAACAAAATTATTATAGATGTCATGTCTGGGAGAAACTACGCCATAAAGAGATGCTATGTTTATGATAGTGCCGTTCATATTATTTCGGATAAAATTTTGGCAAACGCTAAAGGCACTCAGTGCGTTCACTTCCATGTACTGCCTTAACTCCTCAAGTGGAGTGTCAACAGGCTCCTGTTTTATTGTCTTCCCAACAGGAACAGGATTTAAAGCATGGCAGACTATCATGCCGTATAAATTACGGTTAGCCCTAAACCAACCTGAAACAAAGTCTTCACTGGTAAGATCATGTCCTAAAGCAAGGTCAAGTTTTAGAACCTCAAACTTATCTGAAAAATGATCTACTAATTTTTTACCTATTAACCCCTCACTGCCCGTAATAACAATCCTCTTTTTTGCCATCTTACCTCCTGCCAAAATAATTGATTGCCTTTTCCAGGGCATTCATCTGAATATTCATGTCTTCTTCTATGCCCTGATTTGATGTAAAGAGCATCAATTTTTTCTGAATTTTTTCAGAAACAGGACATTGAGCATTTTCTACAAACCCTTTAAGTATAGCACCCTGCCCCTCTATATCATGAAAAAACCTGCCGGACCCGCTGATCATTTGCATTACAGGCTCATTATAAATCAAGGCCAGAGCAGCATATATGCCATCACCGCCCAATTCCATAAATTTTCTCCTAAACTCATACCAGCTGATACCTAGCCTCTCTTCTCCTTCATATCGTACAGCAAAGGTATAATAAGAATTAACCGCACCCAAGGGAACTCCTTGTGGCACCAGCCAATCACAGCCGGTGCGTTCAATAGCTTCCAGGTACTTGTAGGCTATCTGCTGTCTTTTAGATACCAGGTAATCTATTCTTTCCACTTGAGCCAAGCCAACGGCAGCGGCAACTTCAGGCAACCTGTAATTCCAGCCGAATGCATCATGCCGCAAATATAACGGATCCTGGAAAACGTCCTTATTTTTTCTTACTTGGCCATTTTCTGCCTTAATATTCTTGAATCCGAGGCCACCGAATTTTCGCATTCTTTCGGCAAAAACCTCATTATTGGTAATCAGGATACCGCCATCACCCGTTGAAAGATGTTTTGAATTCTCAAAGCTAAAACTTCCTATATCCCCTATCGTACCGCCAATCCTGCCTCTACTATCAGTTCCGAGATAGCACTGGGCACAATCTTCTATCACGTATAGGTTGTGGTTTTTCGCAATTTTTAAAATAGCCTCCATATTACAAACTTGGCCAAACATGTGCACAGGCATTATCGCTTTTGTTTTTATGGTTATTTTCTTTTCCACATCAGAAGGATCCATCAGGAAAGTCTTGGAATCTACATCGGCAAAAATTGGCTTTGCGCCGACATGAAGCACCGCATAACCGCACATTACTACAGTTAGGGCAGGAAGAATAACCTCATCTCCAGGACCAACGCCAAAAGCAACTAGGGCCTGATGAAGCGTTGAAGTACCAGAATTAGAAGTTACGGCATATTTAACGCCGAATCTCTCCGCAAAAGCCCTTTCCAGACGCTGATTCATATTACCGCTAGTTGAGCTTCCAAAGCCTGAATCTAAAACTTCTTTGACATATTTGAGTTCGTTGCCGGTAAATCTCCAGCTATTACTAGTTTTTAAAGTACTCGCATCTTTCATTTGGCTTGCCCTCCTGCCCCTTCTTCGCCTGTTTCTGATTTATCAAATTCTACCCTATTGTCAAGATAATTTACAACTTTAAAACACCGTACAAACCAACTCCGCAAACAGTGGCGATGAAACCGCTTGGTAAAAAACTCCCCGCTTATGGCGGGGCTTTATTTTACACAGAATCTATTTTGGGTGTTTTTGAATATTCTTTTTTTAAAATAAGCTTTGTTTTGTTTTTCTGATTATCCAGAAATTCTTCTTGTCGAAACCAGTTAATCTCAGCAATTTCCGGTTTGGCTTTTATTAATTCCAGAATAGTTCTTAGGGGCACGTTGTTGGTTGTAACGCCAAGCTCACTAAAGACCCTCTTGAAAAACTCATAATCCTCTCTATAGTCAAGCGTCATCCTGACCTTACCGTTAAAAAATATCGGGTCTTCCACCTTGAGAACTCCTGTCTTAAACAATCCTGTATCAGTGAAATAAACCCACATCATTTCGGTATCATCGGTATCCTTAATTTCACAGACTTTGCGCAGAGCAGAAACCGCGATGCAATGGGTAAATTCTCCATACCTCATCCTCGGGTCAGTTTTCAGAAAATCCAAGCTTTCTTCAAGCATCTGGTCTACTGCTAAATCAATAAGCTCCGGATCGCAAAATAAATCATCGCCATCAAATGTCACAAAATAATCTAAGCTAAACTTATCAGCCGCTCCCAGCCAACGCGCAAGCTTATCTTTAAGCGAACCGCGATAAACATTCGCGCCTGCCGACCTGGCAATATTTGCCAGGTCGGCATCTTCCGGCTGATCAGAGGTGCAAATAACTACCTGGTCAATTTTTTTCGCAAGACACGCTCTGTCAATATCATGCTCAATAACTAACTTCCCGGCTATAGGTAACAGCATTTTATTTGGCAGCCTGGAAGAACCGGTTCTTGCAGTAATAAATAGGCCAAATTTTGGCTTTTTGTTTTTTGCCCCAGCCATGGTCCACTCCTGTTTGTTAAAGATAGTTTATAAAATAATGATTTAATATTCCGCAGCATCTTTGCCGGATATCAATTCTACCGCCTTCATACCTTGTGAGGTCCTCATTTGCTGAACAAATTCGCCTAAATCAGTACCCTCTTTGAAAAGTAATGAAAAATAATATTCTTGCTCACCTTCCGGTTGGGTTTTAGCCTGTAAAAACTTATACGAAGCAGTCTGCTTGCTTATAATTCCCTCCCCAATCTTAAAATTGTAGCTTTTGTCTGTCACCAAAACTAGAACGAAGCCATTCTTTGCAGTTGACCAGAACTCATATTTTTCAAGGAAAATAAGCATTAGGGAAATAACTGGCGTGCCTATGGCAGCAATAACATAGTTATTCGTTCCAACTGCCATGCCCATTGCCAAAGCAAAAAACAAATATGCCATATCTTTCGGATCTTTTAATATTGTTCTGAACCGTATTAAAGAAAATATACCCAAAACGCCTAGGGCGCGAACCACATTATTGCCCAAAATCATCATAGAAACAGACGCAAGCACTGACATCATAATCATTGCGACCGGAAAAGATTTGGAATAGGAAACTCCGCGATGAGTTTTTTGATAAGTCCACGCAACCACAAGCGCGATAATAAAAGTAAACAGCATATTCACAATAATCACTGCGGCGCTTATCTCAAGTAAAGAATTTTTTGGTAGATTTATAAAATCAAACATATTTTTAAATCAATAATATTCGGACTAAATGTCTAGCGAGGTAAAGAATTATAGCGAAAAATTGCCTCAACTCCACGGGCATATTTGGATATAGCTTCTTTCTTTAAATTATACTTTTTTATAATTTCTCCCAACCAGAAAGGCAAAGCGGAATTTGATTTTATTTCTATAATAATATTGTCATCCAAATCCGCATCAACCATGAAGCCACTATACAGCAAGTCTGATTTTTTACAAGCCTTTAACTCCGTATCAAAAGTTATCCTTAAATTGCTTGACGGTACAACAAACGACTTACGTTTATATTGAACAACGACCTTAGGCTTGGCGGAATAATTTATGAGATTCCATGCGATTTCATTTTTGGCATCATTTTCTAATCCTGCGCGTTCTAGGGCCAAAAGCGCGGTAACTCCCCGACTCATAAAACTTTCCCACTCATCTCTGTTTAATTTCAACCTTATCTTTGAAACCCTTACATCATTTTTTTTCTTAATCTCAAGCCACACAGTTTTTGATTTATCCAAATACGGCTCGTAGATTCTTGCCCTTAGTTTCTTTCTCCTTATCAGACCCGCAGATTTTTCCTGATAATCTTTAAACTCATAGGAATCAAAATAAAGACTCGTGACCCAAGAAATACCCCCCGTAGAGGCGCTATGCGTATCTGGCCCCATGCCAAAATGACCAAGTTCGCGTTCAATAGATAATGCATCCTGCCGGCTTGCCCAATATTTAAATTCAAAACGATAAGGTTTGTTAGTCATATAAAATTATAATTTGAGGTACCTCGCGATGCTGGCAGGTAAAATGCGATAAAAATCAGGTCTGTCAGTTTTTATATTCTCACCACGAAACCCTCCCTCGATGGTGCTGTCTTTCACAGATAAACTGGATATCCCCTGCTCCTCAATCTGTTTCCATTCTCCCGATTTAGTAGAATATTCAGAAGTTTCGTCTATGGTTATCTCTCTAGCGTTGCCCCATAAAATTGAATTTATAATCTCGGCACTGCCTCCTTTGATAAATTCTTGTTTTTTTCTATATAAAGCCACTCCGGCAGTTTTATTGCCAACTATTATATTATTATCAATTACTGCCCGAGAGTCATCCTTTACGGCTAACCCGTAATTACACCCTGCCAAAATATTATTCTTAATTACCGCCTCTGCCTTCTCGCCGATACTGATACACTTATCCCCGAAATTGCTTATTTGATTATTAAAAATTTCAAGGTTGTCTGTACCAGAAATATCAAGCCCATCTCCATCATTACCGCTACTGTCCGGATTGTAATTGTAAAACCTGTTCCCCGAAACTATTGAGTCCCTCACCATGTCCAAATCAAGGGCATCGGAATGGGTATCTCTGAATATGCTATATCGGATTACAACGGAACCCCAAATAGCATGGAAGGCGTCATCAGTATGACCGTTCTCAAAAATAGAATTATATACTTCTGAATTTGTGTTGCGTAAAGAAAATTGAGATATAAAAGGAACTCCATTCAATAGCTCGGTAGTTGAACCGCCCCAAGCCGATCCTCCACTAACATGAACGAAAACAAAATAATTCTTTTCTTCGCCGGTATTTATCACCCCAAAACTCCCCCAGGGCTGACTTGAATACCCTGCTATGGTTATGGGCGAAGAAGCATTAGCAACGGCAGAAACGGGGCTGTAGGATATGATTGATATCTTAGGTCCAAGAAGTATGGTCGCTCCCGGCTCTATCACCAGCCTCAACCCTTTTGGAATAATGACACTTTGATTAAATACGTGAGTCCCCGAAGGTAAAACAATGGTTTTCCAGTCTTTTTTTAAAAACTGGGAATTTTTTATTATAAATACATCTATACTTACAAATATATCGTTGAAATATTTAAAACTGCCATCAAAAACAACGGCGTTTTTACTATAGCCAGTCTCCTTTGGTGTAAAATCGGAAGGTGAAAGACCAGCAGTTAAATCTTTGAGCATGTGAAAATTATCAACTAACCATGTTCTATGCTGCTTCACCTTTCTATCAAAAACATAATCCGGATCAAGTTTTAATTGATCTTTATAGAATTCTTTGAAATATTTTTGATAAAGACCGTCATAAAAAGCCAGATCATCTTTCAAATTATCATCATCAGAGACATAGTCGCTAACAACTTTCTTATACTCTTTAAGAATTTGCTCGTCGGACAAAATTCTTTTTGCTAAGGTTAGGGTAAAATCATATGAATAAGCCGGGCCGATGTTAATATCAAACGGCAGGAATTCAAACTTACCCGTTATTTGGTTGAACATCAAAACAAAATTAGAGCTATCTCCAACATGGCTGGAGCCAGCAAGGGCAAGCACAAGCTGCCAACGGTAAAACTTTTCAAGATCTACAAGGGAACCTATCTTTAACTTAAATTCTTTATCATCCGCATCCTCCAAGAGCGTAAGCAATGTCGCCAATTCATCAAAATGCGCCACATCTTCGTTGATATAACTTTTCCAGTTAGGAATCATTTCTTTTTTGAAAAAAGATACGTCCTCTTCCTCTATATCTTTTTTGGAAAGTATATTGTTGGTATCTATCATAAGGTTTCTGGCAAGAAATTCTTTAGACCAGGGCTCTACTGCCAAATACACGCCCCTATCAACACCGTTTATTACCCCTCTGACAAACTTAAATTCCCGTGTTAGCAGGCCAAGCTTCTTAGCCCGATAAGAACTAAGCACTTCCGTAAAATAATACCTGTCTTCCGGAATAATTAAATCCAGACCGGACATACCCTGAAATAAATTATCTTTAAATTTAATCCTGTATGATTTCTTGCCGGCATTCCAATGATTCGGAGAGCTTCCCTTAAACCTTATTTTAACCCTCTCTTCATAGCCATCCGCGGGACTCGCAAAATCGGCATTTACATATGTTTTATCTTCTCCGAGCATTTTTTTATAAGAAAAAGTTTCCTGATCAAACGGTATTGCATCAATTAATTCTCCTTCATTTTCTCTGGATATATTTATATATAATACGGGTAAGTCGGTTTTACCTAACCAATATGGCAGATGAACAATATTAAAAACCTTCTTTATGGAATTCTTGCTTGGGGTAAACAATTTTCCGATTGCAGTGTGCTTGATAGTATTTTTTAAATCTACGGGAAGCAAAAAACCATAGGCCAAAATTACAACCAGTATTAAGGTGCCGAATGAGATTGGATTAAAAATATGAAATTTCTTCATGGCTTTAAACAATCACTGAATATACCATATCCATATAAAATAAATCAAAAAAACGCACTATGGCGGCTTGTTTACTAACATCAAATCTCCTTTAATAAATGCCCCGCCGAGATTTATTTGCCTCTTATGTTATACATTTTATAAAAATGCGAGTCCTTATTTTTGAGAAGTTCCCCTGGTGAACCCTGCTCTAAAATCTTTCCTTCATCTAAAACTATTAATTTATCTGATTTCATAACCGTAGATAATCTATGAGCTATCGCTATAACCGTAATTTTACCCTTTAAATTTTCTATGGCCTGCTGTATCAATCCTTCGGATTTTGCATCTAGGGAGCTTGTTGCTTCGTCAAGAATTAAAATCTGGGGCTTCCTTGCTAAAGCCCTCGCTAAAACCACTCTTTGACGCTGTCCCATTGATAGCTTAACTCCTCTTTCCCCTACCGGAGTATCAAATCCCGCCGGTAATTTTTTAATAAGGTCATAAATATTAGAATCTTTAGCCGCACTTATTATATCGCTTTCTAATATGGAACCATCAAAGAACCTTATGTTGCCTGCTATTGTATCGTTAAGCAGAAACATATCTTGGGAGGCATAACCAACATTGCTCCTCCAGTCTTTAATATTTATTTCCGAAATATCAACCCCATCCATAAGAATACGTCCATCACCCGGGTAAAAAAGTCTTAACAAAAGATCGGCAATAGTTGTCTTTCCGGAACCAGAAGGCCCGACGAGTCCCACCATCTCTCCTTTTTTAATAGAAAAATTAACATCCTTTAATATCCCCCTCTCGTCATCATAAGAAAATTCAACATCCTTAAATTCTAAAACGTTTTTAAAGTTAAAACTGGCCTCGCCATCACTTTGCTCTTTATTCTCTCGGGACAGAGAATTATAATCATTTATTACCTTAAGATACGGCACAGCTTCCATGACTTGGTATGCGTTGCCCTGTATCGCCTGGGCATATGCGAACATTTTTTGAACCAGATATATTACTGCGGCAAATGAAATTATATTAAAATCCGGCCTTTGATTGTAAAAAATAAAAAGTATGGCAATAAATATAAAGCCTATGGGCTCATATGAACTACTTACGGAATAAGTATATAATGCAGTTTTCTTTCTGGACTCTCTTAGCTTCTCAAAATAACTTTTGTTCCTTTCTATTAGCTTTTCCTCAACCGATAGAGTTTTCATTATCTTTGCTCCGATAATACTTTCACTGACATAGTGAGCAACAACCTTTTCGGTAGATGCGAGCTCTTCGGATACTTTTCTTGTTTTATAAAACAATGGCTTGAAAATAAGAAACAAAATCACTCCAAATCCAACTGTCATTAACGTAATTACAGCAGAAATGCCTAAGGCCACAACGGCATACATCGCTAAACTAGTTCCGAGTAAGATTAGGTTGGCTACCCGAAAAATTATATCCGAACTTCTATAAGAATCGTTCATTATTATCCTCTCCAAAAAACCGGATTTTTGGTTTAACAAATATTGCCACCTGGAGCGCATAGTCACATTAAAAAGCTTGTTACGAATTGCTTCTTCGTACTCGGCAGCAATCTTAGTGTTAAAGTACCTGGCAGAAAACTGAACTAGGGCCTTAAGGAGAAAAAGAAATGCAATAAAAAAGACTAGGAACGGTAAATTGAACGGCAAATGCAAAAAGGCAAATATTTTTTCTATTAGTTCAGAAATAATATCGGCCTCTTGGGCACTTTCACCCGTAAGAATAGTAAATATCGGTATAATTGCGCTGATACCCAGGCCACCAAATAACCCGGCCAAAAAACCCAATATTAACATGATAAAAAGCTGACGCCTGTATTCTCTAAACGCCTTGCGTATCATCTTAAAAGCAAATCTCAATTTGTGACTATCTAATATCATAGCTACCAATTTTTAACTGATTTTTTAATTTTTCTTTTTAGTTTTTGATATGATCTGATGACCCCTCTTTCTACTTCAGGTGATACCAGTCTTAATAATTCTTTACCTAAAATCCTATACTGCCCGCCGACCTTATTTGCCCTGATTATACCTCTTTTTAGTAAGCGTTTTATAGTGCTTTCGCTTATTTTAAGTAGCTTCCTCGCTTCGGAAGTTGTGTATATTTCATTATAATTTATGACCTTTTCTCGCATAACCTAATAGTATCAAAAAGTGTCATTTGGTGTCAAATAGAGTAACCTATGGAATTGCATCCTCTGCCTCCCTACAATCATAAACCCTGGCTGGTATTTTACCGGACCATTTTTCGTAGATGATTTCGCAGGTGTCAAAATAACGGGTATATAGGCTGTTTTCTTCTATTTTGGGTATGTTAATGACCAGATAATGCCCCTTAAAATTATTGAGCGTATTAACATGTACATCTTCAAATTTAGGTATGGCATAAATACGGTATTCAAATTTACCAATATCAGATAATTCCTTTCCCGCAATATCTCTGTAAGTAATGACGCTTTTTATATTGTTATCGTTTTTTATAAACTCAACCGAATCTTTTAATAACATATAGGGATTACCGTTAAAATTACCGACTAAAAATTCTTCAATAAATATAAAATTATAAGCCAGGCCGACGGCCAGTACTAATACAATAAGATTTTTGCCCAATTTTTTCTTCCAAAAATATAAAACTGCAAACAGCAATGCCAAAACCCAAGCTATTCCGATAAAAAGCCACGAGATATAGAACCCCAGAGGACCGGAACCACCTGTAAATGGAAATAAGAAATTCCATTTTAGACTCAATATCCTGCCAAGCCACTCCTCTTTTGGATACTGGGGCGGAGCAACATGGGGCAAGAATTGCAAAAATATTAATCCCGCAACTGTATATGACGCCCAAAATATTAATTTAGTGTTTTGGCGTAAAAATTGTTTTATATTCGGATGTGCCTTTTCGGATAGAGCCTCGCTCAAGCTATTCGGATATAAAATATCTGCGACTGCTACACCGGCGATAATAGAAAGCGGCACAATAATAAGCGCTAAATATTTATCCAGAGCTGCACGCGAAAAATCAAATAGAATTATATAAAAGATAAAAGATAAAACTAGAAATATATAAAATATTCTTAAATCTTTAAATCTTTTCCTGCTGATGAAAAGTGAGGTAGCAATCAATAAAGGTGAAGCATAAAAAATCGCTTTTGAAACCTGGATTAAAATCTGCAAATAGCTCCTGCCCTCAATGTGAAAATAGTCTGTCGCATGACTTATAGTTCTTGAGAGGTCAAAGAAACTAGAGAAATGATTTATGCCGACAAGGACAGCTCCAAGAAACCCCAAAAAACCAAGAGATAGGACTCCCCACTTTAATAAAAACTTTTTGGATAATAAATTCTTTTTAGACCATAAAAACTCAATGATTAAAGCACCGGCTACAATAATAAAGCTTAGCTTGACTAGAAAACCCAGCAATATGGCAACGGCCACGGCAGTCCCCCAATAAATTTTACTGCGCTTATTTTCTGCTCTTCGCCATTCAAAATAAGATATTAGAGTTAACAAAAAGAAAAAAGGCATCACGCCCCCATCTACATCAACCGTAAGAGATGCTAAAACACTGTAGAAAGAAACGGTGAATAAAAAAGAACTCCATAATGCAGTTTTGACTCCAAAATTACGGCGAACAAAAAAATACAGAAGAAACAAACCGGCAGTACTGAAAATCAGTGGCATAGCCCTGAAATTATCAGAACCGAATATCTTTGAAGTGCCCGCCATTATAATTTCAGTCAGAGGTGGGTGGGCCGTATTAACAATGCCCTCTAGCGTTCGCTGGCCTATACCAATATACTTTCGTTCATCCTGAAAATAAGAAAAATGAATGCCAGGCAATCTGGTCAATAAAAATAGAGACAAAATAACTGCAAATATTATTATTTCTTTTTTTCTAGCCATAATTTATAAATAGAATAATCCAAATAACATCCGGATTTTTAGAGTAGCTAAATTTAAACCCCTTAAACACCCACCCCGCCCCCACCATCCCCCCCACCAACTACACACACTACCTACACACACCACACTCATCCTTAAAAACTCCAGTTTTTAAGGATGAGTTTTAAAATCGTTTAGATTTAATAAATAATACGCTGAGCTAAAATAATGTTTTGAAAAAATTATAAAATTCATGTGCTATTTTTTTGTTCGAAAAATGATTAATTATATAATTTCGTCCTGCCTTGCCATAACTCTTTCTCAACTCCTCGTCCTGGGCCAGCTTAATCATTGCTTCCGCCAATCGCTCAACATTATTTTCCTCAACCAATATACCGGTTTTACCGTCAACAACAACCTCATCAATAGAACCGGAATGTGTTGCAACAACAGGTAGCTCACAAAGCGAAGCCTCGGCCATAGAATAGCCAAATTGCTCCTCCCACCCTCCCTGCCTCAAGCTAGGATACAAAAAAACATCTGAAGCATTAAATAGTTCCGGCAACTTATCATGCTTAATCCACGGAATTCTGATTACATAATTTCCTAACTCATCATTCGTAAACTCATCCTTAAAAACTCCAGTTTTTAAGGATGAGTTTACTTTCTCAAATTTTATCAATCTATTTATTTCGTCCTCATATTCCCCGGAGCCGGCTATCACAAACCGACTACTGGGGTATCTCTGCAAAACCTTTTTAAACGCCCAAAGTGCTACATGTATCCCCTTTCTGTAGCCTATAGCTCCGGCAAATGTAAAAACGACTTTATCTTTAAGATTATATTTTGCACGAAATTCATCATTGCTACCTGGTTTAAATAAACTTTCGTCTATTCCGCTTATAGGAATACCGGCAATGGGCTTATCGGTTAGGTTGCGAAATATATCATGGCATTTTTTATTCCCGCAAATTATACCATCTGCCCATCTTATATTCTGCCTTAGGATATGCTTTTGCAGTAAGCCCCTGGGGCCTTTTAATTTTTCTTCAAAAGGAATGTTTTCCCAGCTGAATAGAACATGTTTTAAACTGAAAAATTTTACCCAAAATCCGTTCCAGAGAGTAGACAACAAAATTGGTTCGCTTGCGCTAAAAACTAATTTCAAACCTTTACGCTTCAAGCTCCACAAATAAAACGGTAGGGCCGGCATCCAGCCTTTTAAACTGCCCCCCACCAAAGGATACCCGGAATGATAAAAATAGGTTTGTGTTTTTAAAATATTGAGGCTTGTATTTTTTGACGGTTTATAAACTATTTTTCCGCCCTTAGCCTTCCAAGACCTTGGCAACAAAAAACCCAAATCCTCCGGCTTAGGATAGCCCTCAAACGTTCTTATATAATCTTCCTTTATATAAGGATAACCAACAATCAGCACATTCATACACAATAACATCCTTAAAAACTGGAGTTTTTAAGGATGTTTATTAAATTGACTGGAATGATTTTAAAAATTTTACGAATTTTTTACCGTATGGCGAAAGAGTATGCTCAACAAAATGATCACGGTATTTTTTGTTAACTAGCCCCGCAACAAAAAGCCTACGCGCATGCTCACCGATTGTTTTTTTATTTGCTCCTAATATTTTAATTATATCTTCTAGGGTTATTTTAGGGTTATCAGCAATAAGAAGCAGGATTTCAATTCTATAATGATTAGCTATCCCTTTTAGGTGCCTTTCCATTTGTTTTGCTGTTTTAATTTTTGTCATTGTGTATAATCTACTATTACATCCTTAAAAACTCAAGTTTTTAAGGATGTAATGTTGTGGTTAGTTGCTATAAATCAGCCCCCCTTTTCTCTCTTCCTCTCTACATTTTTATTTATTTGGATTTCGGCTATTTATAATTTTGGTTATTTTTTCTATAAGCTGTCCCACAGAGTGGTTATCAATAACATACTGCCTAAGTTTTTCACTATAATTCCCGCCCCTAACTTCTAAAATTTTATCTGCAAGCTGATTACCATCATTATCAAAAATAATGAGTTCCGACGGTAAAAACTCGCGGGCCGAATCGTTTGAGCTCAGAACCGTACAGCCCGATGCCATGGCCTCCAATATTGTTTTATCCAAGCTACCGGTTCGACTTAAATTAATATAAATATTGTGAGACTGATAATAGCCCGGCAAATCTTTGTTGGATATTTTGCCAGTAAATTTTATTTTACCTTCAAGCCTTTTGCCCCTTACCAATTCTTTTAATTTTTTCTCATATTCAATATCTTCGTGAAAAACCGGTGCCCCCACAATGGTTATCGCGAAATCTATCCCCTTTTTATGCAATATTTCAGCTGAATCAATAAGCGCTTCATAATTTTTTATGGGAGCGATGCGCCCTACGCTAAGAATCTTTAAGTTGGTAGTTAGTAGTTGGTAGTTGGTAGTTGGTTTGAATAAGCTAGTATCTATCCCCTGCCCGACAATGTGAAGCTTGGGAGTTTTCAAACGAAATCCTTGCGGAGTTGAGGCAAAAATACCATCGGCAAATTTTTCAGCCACACGATGCTGCCAGGTTATAGTTTTATGTGCATACCAAAGAAAAACTTTTTTACCCATTAATTTCCAAAGCCAAGACGCAACGACTACATATATTGCATTCATATGCACAAAAACTGAATTATATTCATGCCTAAGCTTCCACGCTTCTCGATATAAATTATTTAGCCACATTATCTTTGGCAATCCCCTGTCCTTGCCAAGACTTATAACCCCTACATTCTCAGGTAAATTAAAATTGCCTTTTTCAAGACATAAAACGTTTATTCTATCGTATTTTTTAGCAAACTCACGCAACCAACCAATAAAAAAACCGAGCAACTGGTCATCTTCGTCAACTGTTTTTGTAATTATTAGTAATCCCATAAAATCATTTAATCATATTAACACCTTAACAAACTAAATCAGTTTTCTAACTGTTCAATTGCTTTCCACAACATAGCCCCTATCTCGTCAGCCATCTGGATAGCTTTCTTAGAATCTTTTTCTTCTAAATATTTTTCTACTGAACAAAAAAGTAATAAATATTCAGATTCTTTTAGTGAACCGTAGGAAGTCTCCCAGAAATTCAATTTTACAAGTTTTCTTTTTCTGGCAAATCCTTCTACAAAATTTAGTATAACGGAAAGTGCCGCCCTTCTTAATTGTGAGGTTGCGCCATATAATTCTTCTTTTGGAAATTTACGAGTTAATGCATAGACGAAATGAACATACTCATCCATTTTATTTTTTAACTTATCGAAATAGTTATTTACATTCATGCTAAAGTGTTAATGGGTTAAAGTGAACTAAGTATCCTTAGGTGGCTAGCGACGACTTTCTCCCAGGTTTGTTCAATCATAATGGCATCTAATTCTCGCTTGGCATTATTATAAAAATCTTTATCCAGAAAATTTCTCATAGTTTTTTCCAGCTCTGCCTCGCTTTTGGCTTCAAAAAGCCAATGCTCCGGTAATTTTATCGTGAGGCCATTTTCACGGCTCAATATTGCCGGCTTGCCAAATGACAAACATTCTAAAATAAAATTAGGATTAAATTCAGTTAGGGCCGGTCCGACACATACTGATGAATTTTTAATATGTTCAAAAAGTTCTTCTTGGGGCATTGAGCCCTTGAATACTATCTTATCACGAGAGTCCAGCCCTCCGGCTAAGTTTTTAAGTTTTTCTTCGTCCGGCCCCTTTCCTATTAAAACGAGTCTTGCCATATCTTTATCCTTGCTTATCTTATCAAAAACTTTGAGTACTAATTCCAGATTTTTATAGGAAACAAACCTGCCGGCAAATAAAAAAGTAAAAGTATTTTCTTCGCTACCGTCAGTCTGCTCTTTTTTAAAAACCGGATTATATATCAACCTCATATTATCAGTTTTTATACCGTAATATTTATTATAAAAATTCTGCCAAAAATCAGAATACATAACTATTATATCCGTACGGTTGAGTACAAACTTTATCCACTTAAATAAGCTCGGATTATCTTTCAAATAATATTTGCCTTCATAATATTCAATTATAGATAAGAATCTTTTATTATTTTCCACCACCCTCTCCCATATCGGATCGCCGCCAAATCTTGAAATAAGCTTTTTGCCTAAAATTTTAGCGGTCAAAAAAGCCGGTATGCCAGCGCTGGTTAAATTAAAATAATAGATAATTTTTGCACCAAAAGAATGCCGGAACACGGCGAAATAATATTTCAACATCCTCACGGGCAAAGGCATTTTTCTAGAAATCCTAATAACCCGAAATGGGAACTTAACACCGCCGTCACCATCGCCATAGGCTACCACGACGACTTGCCAGCCATTCTCGGTTAAGGCTTCGGCAATTTTTCTAACGTGTATTGCGGGCCCGCCGACATCCGGATAGAATATGCCTGTTGCTAGAACGATTTTTTTCATTAAAAATATCTGGCATGGGCCACTAAAATTCGTGGCCAACACGCCCTTCAGGATTAGCCAATGCGTCTTTAATTATTCAAAAAATTATTATAGGCTTAAAGCTAATATGAAACCTAGAGTCGCTATTATAGGTATCGGGCGTTGGGGTAAAAATCTGGCACGTGAATTTAACAAGGTTGCCGAAATTACGGCGTTTTGTCATAACGAAAATCCTGACAATAAAGCTTGGCTTAAAAAAACTTTTCCAAATATACCAACTAAAAATTACGATAACATATTAAAAGACAAGACGACAGAGGCGGTAATAATAGCCACGCCTATTAAAACTCACTACAAATTAACGCGGAAAGCTCTTCTTGCCGGAAAAGATGTATTCGTTGAAAAAACAATTACTGATAATATCGGACAGGCGCAGGAACTCGTTAAAATAGCTAAAAATAAAAAACGAGTTTTGTTTGTGGGGCATATATTTTCCTACCATCCCATTCTGGCTAAACTTAAACGGCTCAACGCCGTTGAGCCGTTTGAACATGCTGATTTTACTTGGAATAAACTTGGCACATTCAATGAAGAAATACTTTTTAATTTAGCATCACATGATATTGCAACAGCGCTGGAATTATTCGGAAAACCAACAAGTATTAAAATACTTGAAAATAAAGGCGCGATAACTGATTCAGATATTATCAATCTAAAGCTTAGTTTTAAAAACAACACCTCTTCCACTATCTACATAAATAGGGTTTCTAACTTTAAAAATAAATCCGTAACTTTCGCTTCGGATAAAAATGTATATCTTTGGGAAAATGACTCGTTATTCAAGCTGAATAAAAAAACAAACTCATATAAACCAGCCTACGGGTCTAAAAAAACTCCCCTTGAAATTGAGGCTTCCGAATTTATCCGATGTCTTAAACAAAGAAAAAAGCCGCTCACAGACGGCGAATTTGGACTGGAAGTAGTAAAAATTTTAACAAAAATAAATACTACCCGATAACTACTCCCTTATCATTTTCTCAACCTCCTCTGCGGCTAAAACGCAATTAGTGATCTTGCCGGAAAAAACAGAGACGACTTTATCATTTATTTTATTGACCAAAGTCGGGCGGGAGTCTGTTTTTTCATTATTAGCCAGTACTGTCCTTATGGTAAACATAGAACCAATGTGTTTGGCTTTGGCCAGGGCCGGGACAAATTGTACGCCTGACTCTACAAATTTTTTAAAATTAGTAACTGATGGATTTTTAACCACCCCCCTGTTAAGCAGGGATTTTAACTTAGGGCTGACTTTTGGATATAGGCCGACATTAGACGCATGGATTGAGTGCCTCACATTACCAAGTACAAAATTATCTGAGGCTCCGAAATGATCAACGCACATAAACGGGCCGTCCACTACAACTACGCTTTTTTTAAACATTTCTTTCGGCAAAGAAACAACGGGTTTTTCAGCAACTTTAAATTGATAATGTTTTTGCTTGTCCGGCCATTTTTTTAATAACTTATTCGTATCGGCATAAGTGCAGAGTATGACTTTGTCATATTTTTTGAAATCATTATTTTTAAATTCGGAGTTCAATAAAAGATTTATCTTGTGCTTTTTTATTTTGCTATAACATATTTTTTTAAGAGCGCCCACATCAAATAACTGCTCTCTTACGACAAAACACCCCTCTGCGTTTTTGTGATTAATAAATTTAGACTTCACCGGCTTGGACTCAATATTTAAAGCACGGCAAAATTCCTCGTGCTGTTTGGCCGTGGTTAAACTCCCCTCTTTGGCCACAACATAATGATGTTTAATGCCGGGAACAACAACCCCCGGATATTCTTTTAAAAATAAGGGCAGGGCCCTTAAAGATTCCTGTCCCGTATCTTTGCTTCTCGGATAATGATAACCGCGATGAAGACGGAATTGGTTTATTCCGGATGCGGCCGTCATAATATCATTATTTTTTTCAAACAGATCAATACTATGGCCCTTCTTGGCCAATCTTATCGAAACAGTAATTCCAAAAATTCCCCCTCCAACAACTGCTATTTTCATTTCTTTCCGAATATTATGTAGCCGGCCGTAGTGTTCCGGCTATCTTTTATGAATAATCTGTCTAAAACATACGCGATTGCTTCAAGAGATTTTCTAAACCTCCAAAGAAAAGGCAAAAATCCTATTGCGGCCCTGAAATAACGGCCAATCTTAAACAGCTCTATCTCTTTAAAGTCTTTAAACAAAACCTCAAGCCCATCTTTTGAAAAACGCAGATAATCGCGATAGCCGTTCTTACGGGCATGATACGGATGAATAAACGGCACGATACCGAGCATATAACCGCCCGGCTTTAAAACTCTGTGAATTTCTTTGGCGGCCAAATGCGGAGAATGCAAATGTTCAAACACATAAACATGAAGCACGGCATCCAGAGAATTGTCTTCTATCGGCATATCGTGAGCATCACCTACAATATCCGGCTTACTTGCTTCATCAATATCCAAAGTTTTGTAATCCTTGCCGTCTAAAATATTTTTATTCCGTCCCATTATTTTCTGAAACGGATGCCCTCCGCCCACGTCTAAAATGCTATGCGAATTTTCGGCAATAAATTTGAGCTTATCTTCAAAAAATTTATCGTAATCGTAATGCATGCTGACATGATACTATCCGAACCAATCTTCCACAAGTTCCAAATTACTTGAATATATTTTCTAATTCTAAAAATTTATTTTCCAGTTTCCTGATTCCAAGTCCGTATTTTTTAAACTCATTATAATCCCCGGATTTATAATTCACATAGATTCAACCCCGCACTTTTTATGTAAAAAGTACGGACAAAAAAACCCTTTTCAGGGTTAATGAACGGGCGCGCTAAGTCCATCTATATTACAGAGCTTCTCTCCTAAATTTTTAATATCAGGATTGCTGCTTTTTGCCATGGCCGTATGATGAGCCAGCAAGGCAATATAATGATTTTCGGATATTTCTTTTATCATTTTTAAAA
>JAUYLN010000006.1 GCA_030698885.1 bacterium
ACCGGCCCCAGAGTCATTGCATTTGATTCTAGGGGTAGAATGCTTGTCAGTGAGACAAAGGCCGGAAGGGTAGTTTTACTTGAGGATACCGATAAAGATGGTTTGGCTGAAACAAAAACCGTATTGCGTGAGGATTTGCGGTCACCTCATGGCCTGGCTTTTTATACTGACCCGAAAACAAAAAAAGTTTATTTGTATATAGCCGAAACACACCAAGTGTCCCGGTTTGAATATGATGCGTCAAAGGGAATTGTAATAAGTGCATCAGGAAAAAATATTGCCAGTTTGCCGGCCGATGGGCAACACTTTACCAGGAGCATAAGTTTCGGACCTAATTATAGGCCCGTGCCTATTCTGGGAGGAGCTAGTACCATTGATACTCAAGTTAAGGACAAGCTTTATATAAGTATTGGCTCATCCTGCGATGCCTGTGTTGAGGATACCTGGAAACGGGCAGCCATATTGGAATCTGACCCTGAAGGAAACTATACCGCCGAGTTTGCGGGTGGATTACGCAGTGCCGAATTCTTTACGTTTCATCCTGAAACAAAGGAAATATGGGCATCTGAAATTGGGCGTGATGGCCTGGGCGCTAACTTGCCACCGGATGAAATAAATATAATAAAAGTTGCGACCAGCGAGCATCAATATGGCGCCCGTCGTTATGGCTGGCCATTTTGTTACGGCAATCAGGTGAAAGATAGTACTTTTCAGCCGGATAAAGTTGATAGAATTGATATTCCGACAGATTGCGGACAGTCCGAGCCTGCCACAATAGAGATCCCGGCGCATTCATCACCCCTGGGCCTTGCTTTCATTACAAGCGATAAATGGCCCAAGGAATGGCGAAATAATTTGCTTGTGGCTTATCATGGTCAAATCGGCAACAGCACCGGCAGAGGATATAAGATTGTCAGACTAGATGTTGATAAAAATGGCCAAAGTGGGGACACTCATGATTTTATAACCGGCTGGCTTGTCCCGAGCGAAGTCGAGGGGCTTAGTTTAGACAATAAAGTGTTTGGTCAGCCGGTTGATATCAAATTTGGCCCCGACGAATCCTTATATATCTCCGACGATTTAGCAGGAATAATTTACAGGGTTTCACCCAAATAAAATTTATAATAGTTTTTCAATTTTTTTAACCATTCTTTCTTCATCAAACTTGGATAAAACAGTTTGATGAGCCTGAATGCCAAACTCCTGACGAAGACTTTCGCTGTCCAGGAGTTTTTTAATTGCTTGAGCAAGGTTATTAGAGTCGCGAGGTTCTACTATAAAGCCATTTTTACTATCTTCTATCATCTCCGGTATTGCTCCTACACGGGTAGCTACCACCGGAAGCTTGGCCGACATGGCTTCAAGAACCGCCCACGGGAAACCTTCTTTGACCGAGGATAGAACGAAAATATCAAAGGCGGTGATGTATTTTCTGGCATCCGGCAGTCTTCCCGTAAGCACTACATTATTTTCAAGACCGTATTCTTTGATTTTTATTTCAAGCGCCGGCCTTCCTTCTCCTTCGCCGATGATTACGCATTTTATAGTCGATAGTCCATAGTCTATAGTCAGTATTTTGATTGCCTCAATTAGATACTCAAGGCCTTTAACCGGATAAAAATTAGCGACAGTGCCGATGGTCAGGATATTGTCAGCGAGGCCTAGCTCTTTTCTCGCTTCTTCACGGTTTAGAAAATTAAGTCCGTTTACATCTACCCCGTTATATACCAGCTCAACATTCTCTTTAGGTTTTATGCCCAGCTGTTTTGCCTGTTCAAGCTCGTAAGTATTATTAACTATGACAACATCTTTATATCCGGCAAAATATTTTTCCAGGGTTTTCCAGAACCATTTGCCAAAAGCCGAGCGCGGGTCATTGAAGCTCCATCCGCCTATGCGGTAAATAAGCCTGGGTGTGGGTTTAATTTTTGTCGGCCAGTTAATAGCCAGAGGTCCCCATATGCTGGTTTTTGAACTATTTGTAAAAAAAACATCAGGATGGAGCGATTCTATTAATTTTCTTAATTCAAAAATTACCAGCAAATCGCTGATGATATTAACGTTGCGGCGGGCATATCGGAGCTTATGGGTCGGAATATTGTGTCTTTCCAGTTCGTTAAATATCTCCCAGTTGCCGTCAGGCCCGGCCGAAAAAATAATTTCATACTTATTTTTATCCAGTTTTTTGGCTAAGTTAACCAAAAATCTTTGCGCTCCGCCTGTTTCAGACTGGGTGATTAAAAATAAAACCCTTTTTTTAGGGCTGATTTTTGTGGTGTTGTTGTTTTTGCCAAGATTACTCATTTATGAGAGTATATTATCAAAATATGTCAATTAAATCAATCAGAAATTGGCATGTTTTGTTTTAATCGGACCAGAAATTTATGCCGTGCTTGTTAATATTTCAACGTCTTATTCTATATGGAATTTAATATCATAAAAAAATCTAAAAAGTCGCGGGCCAGATTGGGGCTATTAAATACCGACCACGGTGTTGTTGAGACGCCTGCTTTGGTTACGGTAGCAACGCAGGCATCAATAAAAACATTAACGAGCGAAGAGGCGGAATCAGTGGGTAGTCAATTACTGATTGCCAATACTTTTCACCTTCATTTAAGGCCCGGAGAAAACATAGTAAAAAACGCAGGGGGGATTCATAAATTTATGAATTGGAATAGGCCTTTAATGACTGACTCCGGCGGTTTTCAGGTTTTTAGTTTAGGTTTCGGAAGCGACTTAAATATAGGCAAATCAGTAAAAAAAAATTCTAATCTGATCGCCATGCCTGCGCATGCAGGTCGGGTAGGGCAAAGCAAAGAAGTTATAAAAGAGGGGAGCAATCCAAAAAATGTTAAAATAACCGATGATGGAGTTTATTTTTCATCTCCCATTGATGGTAGAAAACTTTTCATTGGTCCTAAAGAATCTGTGAGGATACAGGAGTCTTTGGGTGCAGATATCATTTTTTCTTTTGATGAATGTCCGCCCCCGCTGGCATCAAAGGCTTATATTGCTCAATCTCTAAATAAGACTAATCGTTGGGCGGAAATCTGTATTAAAACAAAAAAGAGTAAGCAGGCACTTTTTGGCATAGTGCAAGGTTCAAGGTTTAAAGATTTGAGGGAGCAAAGCGCAAAATATACAAATTCTTTAGGGTTTGATGGTTTTGGCATAGGCGGAGATTTTGGCAAAGATAAAAAAGAAACTTCAGATATTATTCTATGGTCAACAAAATATCTTGACCCTAAAAAACCAAGACACATGCTCGGCATTGGGCATCCGGAGGATATTGAAAATGTAATAAAAAACGGTATTGATACGTTTGATTGTACCGTGCCGACTCATTATGCCAGGAGAGGTATTGCTTTTCTAGATGATAAAGGCAAAAGGTTAGACTTAAGGAAGTCAAAATTTCTGAAAGACCAAAAACCCCTTGATCCGAAATGTTCCTGTAATGTTTGTCGGAGCTACAGAAGGTCATATCTGTGCCATCTTATAAAGGCGAATGAGATTACGGGCATGCATTTGCTTACTTTGCATAATCTGTATTTTTTCAATTCTTATATTGCAGGAATAAGAGAAAAAATAAAAAGGGGAACTATTTAATTCCCCTTCATTTGCAGTGATTTTTTATGAACACTTTTATTGCACCCACCAGGTCTCTTTTTCTAACCAGTATATTTATTTCATGGTAGGGAAATTTTTTGCCTGGTCTTCTTTGCTTGGGCCGTATTTTTAAAAGTATTTCTGCATCCCGCTCATGGGTGCCGGGTTTTGTGAAAGTTAGTTCCAGGTTATCATTCTCTGCCGGTCTGATTATAATTTTTTCCTTTATCTCCCTTGTCTCAGTTATGCCATTTAGGACAATTTCGATATTTAAATTTTCAATCTGATTAATTCGTGATTTTAATTCGGTTAGCTTTATTCCAATAGCCATTTCCTGGTATTCGCCGTTGGGCTGTATAGGCACAAAAAACAGATGCCTAAAGTCGTCTGTATCTACGGCCCCCAGAATAACCTTGCTTTCACGGCTTTTGCCGACTCCTTTTACCACTAATCTTTCGTATTCTTCTTTTCTCGGCATAATTTAACTCCGGCAAAAATTAAAAGTTCTTTTTATAAAATATGTTAAGGGTGATATTATGCAACTGGCGTAAGTTGAATAAACATTGTAATTTAAGAGTAGGTGGTAAGAATAAATTAACTTAGCAGATGGAATTATCTAAATTTAAACAATATTATAATCAGCTTAATAAAGAACAAAAGTTGGCCGTGGATGAGATAGAGGGTCCGGTAATGATAGTGGCCGGACCGGGTACGGGTAAAACCCAGATATTAACTTTGCGAATAGCCAATATTCTTATTAAAACCGATGTCGGGCCGTCGGCAATTTTAGCGTTGACATTTACCGAGTCGGGAGTTTTTGCTATGCGCCAACGTCTGGAGGAGATTATAGGTACGCCGGCTTACGAAGTAAACATCAGCACTTTTCATGGTTTTTGCAATGATATCATTAAGGAATATCAGGAATATTTTCCGCATGTTGCCGGAGCAGAACATATTAACGAAGTGGAACAGGCAAAATTAATGGAAGGCCTGATTTTGAATGCAGACCTCAAATATCTAAAACCTTTCGGCAGCAGGTTTCACTATCTTATGCCGGTTCTGGCTTCCATAAGGAAATTAAAGAGGGAAGGCGTGAGTCCTGATGAATTTTCTTCGTTAATAAAAAAAGAAGAACAAGCTTTTTCTCTGATAGACGATCTATATCATACAAAAGGCGCCCACAAGGGTAAGATGAAAGGCGACTATGTTAAGCTTCAGAATAATATAGCCAAAAACCAGGAGCTGGCGGTTTTATATTCCGGATACCAAAATGCTTTAAGGGTTAAAAAGTATTATGACTACGAGGATATGATAATGGAAGCCCTCGCAGCTATCAGTAAAAATGAAGATCTTCTAAGGATTTTGCAGGAGCAATATCAGTACATTCTGGTTGATGAACAGCAGGACACCAATAATGCCCAAAATAAAGTCGTTGAGCTTATCGCTAATTTTCATTCCAGCCCCAATGTTTTTATTGTGGGCGATGAGAAGCAGGCCATATACAGATTTCAGGGAGCGTCTTCGGAGAATTTCAGTTATTTCAAAAAATTATATCCGCAGGCTAAAACAATAGCTCTGGAGGACAACTATAGGTCTACCCAGGCAATACTTGATTCAGCGCATAACATAATCCAAGGGCCCGTAAGTCTTAGGGCAAATTCAAAAAACCACAACGAAAAACCTTCAATTTATTCTTTCTCTTCTCCCGAAAAAGAACATTATTTTATCGCCCAAGATATAAAAAATAAGATAGGCGAGGGGCTGGAGCCGGGAGAAATAGCAGTTTTGGTCAGAGACAATAAAGACATGATGCCGCTGGCCGATGCCATGGCCAGGCTCGGCCTGATGTTTACAGAAGAAGCCGACATTAATATTTTAAAAGACGCGGATATTAAAAAGTTTCTCATGCTTCTGAAAGCAATTAAAAATTATGGCGAGGCCGGTTCGTTAATTGAGGCCATGCATCTGGATTTTTTGAAGATAGTGCCCTTGGATATTTATAAAATTGCTGAAACCGCCAGAGCAAACAGAATAAATCCCTATGATATTATAAGGTCGGAAAAATCTTTAATATCGGCGGGAGTGGAAGATACCGGGAGCATGCTCGGATTTTATAAGAATATTTCTCATTGGAAGACATATTCAAAAAATCATACCCTGGAAGAGCTATTGGAAGAAGTCATGAGGGGTTCCGGTTTTATGGCGGATGTTTTATCCGGGCAGTCTTACATCAGACTGGAGAAGGTCAGAATACTTTTTGACAAGGTTAAAGAATTTGTTGAGCGCAATAAAAATATCAGTTTGGACGATTTTTTTGATAATCTGGATACTCTGAAGGAACATAATATACGTATCGGCGGTAATATAAGTTTCGCCGACGCTAATTCCGTGAGGATTATGACCGCTCACAGGTCAAAGGGAAGGGAATTCGGCCATGTTTATGTTGCAAGTGCCCATGACGGCCATTGGGGCAATAAAAGGTCTTTTGAGATTCTCCATTTGCCGGAGAGTGTTTTTATGAAAGGGACTTCTGTCGGCAGGAGTAATGACAAGAATCAGGATGAGCGTAATCTTTTCTATGTAGCATTAACCAGAGCTAAACATAAAGCTATTTTAACATATTCGCGGGAAGGCTTGGGTGGCCGTCAGCAGCTCCCGTCTCAATTTATAAACGAGATTGAAGGATTGTCCCAAGTTTTAAGTTCAGATGAATACGAAAAGAAATTTGATGCTTCCGGATTTTTATTTTTACCCAAATCTCAAAAAGGGCCGGGCATAAAAGATAAAGATTTTATCAGTTCAATTTTTGCTAAGAGGGGAATTTCGGTTACCTCATTGAATAATTATTTAAAATGTCCGTGGCGTTATTTTTACACAAACCTTGTTGAGATACCCAAGGCAAAAACCAAACATCAGATGTATGGCACCGCCGTTCATGCATCATTAAAGCGTTTTTTTGACAGTTATGGAGCCGGCCAGCCGATGGATAAGAAAAAATTACTGGAGGTTTTTAAAGAGTCTCTGGATAAAGAACCTTTAAACGAGCAAGACTATGCCGAGTCTTTAAAAAAGGGCGACGCCTCATTGGCAGGTTACTTTGATAATTACAACGGCAAGTGGACGGGCAACGTCTTAAATGAGTTGAGAATAAAAGGCGTTCAGCTATCACCCGGCGTTGTTATAAACGGCCAGATTGATAAGCTGGAAATTTCAAACGATGGAAGCGTAGGTGTTGTTGATTATAAGACCAGCAAACCTAAGTCGCGGAATGATATAGAAGGTAAAACAGCATCATCTGGCGGTGACTACAAGCGTCAGTTGGTTTTTTATAACTTACTGCTCAATAATTATGATAAGGGAAAATATAAAATGTCATCAGGCCAAATTGATTTTGTTGAGCCGGATGCTAAGGGTAAATATAAAAAAGAAATATTTGAGATTGCTCCCCGGGAAGTTAAAGACCTTGAAGCATCTGTAATTAAAATGGCTGATGAAATTTTAAATTTAAAATTCTGGGATGGCAGGTGTGATGACAGAAATTGTGAATTCTGTCTGCTTAGAGAGATGATGGTATGACTCTGATTATTAGGAATTGATTATATGTTATTGTTTTGATACGGTAAGTCATTAAACTGTTAACATAAGAAAGTATCTAGATTATGTTTAAAAAATTAAGTAAAATAAATTTCTGGTCAAAAGATATCGGCATTGATTTGGGTACTGCAAATACCCTGGTTTATGTTCGGGGCAGGGGGATAATAATTGATGAACCGTCTATAGTGGCCGTTAATCAAAAAACAGGCCAGATATTGGCTATCGGCCAGGAGGCCCGCCGGATGGTCGGCAAGACGCCCGGTTTTATTTCTGTCACAAAGCCTCTTGTTGCCGGAGTGGTTTCCGATTTTGAAGTTACTGAAAAAATGCTCAAATATTTTATAGACCGGGCCCATGAACAGTCTTTTACTTTATTTCCCAGGCCTAGAGTTGTTATCGGCATTCCGTCTGATGTAACGGAAGTTGAGAAAAGGGCAGTAGAGGATGCGGCCTATAGCGCCGGCGCCAAAGAGGTCTATCTTATTGAAGAGCCTATGGCCGCGGCAATAGGGACCAGGTTGCCGGTTCAGGATGCCGTAGCTAATGTGATTGTTGATATAGGGGGAGGCACTACCGACGTTGTGGTCGTGTCCATGGGTGGCATCGTCGCTTCGCGTTCCTTGCGCATTGCGGGAGACAAATTAAATGATGATATTTTGAGATTTTTGAGGGAGGGCCACAATATATTCATAGGCGAGACTACAGCCGAAAACGTTAAGCTTCAGGTGGGTTCGGCCTATCCGTTAGATGAGGAGCTTAGCGTTCAGGTTAGGGGCCGGGATATTTTAAGCGGTTTGCCGAAAGAGCTTAAAATAACTTCGGAAGAAGTCCGCAAGGCCATGCATCGCTCAATAAGAATGATTGTCACCGCGATAAAAAACACAATAGAGGAGACCCCTCCAGAATTGATTGCGGACCTTCTGAATAGGGGTATTGTGTTGGTAGGCGGCGGCAGCCTGCTCAGGGGATTGGATGAGCTTATTAGCCATGAAACCAAACTGCCGGTAAGGGTTGCTAACGATCCGTTGACGGCCGTAGTCAGAGGGTGCGGATTAGTGCTTGAAGATCTGGACACCTTAAAGCCGCTTTTAGTTTGGACTACTAAAGAAGCATATCTCTAACGGACAAATTTTAAATTTTAAGTTTTAAATTTTAAAAATTGAATTAAAATTTAAAAATGAGATTTTATAATTTGAAATTGGCCGGTGTCTTATTTTAAGAAAATTCTCATAGTTTTAGCGTTGTCGGCCGGCACTGTGGTATTGGACGTTTTTGTAATGTCCGGAATTATAAAAAATACAGGCCTTAGCATCGTGGGACGGACCTCGGGATTTTTTGCCGCTAAAATCATGCCATCCTCAAATTTTCTGAGGGTGCTATTTAATGTGTCTGACATAGCTGACGAAAATAAAAAATTATCAGAACAAAATCAGAAATTATTATCTGAGGCGGGCCGGCTGGAATCATTGCAAAGAGAAAATGATTTTTTAAGAGATCAGGTGGGGGTAATTAGAAATAAAGAGCCCGACCTTATTTTGGGTCAGATAACTTCTATTGACAGGACTGCGCTATCTTCTTTTATAACTGTAAATAGGGGTTCGGCTAACGGCATTCAGGAAAAGGTGGCCGTTGTTTCGGCCGGCAATATTCTTGTGGGTACGGTTGTGTCTGTTTTTAAAGATTATTCTTTGGTCAGACTGGTGGATGACCCCGGTTCTTCACTTAGTGTCAGGGTTATTTCCGCACCGGATACTGACAGCGGGAGAGGCGAGACATTTTTAGCATCAGCCAAAGGCATCCTTGGCGGAAAGTTATCTTTGGATTTAATAAAAAACGACGATGATGTTATTGAGGGCGACCTTGTTTTAACAAGCGGTATTGACGGTTTGCCCGAAGGTTTGCCCATAGCCAGAGTTATAGAAGTTAAAAAATCTGATGCCGGTTCATTCAGCGAGGTGAAGGCGGATATGATATTCCACGCACCTTCCACACCTAATTTATTTATAATCAAAAATGATTAACCAAACCAATAGTTTCAGATTTTGGCTTCTGGCCGTAGCAATCTTTCTGGTTGAAAGGTTCTTTCCGTTGTTCTTTAGTTATCCGTTATTTTTTTCAACAGCGTTTATTATTGTTTATATGATGAGAAACGAGGTCAAGACTTTTTTTATTAATGTCATTATTTTTACTGCTATTCTGGATATTTTCTCCGGCTTTGCACTGGGTTCTATTTTTTTACCCGTAATCGCCACACTTCTAATCATAGAGGCATCAAAAAAAGTTATTAGTATTTCGGATAGGTCGTTTATAACGACCACGATAATAGCAATTATTTTTACCGGCATATATATATCTCTACGGTTTTTTGTAGAATATATATTTGCCCGGGGAAGCTTTGATTTTGAATTCAATTTAATCAATCTGATTTTAGATAATTGGCTGCCGGTTTTTATCCAGACATTCATTATTATTATAGTTTTTAATGTGGTTTCAAGCTTTGTAAAAAATAGGAAATCCTATGAAAAAGTACTTTATCTCAAAAGCTAATAAAGAAGAGCTGGTTCCGGAGGAAACTCTTATAGACTCCACAAGCCTTCATTCAAAAGTAGAAGCTCCGGTCAGGCGCGGGGTTTTTGCGATTTTTTATGCCGTCATATTTCTCTTAGCTATTGCGGTCGGGGTTCGTTCATTTAATCTGCAAATAATGAACGGTGATTATTATGCTTCTTTAGCAGAAAGGAATTCTTTCACCCGATATTATACCGCGAGTCTACGCGGCGTTATTATGTCGGCTGATGGTGAAGCTTTGGCCAAGAACAGGCCCATTTTTGATGTAGTGGCTTTGACTTCCCGATTGCCCAAAGACGAGGAAGGAATAGCAGAATATGCAGAAATACTGAGCGGTGTTATGGGCATAAACAAGGACGAACTCCTTGATAATTTTAATAGAAGCAAGAACAAAGCTGTTTTTGTTTTGGTCAAAGACTTGGATAAAGAACTTGTTTTAAAACTTGAGCAGAAGAATATTCCCGGTATTTTTACGGTTGTAAATTATGGCAGGCAGTATGCTGATGGCCATATATTTTCCCAGGTTCTGGGTTATATTTCCGGTGTAGGCGAGGCAGACCTCGGTGACGGCTTTTATATTTCAGGTGATAGAATAGGGCGTGCCGGAGTAGAGGAGCAATACGAAGAATATTTAAGAGGCCAAAGAGGCGCGGTTTATTTCAGAAGCGATGATGGCGGAGTTATTGTTGAGGAACCAATGCAGGGGAATACCGTTGAACTAAATATAGACTTTATGGTTCAAGAAAAGCTCTTTGAAGCATTAAATGAGGTTTTGCGTTCTCAGGGTTTGAGAAGTGGCGCAGCGGTTGTCCAGGATTCAAAAACGGGAGAGATAAAAGCGCTTGTCAGTTTGCCGACTTACGATAACAATATTTTTGACAATTATTTTAATGAGGCGTCAGCAAAACAAGTAGAAGCCGTGTTCAAAGACAGGAGCCGCCCGCTTTTTAATAGAATTATAAGCGGTAAATATAGCCCAGGGTCAACGATTAAGCCTTTGTTTGCTCTTGCGGGACTTAAGGAGGGTATTGTTAATACATCCACCATAATTTATTCAAGCGGAGCCATAAATGTCAGAAGCGATGTAGATCCGAACGTATTTTTTACTTTTCGGGACTGGAAAGTTCATGGCTGGACCGATATTTATAAAGCTATTGCCGATTCGGTTGACGTTTTTTTCTATGCTTTGGGTGGAGGATATGAGAATATAAGCGGTCTTGGTATAGATAGAATCTATAAATACTTGTCGGGTGCCATGGCGGATAAGATTTTAGGCGTAGATATGCCCGGAGAGGCAAGCGGTCTTGTCCCTTCCCGGGAATGGAAAAAACTTGTTAAAAATGAGCCCTGGTATAAGGGTGATACGTATAACGTTTCTATCGGCCAGGGAGATCTTCTGGTAACACCCCTATGGATAAATTCTTATATAAGCGCCATAGCTAACGGGGGCGATATAATGAAGCCCATAGTAGTTAATCGGATACTAACTCCGGAAGGCGAGATAGTTTTAGAAAATAAGCCGGAAAAGATAGGTGCCTTGGATTTTGATGAGGATACTTTAAATATAGTCAGAAGAGGCATGAAACAGACAGTTGAGTCCGGAACGGGCAAATTATTAGAAAGCGTGCCGGTAACTTTAGCCGCCAAAACCGGTACTGCACAGATAACAGGAAGCCAGCTCAACTCTTTACTGACCGTTTTCGGGCCGTATGAAGATCCTGAAATAACTTTAACCATAATTGTTGAAACTATCGGCGACCAGCAGGGGCTGGCCCTAAGGGTTGCAAAAAGTTTCCTGGAATGGTATTTTGACCCGAATAGAAATTAGTAGTTTTTTGAGCTATCCACAGCTAGAAAGGCTGATTTTTATTTTTATAGTATAATTTATGTTTGCGCGCTTAGCTTATAAATATGGCTACATATATAAGCCCGGAAGGGCTAGAAAAATTAAAAAAAGAGCTTGAGGACAGAAAGACCATAACCAGAGAAGAAATAAACGCCAAAATAAAGGAGGCTAAGCAATTTGGCGACCTTTCTGAGAATTCGGAATATACTGAGGCAAGAGAGGCACAGGGATTTAATGAGGGCAGGATAGAGGACTTAGAGCAGATGATAAGAGATGCGGTTATAGTATCAGGCAGTCAAAAGCATGGCGCTATTGATGTGGGTTCTACGATTAAAGTAACCTCGGTTCACGGCGAGCAGAAATTTACCATTGTTGGCGTAGCAGAAGCCGATCCGGTTAACGGTTTTATATCCAATGAATCTCCTTTGGCGGAAGCATTTATCGGACGTAAGAAAGGTGAAGAAGTAGAAGTTAAGGTACCAAGCGGAAAGATAAAGTATAAGATAAATGATATTGAATAATAGATTTACGATTTAAGATTTATGATTTATGAAAAAACTGCCCTACGGGGCAGTTTTAATGACCGAGGCCATTATTTTAAATAATAGAGAAGGGCGTAGAGGCGTGGAATAGGGTTTGCACCTAGTTTGGTCTTTCTGTTTTACCACATATTTGCTATTATTTATTTGTAGTTCCGACGATTCTGGCGAGCCATCAACCCAATGGCGTCAGGATTTGGAGCTTGGGGTTTGTTTAGGAATTAGGATTTAGAAATTAGAAATTTAAATCTATACTATGGCTCTAGATGAAATTAAACAAGTTAAGCTAGATAAGTTAAATAAGCTCAGAAATTCAAATAAGGATCCCTATCCGGCTGTTTCGGCGCGGACGCATACAATAAAAGAAGCATTGGAAGGATTTGATGAGTTTGCGGATAAAAAAACAGATTTAGTTCTTGTTGGCAGGGTTCTGTCAGTCAGAGAGCACGGCGGTTCGGTCTTTGCCGACCTGGTGGATGGCACAGCCAGAATTCAACTTTATTTTAAAAAAGATATTTTAGGAGATAAGGATTTTGATTTTTTTATGGGAACCGTTGATATCGGAGATTTTATTGAGGCCGGTGGGTTTTTATTTAAAACAAAAAGAGGCGAGCAGTCACTTGAAATTAAAAATTATAAAATGTTGGCCAAGTCGCTTATGCCATTGCCTGAAAAATGGCACGGACTTCAGGATGTTGAAGAAAGATATCGCAAGCGATATCTGGATGTTATTTTCAATGAGGATTTGAAGAATAAGCTTATTGCACGTTCAATGATTATTGAACATTTAAGGCAATACCTTTTAGCCAATAAGTTTATGGAGGTTGAAACTCCTATTTTGCAGACGTTGCCCGGCGGAGCAAATGCCAAACCTTTTAAAACTCACTTGGATACTTTGGATCTGGATCTCTATTTGCGTATTGCGCCGGAACTTTATTTAAAGCGCTTACTTGTTGCAGGTTTTGAGCGTGTTTTTGAGCTGGGCCGTGTTTTCCGCAATGAAGGCATGGACAGAGAGCATAATCCCGAGTTCACCATGCTGGAGTTTTATTCTGCATATTGGGACCACGAAAAAATGATGGAATTTGTTGAGAAAATGCTTTTGCATGTTACTAAGGAATGGTTTGGTAAAAGTTCATTTAATTATCAGGAAAAAGAAATTAAATTTGAAAAATCATTCAGCCGAATATCTTTTAATGATTTATTCAAACAATATTCCGGCCTTGATTATGACAGCACAGACGGGGAAGAACTTGCCGAAAAAGCCAAGGAACTTGGCATACAGATAAACAAGTCTATGACCAAAGGCAACCTCGGTGACGAGATTTATAAAAAAGTTGCCAGGCCTAACATTATTGAACCGACATTTGTGATTAATCATCCTTTAGAAATTTCGCCCCTCGCCAAGAAGTTATCTGATGACCAAGACCATGTTGCACGTTTTCAGTTAATTGTCGGCGGAATGGAGGTAGTGAACGGCTTTTCGGAGCTCAATGACCCGGTAGATCAGAGGGGGAGATTTGAAGAACAGGAAAAAAATGCCAAGAGGGGTGACCAGGAGGCTCAAAGACTGGACGAAGATTTTATTGAAGCGCTGGAATATGGCATGCCTCCTGCGGCAGGTGTAGGTATCGGTATTGACCGGCTTATTGCGCTGTTTACCGACTCTCATTCAGTGAGGGAGATTATCGGATTTCCTCTGATGAAACCGAAAGTAAGCGGTAAGTAATAAGCTATAAGTATTAAGCATAAACTATGGAAATTAGAATAATTAAAGACAAAATTAGTATTGATGAATTAAAACAAATGGCGAAATCCCAGTTTGGGGATTTTGTGAAGGCGGTTGTGGATGTGGGGCAGGGTATAATGGCCGTAGGAGGAGAGCTCCACGCGGATGAGCAGACGGTTTTGGCTGAAAAAGAAAATTCAAAATGGGAGAATTCTTGGGGAATTAATATTTATCCTGAACAACCGCAGGATAAAATGATAGAGTTTGATTCCATGGTAAACATTAAGCCCCAATTCAATAATATGTCCCGAAGCATAGCGAATGTTGAAATTCAAAACAAAATTAAAGAAGTTTTATCTAAATTAATTTCTTGATATGTACCAGCATAAAAATTTAGCGGAAGGCGGGTGGCAAAAATTTAGTTTGGCTGAACAACTGGGCAATATAGGTAGTGAAATAAGCCGGGCTGTGAATTGGCAGAATAAAGAACCAAAATTTTTTAATAATGCGGTTAGCAGAGCGCTTGAGCTTTTTGACCTAACTTTATCTGACCAAAGATGGCGGGGAAGGCTATTTGAGATAGGTCGGGCTCGCGAAGTATTTTGCGATAATATTTTTGGAGATAAAATTTATAATACGTCGTTGAAAGATTTACTTCACTATTTTGACCAATTCGCGTATTTAGCGGCGGTGAATAGAAGCACGAATTAGGAATTACGAATTATGATTAAGACCAGAGAGGCAAAATTTGATGAAAAAGAAAAATATGATGGAACGGCGGTGATTTATTATAAAGATTTATCTTAAAGCTAAAAAGCTAGAAAGCTGACAGCTGTGAGCTATTCATTATGCTTGATATAAAATTCATTCGTGAAAATCAGGATTTAGTTAAGGAGGCAATCCGCAAAAAGGGGGTAAAATTTGAGTTGGACGAGCTTATCGCAGTTGATGAGAGGAGAAGGCATGTACTGAAAGAAATGGAGGATAAAAGGGCCGAACAGAATAAAAAATCGGAAACTAAACCGGGACCGGAAGAGATAGCTAAATTAAAGGGTCTGAAAGAGGAAATAAAAATTTTGGAAGAAGAGAATAAACATGTTCAGGAAGATTTTGAGCGGTTGATGCTGATGGTTCCGCAGGTGCCTGACCCGTCGGTGCCTGAAGGCAAAGATGATTCTGATAATGTTGAAATAAGAAAATGGGGTCCCTCGGGCATACTCGGGACTGGCGTAAATATACCGGAATTTGATTTTGAGCCCAAAGATCATATTGAACTTATGGAGTCGCTGGATTTGCTTGATTTAGACAGGGGGACTAAGGTTTCGGGTTTTCGGGGATATTTTTTGAAGAATGAAGCGGCGCTTATGTCTAATGCTTTGTGGAGTTTTGTGCTTGAGAAAATGGTCAAAAAGGGATTTACTCCGATAATAGCACCGGCCATTGCCAGAGAAATTGCTTTTCGCGGAACCGGATGGCTCCCGCAGGGCAAGGATGAGATTTACAAGGTTGGTGAGGACCAGTATCTAATCGGTACTTCTGAAGTCTCAGTTATGGCTTATCATTCAGATGAGATTTTATATGAAAAAGATTTGCCCAAAAAATATATTGCATTTTCACCATGCTTCCGTTCAGAGGCCGGTTCATATGGCAAAGACACTAAAGGTATAATAAGGGTCCACGAATTTTATAAAATGGAGCAGATTATACTTTGTAAGGCAGACCACGAAGAGTCGGTCAGGTGGCATGAAGAGATAACTAAAAATTCCGAAGAAATTATGCAGGAGCTAGGATTGCCGTACCGTGTGGTTGCAAATTGTGCCGGAGATTTAGGCCTTGGCCAGGTTAAAAAATATGACATTGAAGCCTGGATGCCTTCCCAGCAGAAATACCGCGAGACACATTCAGCATCTTATTTCCATGACTTTCAGACTCGCCGGCTTAATATCCGCTACCGTGATTCAAAAAATGAACTTCAGTTTGCTCATTCGCTCAACAACACTGCCGTGGCTACTCCGCGAATTTTAACGGCTATTGTTGAGAATTATCAGACAAAAAAAGGAACCGTGAAAGTTCCTAAGGTGTTACAAAAATGGATGCAGGGAATTAAAGAGATAAAATGATGCAGTTTACGGCTCCGGGTCGCTGTTCAGTAATACTCGTAGCTGTTCAATAGCCAATGTTACTAAAAAACCGCCCATATATCTTATCGTAGAAAGAAATAAAAAATATGCACAACCAGATAAAGCTCCTATCTCCGGTGATTTAAATATATTCGACATCATAAAACCCAAGAACACCGAGCTCCCAATTGCAGCAATCGCTGACCATAGGTCGTAGCTGTCTTTTCCCATGTCATTACTCCTACGTTTGTTCGTGTAAATAATCTGCCATTATAATAGCAAAATGTTATCAAAATGTCAATTAGTTACAAAACCTGGGTTGAGATTTCAAAATCAGCCCTGAAAAATAATGTTAATGCCGTCAGGAAACTGTTAAAACCGGAAACGAAATTAATGGCGGTAGTTAAATCAAACGCTTATGGTCACGGTCCCGCCACAGCGGGATTGTTTTTAAAATACGGAGCAGACTGGTTGGGCGTTGATAATATTGATGAAGCGATTGAGTTAAGGAGGGCCGGAATTAAAAAACCTATACTAATTCTTGGTTATACGCCGCCCGAGCGCATTAATAAAGGCCGGATTTATGATTTAAGATTTACGATTTATGACGAGGGTATTTTTAACAAACTGACAGCTAATAAGCCAGAAAGCTATAAGCTGCATTTAAAAATTGATACAGGTATGTCGCGTCAAGGCGTGCCGGTTAATGATTTGCCAAAATTTGTAAAAAAATTGCCGGAAGGTTTTCAGTTTGAAGGAGTGTTTTCTCACTTTGCCAATGCAGATAATTTAAAAGATAGGACTTATCCGGACTTCCAGATGTCAGAATTTGATAAGTCACTGGGCCTCCTTGCGTCAAAAGGTATTATACCTCAAATGAGGCATATGGCGGCCACTACGGCCCTTTTTACGATGTTAGGGAGCCACTTTGACATGGTTAGGACCGGCATTGCCCTTTATGGCCTTTGGGCTTCTCCTGATTTTGCCGGTAAATTTAAAAAGGCAGGAATCAAGCCGGTTCTTAGCTGGAAAACAAGGGTGGTTCAAATGAAAAAAATTAAAAAAGGAACGCCGGTCGGATATGGCATAACCGAGAGAGTAAAAAAAGACACAAAAATCGGTATTTTGCCTGTGGGATATTATGACGGATATAACAGGGTGCTTTCTTCAAGGGGAGAGGTTTTAATAGACGGTGCCAGGTGCAGGGTTATCGGCCGGATGTCTATGAACTTGATGGTAGTTGATATCTCTAAATCAGGAAATGTTAAAATTTGGGATGAGGCGGTTCTTATAGGGAAGCAGGGGAAAGAGCATGTAACAGCCGAAGAATTAGCGGAAAAATCAGGCACTATAAGCTATGAAATAGTTTCACGTATTAATCCGTTACTGCCCAGGATTTATATTTAAAACTTCCTAGCTTGGTTCGTTCGGGCATGCCAAGGCAGGGCAATGAACCAAGCCAGGAAGTTTTATGAAACGTAATGAGGCCCGTTAAAACCTACAAAGACGAATTTAGAATTAAAAAAAGAAAACAGGCGATAAGGCGTCTGGTTCTTTTTATTGCTCTAGGCGTGGGGATTTTAACCGGTGGAATTTATGTCTGGTTTTTTTCGGGCGCATTTGCGGTAACTGATATAGAATATTCAATTCCTGATAAAATAAGCGAGCTTGGCGTAAGAGGTTTTATAGAAAATTGGCTTGGAGAAGAAAAATTTAAAATTGCCAGAACCGATAACATATTTTTAATTCATCCGGAAGAAATTTCGGCCACACTGCTTGGCAATTTTCCGGAGATTAAAAAAGTAACTGTTTTGAAAGAAGCGCCGCACAAAGTTAGCTTCAACATTGAGGACAGAAAGCCGGAGGGTATCTGGTGCGGAGCCGGCAAGTGTTTTTATTTTGATGATACAGGCGTTGCCTATAGTGAAGCAGTAAATACCAGCGGATTCATCTATACCATTGTACGCGACTCAAGGGACAAAGAGCTGATTAAGGGTCGTGAGGTAGCAGAGGGAGAGTGGCTGGACGGTGTTTTTATGGTTAAAAATTTCCTGCCGTCTATTGGTCTTTCGGCCAGGGAGTTTATGATTCCGGCAGATTCTTTTGATGAATTTATTGTTGAAACCGATGCCGGATTTAAAATATTTTTCAGCCTTCTGGCAGATATTAGCGATCAGATGAACTCTTTTTCTATAGCCTGGAAAGAGAAGATAACACCGGCAGAAAAAGTGGTCCTGGAATATGTGGATCTCAAAATTGACAGAAGGATATATTACAGGTAATGTATTTTTAATAAAAGCCCATTTAAAACTTATAGGAGAATTATGCACAGAATGAGTAGGTTATTTTTGGCTATTGCTATGCTCGTTGTGATTCCGGTAGGCATTACCGGGTCGTTTATTAAATATAAAAAATGGCTTAAACAAGAGAAAACCATCCGTAAACTTCACGAAGGATTAGGCAACCAGGTCATACAAAGAAAACCCAGTAAAGTCAGGGATGCCCTGTTTCTTATCGGAATGGCCGGGGAACTTTTTCATGAAATTTTTATCAAATCACCTAAAAAAGGAGGAGAAAAATGCTCAAAATAGGACACAGGGGAGCGCCCGGAAATCCCAGATATGGAGAAAATACTTTTACCTCATTTAGAAAAGCTATTTGGAGCGGAGCCGATGCAATTGAACTGGATGTCCGTAAAACAAAAGACAATACACTTGTTGTGATACACGACTTAGCTTTGGACCGGACAACAGGTAGTAGTGGCAATGTATGTGATTTTAATTATGATGAGCTAAAAAAGCTTGATGCCGGTTTTGGTGACTGCATCCCTATGTTGGTTGATGCTGTGTATGAATGCTTTGGAATGGGTAAGTTTGTTAATATTGAGATAAAGGAGTCAGATATAGTCGGACGTATTACGGGTGCCGGTATATATAAACATGAAAGGAATCATGTTATACTCTCGGCTTTTGATAAGGATGATAATGACCCAGATTCAAGCTCTTCGTGGGCAGAGCTTACGCGCGATGCCAATGGCTTTAATTTCGCTCTTCTTGCCACAAGAAAAAAGATTTTTGGAATGGGCAACGAAAGTTATATTAAAACAGCTAAAGAAGTGGGTGCTATTGCTATACATCCGGAGTATACTGCTGTTAATTCAGAAATGATGGAATTGGCAAGAGAGGCGGGCCTGTTGGTGAATGTCTGGACAGTTAATTCCTTTGAGTGGATAGAAAGTATGCGCAGGCTGGGTGTTAACGGAATTTGTTCTGATTTTCCGGAGAGACTATAAACCGCCTTAGGCGGTTTTATTTTTATTAAGTAGGTGCTACTATCTTCCTAGGATATTAAGAATTTTATTGGAGATTGTAATGACTCACAAACTGAAAGCAAAACCCGATGCACTAAAATTATTTTATGAACCCATAGAAAGGCAAGTCGGCCACATACCTGTGCCGGAAGCTATTTTTGAATTTGCCAGAGACATTGGCGGTAGAACTCTGTATTTAAATGATGTGGTGGATGCATTAACAGCCCTAAATTGCGGTACGGTACAACTAAAGAGCTGCCATTTATATTTATTTACAAAGGTTCCGGCATCAGCAGTCGTCCGGCTGATGGAGGAAGACGTTAAAAATGGCCAAAAAGATTTTGGTCTAAGGGTTGAAAATGATAAGCAGGGCAGGGCTAGGCGTAAAAAAATAGACCTTAAGGACATTAAAAAAGAGATAGAAGGATATAAAAAAATGGGAGATTCGCCTCTAGATGTTTGGCTGAGGGTTATAAGTTTTACGGACCACATTAATTAACCCCGCCCTACCTGCGGTAGGCAGGCATGCGGGGTTTTTAGTTATTCTAGCGGATTTAATTTTTTAGGGAGTTATCTGCCAAATCTTGTTGTCTTCGGACAGGGTGGTTATTTTCCCGCCGGTTGAAATATTAATATCTATTATTTTGCCGGCCGAAGAAAAGTCGTACGTTGTTTTTAGCTGGCCACTTGTTTTATCAAACACCATTACGTTGCCGTCACTGATATTAACCACATATACAAAAGCAAAATCTTTTTCAGTCCATATCCGCGAGCTGTCGGAAGGTGTTATTGCCAAATCCAATTCAGATTCCTTGCCTCCTTTGAAGTATTTTATAAGCTTGCCGTTCTTGCTTAAGCCATAGATATCTCCGTCAACAGCTAGCGATATTATCTCGTCTTCAACAGTACCCCAGATGGAACTCTTGGAAGTCTCCTTGGCGCCGTCGGTAAATTTTAGTATGTCATTTCCGGATATTGCGTAAACATTATCGGCATAAATAAAGTGGTCATTTGCCGGAGAAACGCTGTTTAAAGTATGAGATGACATCTTGGAGCCATCAAAGAAGTTGACTGATGAGAGGCCGTCTAGTATTGAGAATGAACCGCCAAGGCTGAAGAAATATTTAGCCCTGCTGTTTAATGCGCCTAAATTATTAAATTTTTCTTCTGCCAGAGTATAGATATCATTATTTTCAGCAATAACCACCAAGCCGCCATCAAATTCTCCGGTTCGCCAGGTCTTTATTTCGCCGCTTGAAAGCATTCCAATGTCAGCAACTAGTGTCGGTTGCTGAGAGCTGACCTTATTGATATTTGATATCGTTGAGATTATTGAGGCCTTAAGCTCTGTAGCCTTTTTATTATTAAGGTTAGCCAACTGTGCCAGAGACTTTTTTAGGATATCGCGAGCGTCCCTAATATTGTTTTGCGTTATTTGTGAATTTGCTATTTTTATTTCTTCTTCCAGTTTTGTTACGGCCTGATTTTCTTCATTGAACGGTGAATTGTTCAGTCCGAAGAATATAAACCCGAATATTCCGGTTATCATAATTCCGGCGATTATAACAAGAAGAGATGTCTTTGTGCGGGTATCATACTTGTTAAAGCCCCTGAACCTGGAAACTAACATTGCTGTACTGCTTATGGCATTGTGTTTTTTGGCCAATGAGAGTTCCGAGGACATTATTCTCGGAGGCGGGGGCGCATTCTTTGCTATTTCAAGCGGCATAGGCGGTGCTATTTTATTTTCTTTTTCTTCTTCCGGTTCGGATTCTTGTTCAGTCTCTGCATCTTCTTCCTTGATATTTTTCTCTGATTCTATTTTTTCATCGGTTTCTCCAGTTTCGGACTCAACTATTGATTCATTTGTCTCTTCCTCGTCTTTGCCGGATGCGTTAACGCCGGTGAATCTGACCTGTGCGGAGCTGAGATCCGGCATTTCAACCGGTATCTCTTTTATTTTTGCCATTGAAAGATGAATACCGCAACAATAAAAAGAGGGGACAGTTGAGGCGAGTGTGGCTAATTTTTGTTCAAATTCGGTCTGACTTCCGGATACCAGGGCCTCTTTCAGCTGTTTTTCTCTGGAAACCATTGTTCTAAAGGGCAGATAAGCAAATATTTTGTCATCGCTTTTAAGTTTGCCGGAAATGATGTTAGAAAATTCTTTATCATTATCTGTAAGTTCTTTATTGAATAACTGAACATTGTTCAGGACGTCTATGGTCTCGCTTCCTCTGGATAATATGACTTTTAATTTTCCGATGCGGGAAACATACATATTTTGGCCGGTTACTGCGACAATGGCCAGGTCTATTTTTAGATTTTTGTTATTGAAAAATTCAACCAGAGTCTCATTGGTCTTTTTTAGCATCCGCTCAAATGCCTGTCTCGGGTCGCGTTCTTTTAACGATAGGTCGCTGTAATATTCTCTCTTAGCGATAGATGAAGCCAGGTTTATAACATATGACAGTTCGTCATCACCACCGCCGTTCTTTACGTTGCCGAGCACAAAAAGGGAGCCTAGAGTAGACTCCTGAATGCCCGTACCGCGGTAACTTATGACGTCATAAAAAGAATCATGTCCATCTTTTTTGAAAAGCAATTCTTTTATTACCGGTTTTAAGCTTATTTTTTCCATAATATAATAATATTAGTGCCTGTAAAAATATTAAATACGGGACTTACGCGCCTGCTCATTTTTCGGCTTGCTAAGCAAAGCCAATGAGCAGGCCCGGAAGGGTTTGGGCCAATTTCTTTGTTAAAATCTACGTTTGAGATTCACCGTACCATCAGTACGGCTCATCTCAAACCTCAATTTTGCCTCGAAATTGACCAAACGCGTAAGTCCCTAAGCATTAAAATTTTAGCAGCACGACTTTGACTTTAGGTTATTTTTATAATAACCTTTCTGATTAGAAACATCCAGAGGATAAAAAGTTAATAAATGAAGTTAGTTTAATTTTTATTGTTTGTCCCAAGTTCAAGGCAAAATGGTTGAGGAATGGCGAGGCGTACTAACGCTACGGTGAACCATTCCGAAACCATTTTAACGAAGAAATTGGGCAAACCCAAGAGGGCTTAATTTGCGGTAGCCCATTTCTTATTTGGGCCCGTAAATTAAGCAGGAAAATTAAATATGTCCAGTAAAAGTTTAGAAATATTATTAGGTTCAAAAAATAAAGTAAAAATACTCAAATCGTTGTTTAGAAATGACAATAAGAATTTTAGCGTGTCCGAGCTTGCTAACCTAACTCAAATTGATGTAGCTATTGTACGAAAAGAAATTAAAACACTCCTTGAAGCAGGGCTTATAAAGACAAAGACAAGCTAAGTCATTAAAAATGACAAAAAAAATAAAAAACAAAAAACGAATCACAGTGGCGAAACCCAAAAGTGCAAAACCGGCGGGCAGGGAACCCAGGTATGTTTTAAATAGAGAGTTTGAGCTTTTTTATGAATTAAGAGAGTTAATCTTAAAATCTGTGCCGGCTGAGAAAAGCAAAATCGTGGAGAGGTTAAATAAAGTCGGCCGAGTCAGGTTAATTTTAATTTCCGGCATTTTTTTGAATAAAGAGAATGATGATGCTTCAGTGCCGGATTTGTTCATGGTTATAGATGACGTGGACAGCCGTAAATTGAAAATAGTTTTAAAATCTCTTGAGGCCGAAGTAGGTAAAGAAATAAAGTTTGCTATTATGGATAGGGATGAGTTTACTTATCGGCTCGGGATGTTTGACCGGTTCATCAGGGTTTTACTTGAAGGTCCTCATGAAAAACTTCTTGATAAAATAGGACTTGAACAAAATGCCGCAATCTTGGCTAAGAGCAGCTAGGATTATGGGGGGCTATTTCTAGTGGGCCGTTAGTTCAGTGGTAGACTTGCCTGCCGGCAGGCAGGACGTTAGATTAACTCATCCGTTTAGAGTTTCTGGGCACTTAGCTCAGCGGCAGAGCACTGCATTCACATTGCAGGGGTCACAGGTTCAAATCCTGTAGTGCCCACCCCAATCAAAAATCACGCTTAGGCGTGATTTTTGATTGGGTAAAAATTGTTTGAGTGGTAGAATTATGCTAGAATATAGATATCTTAAATCTAAACAATATGGCCGAGCAGAAATTAGTTGAATACGTTAAAATATCTTTGGCACAAGGTAAGCCGAAAGAGGAAATATACAAAGAGCTTTTAGGCCAGGGGCATACGATTGAAGTTATTCAGGAGTGTTTTAATTCTCTTATTGCCGAGGAAGATAAAGAGGATACATCAAAGAGAACCATAAGGATAATTGTTCTTATCGGTGCTGTTTTAGTTGGTGCCGGTGTTTTTTCATTCATCGCTGCGAATTGGCAGGAAATGACGCGACCAATAAAAATTGGTGTTATTCTTCTTTCCATGGTGATCTCTTATGGTGCGGGCTGGTACATGAAAGAAAGGGCTAATTTGTTCAATACCGGAGAGGCGCTTATTCTGCTCGGTGCAATTATTTATGGCGCCGGAATATTTTTGGTGGCTCAAATGTTTAATATTAGGGCAAACTGGCCTGACGGATTTATTTTGTGGATGATTGGAACAATTGTTATGGCTTTTGCTATTGAGTCCTATTATCTTTTCTATTTTGCGATTCCGCTCGGCGTTATCGCTTTAGGCGGACATCCATTCGGTATTTTTACCGGTGTTGGGTACAATTCGTTTCTTCTTACCTCCTCCTTCCTGCTCTTGGCCTCAACAATAATTACCTTCGTAACCGGTTGGATAATTCGCAAAAGAATATCACCGGAGCTAAAAGAATTTTACTAAACCTATGTATATTCTATACAGTATTTTCTCGTTTCTACTCTGGCCGGTCATAGTTATTGGTTTAATTGTATTTTTTGTGAGACGAGGGCGCAAAAAATCACACCCATCTCAGGATAAAGAATGGTATTTGCAATTTGCTCTTTCTAAGGAAGATGCGGTTAGTCAGTTGTTTCTTTTACTCTCACTTCTTTTCTTTGGTGTCACCCTGCTTGCCTTTAATAGAGATTTCGGTAATTTACTCGAATGGCGTACAATCCTTTTTATCACATCCGCAATCGGACTTGTCGGTGCATATTATTTAAAAACAATCTACTCTTTAATTTTTAGTCTTATTGGATTAACGAGCTGGTGGGGGGCGCAAGCTGTTCAATGGATAGAAGGTAAAGACATCAAAACATCTGCTCTTTTTGTCGGTTTAACCTTTCTCGCATTACTTTTTTATTCACTCGGGCATTTACACGAGAAACAAATTAAATTCAAACGCTTCGCGCTTGTGTATTTGATTCTCGGAATTATCTCCGTTACAGGAGCTTTGTTTTTCTTTTCAACAAAACCGGGGATTGGTGTAATAGGAGAAATGACAAAAGGGGCTTCTTTCCTGGGTTCGTGGCAGTTAACTCTATCCCTGTTTATTTTCCTCGTTTCCTTAGTTGGTGTAACTCTTTATTCTGCGGTCCAAAAATTGCTTTCTCTATTTGAGCTTCTTGCAGTTTTTGTTTTGGCTTGTTTATTTGGTATTACCGCTTTCCTGCCCGAGCAGGCTATGTTTGTCCAGTCTACGCAATATTATAGTTTTTTTTCAGGTGGTAATGAGCTTTCGAGTGCCGGCATTTTATGGGCTGTTATTTATAACTTTGCTATTTTCTTTGAGCTGCTCGGGTTGATTTTGTCAGGATATATACGTCGCGAAACTTGGCCTATCAATATTGGAGCACTGTTCCTATTTTTACTTATCATAGTCAAGTATTTCGATTGGTTCTTCACTTTTCTCGACAAGAGTATCTTCTTTATCGGTGCCGGTATTTTGCTCTTTGTTGTCGGATGGTTTATGGAAAGGGGCAGGAGATACATGATTTCAAATATCAAGGTGCAGACCCAACAAGTTCAGCAATAATATGATGACTAAACAAAATAAATTTATATTGGCGATAGCATTTCAGGTGGTGATAATTTTTACCATTATAATTTTTAAATTGTCTGTGCTTGCTGGCGGTACAGATGTTTTGTTAAAAATTGCACCTGTGGACCCGCGGGATTTCTTACGCGGTGACTATGCCACTTTTCAGTACGATATTTCTAACGTTTATTCATATTCTGGCGATGGGTATAAGATTAACGGACGACAAATCAGGAACGGGGATACTGTCTATATCGTTTTACGACAAAGCGGGAAGTATTGGATATCGCAGGGTGTCCAAACAAATCAGCCGACAGGAAGCGTGTTTATTAAAGGAAAAGTTGAGAGCGGTGGTCTAGAAAGTCAAAACAATCTATTTGATGAGTATCGGCCTTTCGGTGATGGACGCATCCATGTTGTATATGGCATTGAACAATACTTTATTCCCGAAGGTGTGGGGCGTAATTTTAGTTTTTGGGATAAAGAGGCTGCAGCGAGAGTCGCGGTTGACGATAACGGCAACGCGGTACTTAAGCAAATTTATGTAGATGATAAGCCTTGGCCATAAATTTCTTCTTTGACTCACCCCAATCAAAAATCCCGCCTAGGCGGGATTTTTGATTGGGTCAAAGTAGCTCTTTAATTTTGGCCAGCCCTTTTCTAAATTTGTGTCCCCAGTTTGGGTTTCGAAGAATTGCGGCAGGATGATAAACAACCAATATCTTTCGTCCATTTTTTTCTATTACCTGGCCATGGTTTTGGCTCATTGTGCCTTCAATGCCAAGACCGGTCATGGCTATTCGGCCAAGGACAACAATAAGTTCCGGATTAATAATCGCAATTTCTTTTTCAAGCTCCGGTCGGAATTTTTCTATTTCTTCCGGTGTCGGCGTTAATGTTTTGCCGTATTGGTCTTGGGGTCGGTATTTGACTATGTTTGAAACGTAAAAATCGCTTCTTTGCCAGCCGAGGGCCTCAAGTGTTGCATTCAGTAATCTACCTGCTCTGCCGACAAATGGTTTGCCTTGTTTTTCTTCATCTTTTCCGGGCGCTTCGCCTACTATCATTATTTGTGAGTCCGGAGAGCCGTCGCTGAAAACCAGAGTTTTTTTAGGATAGGCTTTTTTTATGGTATCCCATGTATGCTCTATTTTTTGACTTTTTGTCATAATTATGATATAAAAAAAGAAGATTATTAACCTTTACAATTAAAACAAAAAGGAGTGTGAATGGCAAAACCAAAGGAAAAGATAAGGGCGCTTGCCTTCGATTTGGGTAGTGTTTTGGTGGATGTAGACTTTACTCCTATGTTTAACAGAATACTGCCACATACTGATTATTTAAACCTTGAAGATTTACGTAGGGTAGCGCCTATTCATGAGCATCATTTTAGGAGTGAATCCGCGCGACGTTTTAATCTGGGCAGTATGAGTTCTAATGATTATTATAAAACTTTTTGTTCTGAGGTGGGCATTGATGAAGGTAGCCGTGCTCATGAGATGTGTAGTTTTTCTTATGATAATTTTGTTCATGCCTTTAGTAATAATGTTTTTTCTGAAATTGAAGAAATGTCCGAACTGATAGCAGAGGTAAGTCCCCAGCTTGAAATGATGATAATGATTACTAATATCAATGAACTTCATTATGATTTTTTAAGAGAGAAGTTTCCGCATGTTTTTAAGCCATTTGGGCAGAACATTATAGCTTCTTATCGGGTTAAATTAATGAAGCCCGACGACAGGATTTATAAGCTTGCTATTAAACGTTTGGCGTCAAGGGGGATAAGGCGAGAAGAAGCACTGTTCATTGATGATATGGCAGAGAACACACACGGTGCCAAGGGGGTTAAAATAAAAACTTTTTGGTTTGACCGCAAAACGCCTTTGCCGAAGTTAATGAAAGAACTTAAGGGTAGACTTAGGGGTCACGGCCTTAATTTAAGTTAAGGTAAATTTAATATCGCGGAGTTGAAAAAACCGCGATTTTTTGTTATTATCTATGAATTGCGCGTGTAGCTCAGCGGTAGAGCACGTCACTGATAATGACGGGGTCCATGGTTCGATTCCATGCACGCGCACAAAAACAAATTTATTATGAAGAAATATCAAAAAGAAATAGACGATTGGTTTAAGAAAAATAAGTGGCAGTATTGGAGGCCGCTGTCTATTCTGGCGAGACTCTACGAGGAGTGCGGAGAGTTTGCCAGAGAGGTTAATCATTTGTATGGTGAGAAGAAAAAAAAGAAAAACGAAATAAGCAAAAAGATAGAAGAAGAAATGGGGGATATCGTTTTTACTCTAATGTGCTTCGCTAATTCTCAGGGTATTGATTTGGGTAAAGCTGTAAAGAAAAGCATTAATAAAGTTAAAAAAAGAGATAAGGACAGGTTTAAATAGAGCGGGCCGTTAGCTCAGCGGTAGAGCACCTCATTTGCAATGAGGGGGTCAGCGGTTCAAATCCGCTACGGTCCACCATTATAAAAATCAATGGCTTATCATAATTCGTCAATAAAAAATACCGGCCTAAGCCGGTATTGTAGTTTTGGGATTTGTCCCAGTAGTTTAAACGTTCGTGAACGTGCTAAAAGAACGAATACTGAAGGCAGAATTGAAAGCGGCTGCCTTCATATTTGAGGGTGCCCTGCTCATTATTTTTAGCTCGGTACATAGAGCAGCTAGCACATTTCATTAATACCTTAATACTGCTGTCTATGTTTTTTATCTCTTCTTTCGGACGGGGCAGTGAGAACGGGACAACTCCAATGTCCAGCCCCATGGTGATTTTACGTTCATCAGACGCCCCTATGACCTTATTCCAATTGTATTTGTTCAGGGCTTCAGCAAATCTTTTTACTACCCCTACAATGCTATCGCTTTCGTTGGGGAAGCTTGTGAGAAATGCCCCGAACTCATCTCCGCCCAGGCGACCAAAGATATCGTCTGGAGATAGCCTAATAGTTGATGGAAATAGTTCGGTTATTTTTTCTAGCAGAAGGTCTCCGGCCGGATGCCCAAATGTGTCGTTGACAAACTTGAGTTTCCTCACATCGCAGAAGATGAACGTGCAACTAAGCATCCGCTCCCCTTCTTTAAAAATGTACCGAACCCTCTCATTGAATTCGTCTTTTGTAAGAAGCCCTGTCGTTTTATCAACCCTTTTTGATTCGAGGTCTTTTCTTAGGCTCTCAACCTGAAGTTTCAAGCTCTTGATTTCTTCATCGTATAAAGACGCCGAATTGACCAAGGTTTGGAATATTCTGTTGCTTGTTTTTCTAAGTTGTTCCAGTTGCTCGTCTTGGAGCTTTAGTCGCTCACGAAAATTTTTAATAGACTTGGCATGTAGTTCGTGTGTTATGGAACGCAGAACAAGCTTTGTTTCTTCCGGGAGGTTAGATTCCTTTAGGAACCTCAGTTCAGGTGTATATTTTGTGAGCGCTGTTTCGTTGTTGGTATCCGGTATCACATGAACGTTCGCGAGCTTTGCTTTCACAGGCAACCCTCCGAGGGAAGTCTATAAGCAGAACCTATCTCAAAGTACCGCTAGTATAATACTATATAATATCTCGCCATGTCAATAGTTTAAAATGCAATATCTTGACGATATTCTCCACTCCCGGTGTGGAATTCCACACCGGGAGTGGAGAATATAAAAGGCGTGAAGGGTGGACGAATATTGGTAAGGTTGCTATATTTTGGTCAGAATTTTTATAACAACAGACGGAGAAATAAATGGGAAAAACTGTAATTGTTGATGGTTTCAGAACTCCTTTTTGCAAAGCCGGCACGCATTTCAAAAATATAGAGCCTTATTTTTTAGCGGCCATGGCTGTTAAAGAGATGACACAGCGTATGAACGGTTGGGGTATGAAACCGGGCGAAGTTGATAGGGTAGTTGGCTCTAATGTAGCTACGCCCATTAACGCCCCCAATATTGCCAGAGTCGCAGCGACCATGGGCGGTTTGCCTGATTCTGTCGTTGCCGATGGTATTAATAAAAACTGCGGTTCCGGAGTCGCGGCAATAAATTACGGCCGGATGTATATTGAGTCGGGCCAGGCCGATACGGTTATGGTGGTTGGTGTTGAGTCTATGAGTAAGATAGTCCTTGCTTATGATGAAAGGGTAAAAGAAATTTTTACTTTGCTTAGTATGTCCAGGACACCTTCGGAAAAAGTAAGGAATCTTTTCCGGCTCATTCCAAAATTAATCCGCTTTCAAAAATATCCGCCTCAATCCGGTTTAGTGCTCGGGTTAACTGATCCGATTTGTAATCAGATAATGGGTAAAACAGCGGAAAATATAGCGAGAGCATTTAATATCAGCAGACAAGAGCAAGACGCTTTTGCTTGCAGGTCCAATAATCTGGCCGAGCAAGCTGATAAGGCGGGCTTCTTTAAAAAGGAAGTCTGGCCGGTTTTTGCAGCGAGTAAATTTATTAAACACGACAATGGTATTCGTAACAGTCAGACAGTAGAAAATCTTGCCAGGTTGAAACCTGTTTTTGATAAAAAATATGGTACGGTTACGGCCGGCAATTCCTCACAGGTTACGGATGGCGCGGCCTGCATGCTTCTTATGGCGGAAGAAAAAGCTAAAGCATTCGGTCTGCCCATACTGGGCCGTGTCGGTGTCTATGCTGATGCCGGATATAAGCCGGAATTTATGGGCTTAAGCCCGGTTCTGGCAATTGCAAAACTGCTTAAGGCAACCGGACTTTCTATCAAAGATTTTCCGGTCATTGAGCTGAACGAAGCATTTGCCTCTGTTGCTGTGGCTTGCATGATGACGATGGATAGCGATGCTTTAATGAAAAAGTGGTTTGGTGATTATGGGTTTACTAAAGCTCTGGGCAGGATAGAAAATGACCAGATTAATCTTAATGGCGGTGCGATAGCGTTGGGCCATCCGCCCGGCGTTAGCGGATTGCGGCTTGCCATAACGGCCTTATGTGAGCTTGCCAGAAAAAGTGAAGGCCGGCCGGCTTTGATAAGCGCTTGCGTTGGCGGAGGTCAGGGCGTGGCCATGATACTTGAACGGTTCGACTCCGCTCACCGTAAACAATCTGATTCTGCTCACCAGAGGAGGGGCTAGTTATGAAACCGAATTTTCAACTTAGGAATTTCAAAACGCGCTTGTTGGATAACGGGATATTACTCATCGGATTTGACCATGTGGGAAGGCAGGTCAATGTTTTAAGCAGTGATGTTCTATACGAATTGGCTGATGTTGCAACTTACGAAGTTTTAGAAAACGAAAAAGTAAAGGGTGCAGTTGTGGTCAGCCTGAAGGATTCTTTTATAGCAGGTGCGGATATAGAAGAAATTGCTTCTATTTCAAAGAAAGAAGAATGTGAGTCACTGGTTAAATTCGCCCACTCTTTATTTGATGCCATGTCCTATTCTCCAAAACCTTTTGTAGCCGCAATAGAGGGCGCATGTTTTGGCGGGGGATTTGAACTTGCTCTGGCCTGTGACTGGAGAGTCGCCAGTGATCGTCCCGGAACTGTATTCGGCTTGCCCGAAGTGAAACTCGGTATAATTCCCGGTTTTGGCGGGACTCAAAGGTTGCCTAAATTAACGAACCTTGACCAGGCTCTGGATATAATAATGACAGGCAAAAGCATCTACCCTTACCCCGCCCTGAAGAGAGGGTTGATTGATGATTTGGTCGGCCATTCCGATGTCTTTTGCCGGAGCATCGCTACAATTGATAAAGAGAGATTTGTTCAGGTGGCTGTCCAAAGAGCTATTGAGTTAGCTTCGGAAAAAAAACTAAAGCGTAAAAAACTTGGGCTCGGATTTATGAGTCAGATGTCGGGTTGGCCTGTTGCCAGAAATTTTACATTCATGCAGGCCCGTAAATTAGCCGGAAAATCAACCGGTGGCCATTATCCGGCACCGTTGGAAGCGCTTGAGGCCATAAAGAATGGACTTGGCAAGAAAACAATTAATGGTTGTCTTGAAGCTGAAATGCCCAGACTTCTTGAGTTGATAGTTTCTCCGCTTTCAAAAGATCTGATAGATGTTTATTTTCAGAACGAAAAGGCGAAGAAATCAGTTGTGAGAAGGGCGGTTAAGAATGGGGGTCGGATAGATGTTATGGGGGCAGGATTAATGGGAACTCAAATTGCCGGGCAATTGTCTGCAAAAGGTTTTGATGTTTTGCTTAAAGATATAAGCTACGACGTCTTGGCCTCGGCCAAAGCGTTTATTGAAAAGTCCGAAAGGGAAAATTTAAGAAAGCGGACCATTTCTCAAAGTGAATTTGAAAAGCGACTATTGAGAGTAAGTCCGACCATAGACATGAAGTCTTTTGCGGGGACCTCTTTCGCCATAGAAGCTGTCGCCGAGAACATTGAATTAAAAAGAAAATTACTGGCCGAGTTTGAAGATGTTGCCCTGTTCGATGCTATATTTGCTACCAATACCTCTTTCTTTATGGTTTCAGAAATTGCTTCCAGAGCTAAACACAGAGAGCGTTGTGTCGGAATGCATTTTTTCAATCCGGTGGGCAAGATGCCACTGGTTGAAGTGGTTAGGGCTGAATTTACCAGTCAGCAAGCCGTTGATACTGCATTGTGGCTGGCAGGCAGACTGGGCAAAGTTCCGATTCTGGTAGGTGATGGTCCCGGATTTTTGGTGAACAGGATACTCGCACGATATATGACAGAAGCTCTTTTCTTGCTGGCCGATGGCCTGACCATTGAAGATATTGACGGAGCGGCGAAGAGATACGGTATGGCCATTGATTCCGGCCGACCCATGGGGCCGTTTAGGCTCATTGATTTTGTCGGAATAAAAACCGCGTATAGCGCTCTTAAATCTTCTAAAAAACTTGGGCCTAGAATGAATGCCCCGGAGTTCATAGAAAGTGTTGCTGAAAAAAATATGACTTTTTATCTGGACAAAGAAGAAAATCCCGGTATTTATACCATGCTGACAGTTGATTATGGTTGGTCAAGAAAAAAGCTTGCGGAAAAAGAAATTCAAGACAGATTGTTTTTGCCGATGGTGGACGAGGCGTTGCGCTGTATCGGAGGAGGCATAATCAGTGACCCCAAACAGCTTGATCTGGCAATGCTCCTTGGAGCAGGCTTCCCGGCTTTTCGGGGAGGATTACTGAAGCATGCTGTTAGGAATAACATGAACAGAGTCCACGACGATATAGAGAAATTAGCTTTTCATAATACCAGATTCTGGCCGTTTGAAGATTTTCTGGCGGTAGCCAGAGTAGTTGAAGGATATTATAGATAATTTCAAGCTCCCTAAGCGGGAGCTTTTTATATAGACATTCTTCTTATGGGTTGCTATATTCTGGGCAGATAACCGCCCTTTTTAAATTTAATAAGGAGTAGGAAATGGACCCCCAACTTAAAAAAGCTAAACAGCTTATGAAAATGACAGCCGGAGACGGAGAGCCGAGTTTTGCGGATGGACTTTCTTCTGGCAAGGTTGACATGGATTTTTTGAAAAGTTTAAAACTTGAAAACCCCTTTGATAAAAATTTCAATAAATATTTTAAATGGGCTGATGAGTATCTAAGGGCAGAAGTTGATCCCGCTGACATTGAAAGAAATGCCAAGGTTCCGCTTGATAAACTTATGAAATTAAGTCAGTCCTTGCTTGGCGCCAAAATCCCGGCTGAATACAACGGCTTGGGACTTAGCACTACTCAATATTGTTATCTGATGAAATTACTTTCAAGTTGTCACTCTTCGCTGGGTATATGGTTTACGGCCAACTGCTCTATAGGTTTAAGCGGGTATTTATTGGTTGTGCATAATGAACTTAAGAAAGAAAAAGCAAAAATAGAAAAAAAGATACGAGAGGCAAAGACTCCTCCGGAAGATCCGGATAATTTATCGAATAAATTGAATGAAGTAATCTTATTGCTTGAGAGGACTGAATGGCAGATGTCTGAATTCCTGCCAAAGCTGGCCGCAGGCGCTAACGCGGGATTTGGCTTAACACAGCAAACCGCAGGCTCTGATCCGGGCGGGATGATAGGTAGCGATACCCGTGCGCACAGAATAGGCAACGGGAAAATACGCTTAGTCGGTCATAAGCTTTACAATACTAATGCCACGCTTGCCGAGTTTGAAGTAATAATGGCACCGGGTCCTGATTCAGATCACGAAATCTCAACTTTTATTGTTCCGACAAGGGGTTATGGTAAGTTTCATATCATACCCTTGGATTTCGCCGGTAACAGAGGAATAGAGAATGGAGCAATCCTTTTCAATGTAATTATTCCGGAAAAATTTATGGTCGGCCGGCAGGGAGAGGGCCTGAAGAATGCCTTAAAGACTCTCAATGTCGGGCGCCTGGCTATGGCGGCGGGGGCGTCTGCTTCTATCGCTCAGTGTTTGCAGATTAGCCGTTGGTGGTGCAAGGTCAGAGTTCAGATGGGACTGCCAATAGGCAAATACAAGCAAAATGCCGTAAGGGTTGCCAGAATGGCCTCAAATGCCTTCGCCGTTGAGGCGCTTATGCATATCGGTGCATCCGTTTATGATCAATTTAAACCAAGGCACGATATGCGTCTAATGACGGCGGCCATAAAATATTGGTCAACTGAGATGGCTCTTGATGCGGCAATAAAGAATATGCAGATAAGAAGCGGGCATGGTTATGAGACATATGAGTCGCAGGTGAGAAGAAAAGAGTTTATTGAACCTCATGAGATTCCTTTGCCTGACGAAAGATTCATAGACGATTCTTTGGTGATGTTGATAGGCGAAGGTACAAGTGATATTCAAAAACTTGTGATATTTGGCGTTATGGCATCACCGCACCTAGCAAGGGTTATGCCCATTATTGATTCCAGTTTGCCTGTATCAAAAAGGCTTGTAGCTGTTGTTAAACTGCCTTATTATCTGCCGTGGATTTTCATGCGCTTTATAAAATTTATTTTTTCAATTGTTGTTGTGCCTTCCGGCAGTCCGCTAAGAAAGCATGTCAGCTATATTAATCGGCAGAGCCAGAAGATGGCCCTTAAATTACTTTGGAATCTGGCGAAAGATAGGGTGGGGTTATTGAAAGAAAATATTGTTACCGGATTTATGGCAAAACAGATTACAGAGCTTATGGTTATGTCATTTGTTTGCCGGTATGCCGAGGAGCTTTATTCCAAATGTGGCAATATAGTTTTTGAAGTGGCCGATGTGTTCTGCGGATATGCCCGAGCAAGGATTAATGGTCTTCATGAAGATGTGCCGATGCCTAACGTAGACGCCAAGGCCTATAAGCTGGCCCAAAAAATTATTTTTCCGGATAAAAATAAAGACGGCAAGTCAGCGTCAGAATTCCTGGAGAAAAATATTATCTCAATTCTGGAGAGAGAGATTAAAAGACATGGTGATAAATTGAGCTATACATAAATATTTTTTAATTTTAACACCCCGCCTGAGCGGGGCTTTTTGTTATTTATCCATGCGAAGTTGAGCAATGAAGATTGCGAAATACTGAGCTTAGCAAAGCGAATGTGTTGAGCTTCAGCAAGCCCCGACTCCGGAGCCGGAGGGTTACTAGTTACAAGTTACCGATCACTAGTTACTGGAATGTTTGTATTTATTTTACAACAGGAGTATATCTGAAGAAAGAAGGATGGTTCTTTCAAATAAGGAGATAGTCCATGAAATGCAGTGAAGGAATATCTAAATTCATACTTGATTTGTCAGAAAAATATCCGAGCCAGACTGAATTCATTCAGGCAGTGGAAGAAGTAGTCAGGTCTGTTTATCCTATTGTCAAAGAAAACTCTATTTATCGCAAGCATAAAATTTTGGAACGTTTAGTGGAGCCGGATAGGAGCGTTTCTTTCAGAGTAGATTGGACGGATGATAAAGGCCAGGTGAGAACCAATCGCGGATACAGAGTTCAGTTTAACAATGCGCTCGGGCCGTATAAGGGCGGATTGCGTTTTCATCCGACCGTCAACCTGGGCATTTTGAAATTTCTGGGCTTTGAGCAGATTTTTAAGAACAGTCTTACGGGACAATCCCTTGGCGGTGCCAAGGGTGGGTCTGATTTTAACCCTATGGGCAAATCTGACCTTGAAGTTATGAGGTTTTGCAACTCCTTTATGGAGAAACTTCACCGGGAGATTGGGCCTGACAGAGATACGCCGGCCGGAGATATAGGCGTTGGCTTGCGGGAGATAGGATATCTTTTCGGAAGCTTCCGCAGATATGAGAATGATTTGTTCTTGCCAAGCGCTATTACCGGTAAAGGCCCTGATTGGGGAGGAAGTTTGCTAAGGCCCGAAGCTACGGGATACGGCCTGATATTATTCCTGGAAGAAATGCTTAAAGTAGTAAACCATTCTTTGAGCGGAAAAAGAGTCTGCATATCCGGTTCTGGCAACGTGGCCCAGTATGCGGCGGAAATGGCCATTGAATCCGGAGCTAAAGTTTTAACCATGTCAGATTCTTCCGGCTTTATATTTGATAAGAACGGATTATCTAAAGATAAACTCAAATTTATCATGCTTTTAAAGAACGAACAGCGGGGGAGAATAAAACAATTTGCCGATGAATTTGACGGTGTTGAATATTTAACGGGGAGTTCCGATGATAGTCGCAGGCCATGGAGATATGTTAAGTGCGATATAGCATTGCCTTGCGCGACCCAGAATGAGATAAACGAAGATGACGCCGGGGCATTGGTAGAAAATGGTGTCATGGCCGTTGCCGAAGGCGCCAATATGCCGAGCACCAAAGAAGCTATTAGAGTTTTTAAGTCTGCCGGTGTTTTATTCGGACCCGCTAAAGCTGCTAATGCCGGAGGAGTCGCCGTTTCCGGTTTCGAGATGTCGCAAGACAAATCGGGTGTTCGGTGGACCAGAGCAGAAGTATTGGCCAAGCTTAGAGATACTATGCTTGAGATACACAAGAGATGCACCGAATTTGGAACAAGGTCAGGATGCATTGATTATGTAGAAGGCTCTAATATAGCAGGATTTAAAAGAGTTGCTGACGCTATGGTTGCTCAAGGACTATAATTTTAGATGTAATCAAAACCTCTCAGAAGAGGTTTTTTGTTTTCTGTGTGGTATAATTATCTAAGTTGGGCAACTATAGGCACAAATTATTGGCCGACATTTTGTTTTTAATCCATTTCGGGTGGCTTTTGATGTTGGCCGCCGGGACTGTTTATATGTTTTTCAATAGGGGATATGTTATTACTCATTTGATAATTTTGTCCGGGACTCTTGCCTTAAACTTACCATTTCGTGGCAGGTGCCCGCTGACCTTATGGGAGGGCAAGTATAGGAAGCTTTGGGACCCTAATTCTGATTATATGTTTGATTCTTTTGTGGCTACCCACATGAAAAGCATTCTAAAAATAAACATGACCCCAAAACAGGCCAATCGTATGCTTACAGTTATTAAGCTGTCGGCCTATGGTATTATTACTCTTATGTTGACTAAGGTAATTTAATATGCTAACTTACGCCTTATAACTATGAGCTTTGCGATAATAAAAACCGGAGGAAAGCAATATAAAGTCGCCGAAGGCGATAAGTTTTTAATTGAAAAACTGGACCACGAAGTCGGTAAAGAGTTTGATTTTGAAGAGGTTTTACTTGTAGGAAATGAGAAGATAGAGAGTTTGAAAGTCGGCCAGCCGCTAGTAGAAGGTGCCAAAGTCCATGCCAGAGTTCTTGAGCAGGGCAAAGCCAAAAAGAAAATAGTTTTTAAATACTCAAACAAAACCCGTTACAAAAAGAAACGGGGACATCGTCAGCCATTCACCAAAGTTGAAATTCTAAAAATATCAGCCTAACGGCTGATATTTTTAGAATTGATAAAATACTTAACTGTGCTATCCTTTTATTATGTTAACTATTCTAATCTTCATAATTGTTTTGGGAGTTTTGGTGTTTGTTCATGAATTCGGGCATTTTATCACAGCTAAAAAAGCGGGCATGAAAGTAGAGGAATTCGGATTCGGATTTCCGCCAAGAATTTGGGGCGTTAAGAAAGGTGAAACTGTCTACTCCATCAACTGGATACCTTTTGGCGGATTTGTAAAAATACTCGGCGAAGCAGGCGAGGAAGCCGGTAATCCAAGAAGTTTTGCCTCAAAACCGGCCGGAGCTAAAGCTAAAGTCATTGTTGCCGGTGTAATTATGAATTTTCTTTTGGCGGCGTTGTTACTATCATTCGGTAACTGGTCCGGATTGAGAGTCGGCATATTGGATGATGAAACTGCCCGCGTGGCCACAGATAAAAAAATACAGATAATAGGAATATCTCCTGATAGTCCGGCATCAGGGGCAGGCATTTCGCCCTTGGACGAAATTTATGGTTTTATGATTAACGGACAAGAAATCAAAGCTGAAAGCGTGGAGCAGGTTCAGGATGTAATAAAAGAAAATGCCGGCAGTGAACTGACATTTTTAATAAGAAATGGCACCGAAATAGTTCCAAAAAATATTACGCCAAGAGAAAATCCACCGGAAGGCCAGGGAGCTACCGGAATTGCCCTTGCTCAAACCGGGATTGTAAAATATCCGTGGTATCAGGCGCCGATAAAAGGAGTTGAGAATGCAGTGGTCCTAACCATAAACACGGCAATAGGCTATGGAACTATAATCAAAAACTTATTTGTTACCGGCAATGCGGGAGTTGAGCTAACGGGGCCTATCGGTATTGCGGTTATCACAGGACAGGCAACCCGTCTCGGGTTCACGTATCTAATGCAATTTACCGCTCTTATATCCATAAACTTAGCCGTACTGAATATCATTCCATTTCCGGCGTTGGACGGTGGGAGATTGTTATTTATTATTATTGAGAAAATAAAGCGGAGCCCCATACCTCGCAAAGTAGAAAATATCGTAAATACTGCCGGTTTTGCCCTCTTGATTTTTTTGATGATTTATGTTACAATTAAAGATATATTCAAGTTCTTGTAACGGGCGTGTTTAGCCAGTGCGTGTTTGAATTAAAAACCAAAGAGAGGGGGCCAAATGGAGCAGCTGGCAATACCGGGGATTCCTTTGCGTCGAAAGCCAAGACGCAGGGAGTTTAAAAGTCGAAAATCCAGCCGCGGGACTTATCAGGGCTGGGAGGATTGTGGTACATACCTCAGGCGACAGGTGGTCGCCAGGAAGGACTACTTGTGTGTGAGGTGTCAAAGAACAATCCTAAAGGGTTCACGAGCTGATGTCATTGTTAATAAAGATGACAAAGGCAATGTGGACTTTAGACATTCAACTTTTGAATATTTTCACTCCGATAAGGGGTGTAGAGGATCGGGGACCGAATAGGTCCCCGTTGTTTTTTAGGGATATGCCTACCGTGTAGTTATTATTGACTAGATATTTAGTTTATGCTATAATATTAAATAGTCAATAAAGGAGGTATAGATTTTGAGGCTCAGGGAAAAGATTAAAACTCCCGCAAGAAGATTCGTTCGCATACCGGGTGGCAGAAAGAGGGTAAAGGGGAAGATGGGCGGTCCTGTTGCTGAAAGAGGCATCGGGGACTGGTTGGACAGAATTGAGATAGAGGCCAAAATCCAGAAGAGAAAGGGTATTGGAGGGCTGAAGTCTTTTTCTGCTCCGCCTGCCCAAGTAGTTGTTTCTGTCGCCAAGTTGATGGAGGAAGGCCGTCTTACCGGAGGTCCTCGCTATTCTCTCTATGCCCGGGAATATCAGAGACGGAGAGAAAGAGAGGAGCTGACGGAGGTACGGGGGCCGCGCCCAATGTTTACCGTTTAGTACCCACCGTTTTGCAGGAGTCCCGCCTTGGCGGGACTCCCTTTTGTTTTGTTGACATAAACTACCCTCTGCTAAACAGGTAGCCCTGCATGGCTGAACCGTTCTGGTGCGGTTTTTTTTCTTTTCTCCTATTCTAATGTTCTTAAGAACATTAGAACGATGGCAGTGAGCTATTTCATTAGTTTTAATGCTTTGGTATTATTTAACTAATGTATATATCTCAAATTTTTACTAAAACAACCAAAGAAAATCCGGCTGGCGAAGTGAGTGTTAATGCCCAACTGCTTGAACGGGGAGGTTTTGTTTACAAAAATTCAGCAGGAGTCTATACTTTTCTTCCTCTGGGCTGGAAAGTTGCTCAAAAGATCACCGCTATAATCAGGGAAGAGATGAATGCTATCGGTGGACAGGAAATGTTCATGCCCGCTCTGGTTGAGAAAAAATATCTTGATGCGACAGGAAGGTGGGATGTCGGCGTCGGTTTTAAGATTCTGGATAAATTACCAGTTACGGATTCCGAGTTACAAGTTACTAATTTCGTCCTTGGCTGGACACACGAGGAAGTCATCACCGAAATGGCCTCAAAATTCATCAGCTCATATAAAGATTTGCCGTTTTCGGCCTATCAGATTCAGACTAAATTCCGAAATGAACCTCGCGCCAAATCCGGTCTTCTGCGTGGCAGGGAGTTTATGATGAAAGATTTGTACAGTTTTCATACAAGTGAAGAAGATATGCTGGAATATTATGGCAAAGTAAAAGATGCATATGCGAAAATTTTTGAACGTTGTGGACTCAAGGCTTATTATACTGTAGCTGCTGGAGGAGATTTTACTGCCGAGAACACGCATGAGTTTCAGGTGCTGTCTGAAGTGGGCGAGGATACAATCTTTTTATGCGAAAAGTGCGAATATGCTGAGAATTCAGAAATCTCAAAACTAAAAACTGGAGAGAAGTGCCCCACCCGCCTGCCGGACGGGCAGGAATGCGGTGGTGATATAAAAGAAGAAAAATCTATTGAAGTTGGAAATATTTTTCCGCTCGGTACAAAATATTCCGATGCCTTTAATTTTAAATTTACTGATGAAAAAGGCGGTAAACATTCGGTTGTGATGGGGTCATACGGCATCGGCATAGGCAGAGTCATGGGCGCGACCGTAGAAGTCAGTCATGATGATAAGGGTATTATTTGGCCGGATAATATCACGCCGTTTAATGTTCACCTTGTTGATTTGACCAAAAATGGAGAAGGCAAGGATGTTTATGAGAAGCTTATTGCCAAAAATATAGAAGTTTTGTATGATGACCGGACTGATAAAACTGCCGGCGAGAAATTTGCTGATGCGGATTTGCTCGGGTGCCCTGTCAGGTTGGTTGTGAGCGAGAAAACCTTGAAAGAAAATAGCGTGGAGGTAAAAAGAAGAGCGGGCGATGAAATTAAACTGGTTTTGATTGAGGAGCTAGAGAGAGCACTAGTAAGATAGTTTTTAAATCCAAATTTTAAGTTTTAAATTTTAAGTAAAGCCCGAATGACCCGAATGTTTAAAAATTGGAATTTTGTATATTGAATTAACCTGCCGGCAGGCAGGAATTTGTAATTTATAATTTAAAATTTAGTACTCTTGACATTATGTATGGGTTTGCTATAATATAAGTACAGTAAATCACCCACCTGAATTGCTTGAAAGTTGTTATTTTTTGGTAATTCAGGCGGGTCCCTGGTTTCGGCCATTTTGGCCAGCATATTAAAAGAGGGGTGTTTCTCTTGGACTGCTTTTGAGAGTCCTTGAACCCGGAAACACAGATGCTGGTTGAGTGGGCCCGCCATTCTTTCGCCTTTCTGGAGACAGGACCGGATTGGCAAGCCCTTGTGGCTGAAAAACTTTTTGAATCTTCTTTCATTGGATGGGAGGGTGGAGATCCGGCAAGGATCTATGAAGGAGGCCGATAGGGTTTAGTAAGAGCTAGGGTTATTATTCAAGGCGTCTAGAATGCAGGTCATGCAGAGAGGGTATTCCCTGCGCCGGGATCTCCCTGATCTATCCTCTCTGAACTTTTAAAAATTTCAGCCTTGCGAAATTTGTAACTAATATCCGGTGTTGGAGATAAATTTCGCAAGGCCGGCCGCTTCATTTCCCAAGTGAACCGAAAGGTAAGGGAGAGGCGCATGTCGGCCTTGCACTAAACTCGCTCTAGGCGAGGACGTACAGCATGGGGACTGGCTGCCAGGGGTGACAGCCAGTCCCCGATTTTTCCAGGAATTAGATTTTTGAAATGCTTGCCTCCGCCAGCTGGCGAAGGCGAGCTAAAGCCAAAAGGCAATTCAAAAATTCACTTCCTGGTTTTACCAAGTTCTTTTGAAAAGTTAGGGGCCGACCAAAGTCTGTTTTTCTGCTACCAGCGGAGAAGGAGGTGATCCAGGTCGGCCCCTGCTACACTTTTTTAAAGTTGAGCTTACCAAATAGTCCCGGAATATAGAGGCGGTTTCAAAACTCCATTTCTACTGCAATTCCTGATTTTTGACTGCGACTGCGTCAGATTTCATAAAATATTCTCACTGTAGCTATTGCTACACTTCCGAGTATTTTATTCATCTTCCTTGTCTCGTTCAAAAATCAGGAATTTCGTTACGAAAGAAGCTTTGAAACCGCCTCACAATAGTTCTTTTCATATCCGGGGCTGCTTGGTGATCTTACCCTCGCCACTCCTAGACCACACATTCCCGGGACAGAGCTGCCACTCGTCCCGGGGTTTTTTATTATTTGTCCACGCGCAGTTGAGCGAAGAGAAACGAGCATGGAAACAAATAATAACCCCTCTTTAATTTTGCCCTTGGATGATTATGCTTCATATATTTTAAGTATTATACATTTAAATATTTTGCGACACAGGGGCCGAATAGGCCCGAGTCCCGCTATGGCGGGCGAGTGTGGTGCCGCTATCTTTTTTGCAAAATTAAGGATGGGGTAAGGAGTGATATTATGTATTCTACAAGGGGCATGAAGTTTATTATCTGTCACAATTGAGCAAGGTTTGAAGTTGCATCCATGTTTGCTATAATTCTAAGTAATGTTATTTAACCGAAAAAATCCTATTATCGGCTTGATTTTTATGTTTTTAACCGCAATGACGGTTTTTTTATTCATAAGTAATTCAAATAATGTTAATGCTGCTGTACAAGATGAAATAGCCGAAAGAGAGAGACAGATACAAGATATACAAAAATTAATAGATGAATATCAGTCTCAGCTTGAAGAAAATTCACAGCAAAAGCGAACTCTTGAAACTGAAATATCTAAATTAAATACTCAGATAAATAAAATACAGCTGGAAATAAAAAGCCTTAATGTCTCAATAGAACGAACCGGTTTTGAGATAGAAGATACTAAGCAGAAAATTGAGGACTCTAAAAGCAAAATTGATATACATAAAAGTGCTCTCGCTGGCTACATTAAAGAAATAAATGCTGCCGATCAAGAAACGCTTACCCAGGTGCTCTTAAAGAATAAAAGCATATCGGATTTTTTTGATAATTTAAATGACATAGAAACAACCCAGGATAAGCTTCGCTTAGTTATAGAAGATATTAAATTATTAAAATCAGACCTTGAACAAAAAGAAACTAACCTGGTGGATAAAAAAGATGAGCTTGAGCAACTAAGATATCTTCAACAAATAGAGAAGAATAGCGTGGCGTCTGTTAAGAGCGAGAGAGACTCTATTCTTAATGCGACAAAGGGTCAGGAGAAGCAATTTCAGGATTTAATAGCCAAATCCCAAAGAGATATAAACGCTATACGCAGTCAAATATCATTTCTTCTTCAACAAGGCATAACCGCCGAAGACGCAGTAAAATACGCAGAGCTTGCTGCTTTGAGGGCCGGCATCAGGCCCGCGTTTCTGCTGGCCATTCTTGAAATTGAATCCGGCCTCGGCCGAAATGTGGGTTCCGGCAATTGGCGTGACGACATGTATGAATGCTATATCAGACTTGGTACGATATATTATCCGGCGAGAAAGGCCTATTATCTTAAGAGAGCCGAAACGGAGAAGAGTGCATTCTTTAAAATTACAAATAAACTCGGCCTAGACCCGGATTCTGTAAAAGTTTCAAAAGAACCGAGTTATGGATGCGGTGGAGCTATGGGGCCTGCGCAGTTTATTCCTTCTACTTGGTTGGCCTATGAAGAAAGGGTAGTAGCATTAACCGGTCATAATCCGCCCAATCCCTGGAGTATTGAAGATGCTTTTATGGCCTCAGCCATAAAGCTCGCCGCTGGCGGAGCTGATTCAAAAACTAGAGCGGGTGAGATAGGGGCGGCGAAGGCGTATATTGGCGGCAGTAGAACTTGCAGTTCCAGTATCTGCAACTCTTATTCAAGCGCAGTATTGAGGAAGGCCGAAGAAATAGAGAGGAATCTCTAAGAAAATTTATAGATTTGATAATGTGAACCTCATTTATAGCAAAAAGAAAATTATAATAGGTTTTGTGTTTTTGGGGTTAGCAGGACCCCTTTTTTTCTATTTGGTAAAAGGAGGGTTTTCATTTTCTCGTGAGGTCCAGATACTGAACAGTTTCGGCTTTGGCGGTAATGTTATTAATGATTTCAGTTATATTAAAAAAATAGACAGTGGATTTGAAATATTAAAAAATTCAGCGCCTCTTAAATCAAGAAGCGACAGGTACGGAAATTTGATAGAGAAAGAAATAGCATTTGCAGTTTTTGATACTGAAACCGGGGAGGTTTTTGAGAAACGAGGATGGATAAATGAATCCCAGGCTCAAAATTACAGGCAGACAGGCATAATGAATATTGCCATGGAATCGGCCGGACCCGACATAAATATTCAGCCGAACTGGTTCAATAGCTTTAATAGTGATTATAGGATAGTAGACCATCCCGAGATGGTTGTTGTTGCCAATAAGTATCTTGTGCCGTCTTCGTATTTGCCGCCATCGCTTCGTTCCGGCAAAGCATATTCCGACATAACCTATGCGCCTTATTCCGGAGGCCTTCATGTGCCGGAAGTTATAAAAGAAGGCATAGATTATTTAAATCAAAAAACAGAAATTGCCTTCAATGAGTTAGAGAGTTTAGGTGTGAAGTCAAGAGCGGAACCGACTCGTCTGGTAACGGAACTTGTATCGCCAGACTTGGTTAAAAATATTTTAGTGGTTGAGCACATTGACCCGGATGCTTTCAATAATGCTTCTAACGAAAGAAAAAAAGAATTAGCTGAAAGGGTGCTAGTGATTATAGGGGCAAATAAGGGGCTGGCATATGGTCTAACCGGTTCTCATGCCGGAGCCAATGGCATAGCCCAGTTCATAAGACCAACCTATGATTATATTTCTTCCCTGTATCCTAAGGCTAAACTGATTCAAAATTATCAGCTCGGAACGATGGATCACGATAATATAATCAAAGCTCAGGTTTTATTTTTTGACCGGCATAAAGAAAGTCTGGCTAATTCTATTAGCCGCAAAGATTTGGTAAATGCCCTGGGTATAAGCGATGAAATGCTGGCCGCGTCTTACAATGGCGGACCCTCCCGTGTGGTTCAGTCGGTAAATAAATATGGTCTTGCCTGGATAAATCTTCAGCTTAATTCAACCTCGGTTGCTCAAATCTTCCGTCAGGAAACCATAGATTACATAAAAAAGTTCCAGTTTGTGAGAGGGGAAAGGGTATTTGAATAAAGTTGTGTCAGTTGTTATTATAATCAAAGTTCGTTTGCCCGGAGGTTTTATATGAGTAATTTAGTTAAGCCATTAAACAGGAGACAGCTGAAAAAGATAAATAAAGAAGTTGAAAAGCTTGCCAGAGAACGAGAGGCATTGCCAAAAGCCGAATTACCGGGAATAGTGGAAACAGGTAAAAGTTGCAGTGCTTGTAAAAAAGGAAAGGTAGTTAAGGAAAGGAGTTTTGATGCCAGGCCCTATAGCCCACATGATATTATTGGGCCGGGCGGTGTCGCGAGGCCTTTAATTGAAGAATATTATTGTAATTCTTGCGGTGTAATGTATAAATTCCTTCCAAAAAAGTAGCCCCGTCAAATGAGGCTAGGGCCCCGTTTGACGGGGCTTTTGATTGTCAAATACATTAAATCATGTTAAAATATTTTCGTGAAAAAAATAGATAAACAAAAAACAGTTTATGTAGCAATGAGCGGTGGAGTGGATAGCTCCGTAGCGGCAGCATTGCTTAAAAAAGAAGGCTATGATGTGGTCGGAGTTTTTTTTAAACCGTGGAGCCCCGATAGGGCAAATCAAAAATCACAAACCACAAATCACAAACAAATTCAAAATTCAAAATTCCAAATTCTAAATTCTTGCCTCTGGCAGGAAGACAGGCAGATGGCGATGAGGGTAGCGTCAAAACTGGGAATAAAATTTAAGACTTGGGATTTTTCAAAAGAATACGGCAAAGAGGTCGTTGAATATATGGTAGATGAATATAACAGGGGATTAACGCCGAATCCTGATGTGATGTGCAATAAGGAGATAAAGTTTGGTTTATTTTTGAAAAAGGCCCTTAAGGAAGGAGCGGACTACATTGCAACGGGACACTACGTTCGACTACGTCGGAAAATCACAAATCACAAATCACAAATCACAAATAAATCCAAAATTCCAAAAACTACAAACTACAAACTTTTGGTCGGCATTGATAAAAATAAAGACCAATCTTATTTCTTGTGGACTTTAACGCAGGAACAGTTGAGATATTCTCTGTTTCCGATAGGAGGCCACACTAAGTCGGAAGTCAGAAAACTGGCCAAGAAATTCGGTTTGCCAAATTATGACAAAAAAGACAGTCAAGGAATATGTTTTGTCGGAAAAATGGATGTGAAGGATTTCTTGAAAACCAAAATAAAACCTAAAGCAGGAAAGATAATACTGGCTTCAACAAACAAAATTATAGGAACACATGACGGAGTATATTACTATACTCTCGGGCAACGGCATGGGCTGAACGTTGGTATAGGCGGCGGACCATATTTTGTCATCAGTAAAGATATTAAGAAAAATATAATTTATGTAGATAAAGAACACTTGCTTAACCGTAATTTCACTGTGGTTGATGTTAACTGGATACATGAGCCCAGCTTGCCTCTGTCTTCCACTAATACAAAAGTAAAAATACGTTATAGAAACAATTCAACTCCTGCCAAGATAATGCCAAACGGTTCTCCGGGGACAGTTGACGTTAAGTTATCAAAATTAGTTGCCGCAATAACACCCGGTCAGTCGGCGGTTTTTTATCGGGGAGAAGAAGTGTTGGGGGGAGGAATAATACAGAAAGTACTAAGTAGTCAGTAGATAGTATTAAGCAACTTAAAAACATTCTAACATTCTGCAGAATGTTAGAATGTTTTTAAGAGGTGGTTTTTATTATATTATTTATTTTGCTAAACTTTAACTAGTTTCATAAAGGAGTTTTTATGGGAAGTTTTAAAAAGTTTTTTAAAAATTATGTTTTTCCGGAAGATATAATTCCAAGCACTGACAAGAAAAGACGGGCCCTAATTTTCATATCAAGGGCAATATTTTTTTGGAGCATATTTTTAATTGGCACAGGGGTATTATTTGGCTGGGGTTATTATATGACAGAGGCCGGCCAAATAAAAGATTTTGACAGGTGGCTGATTCTTTGGGGATTTATCGGCTTGGTTATCGGTGTTTCCGGATGGGCCAATGAAACTACGCCTGTCATTAGGCGGGGTGTTACATATACAGACAGGCAAGGCAATACTTGCGTTGATTTGGATGAACTTTTTAAATCACCCAAATTCCGGGAGTCACTAAAGCAATTTGAGCACATATCAAAAGCAATAAAGGAGAGGGGTAGTTATACTTATTATGATTAAACAGTCGTGAAGGTGGCTGTTTTTTTATTATTAAATAAGCTTTGAAATCATTTCGTTTACTGATATATTGAAAGGGAACTTGTCCCCACACCAAACAAGGATTGTGGGGGAGGTATAGATCATCGGAGATTGTCGGTAATTACTAAACAAAACGGTAACTTTAATTACACGCATTGTGAAATTTTAGCTATCCTTGTTTGGTGTGGGGATGTTACCCGCAGAAAGAATTGTAAAACAAATAACGGCTCTGGTAATTTTTGTAATAATCTTTGGCGGATTAGGCTTTTTGGCATATGAGGGACTGAAGCCTTCGGCGCCAACACCTACGCCACCGCCAATACTTAATCTAACTCCCGTTTATGCCTTGTCCTCAAAATTATTCAATGTTCAGAATAATGACTATGATTTTGTAGCCAAAGTTAAAAATCCGAACCAGGAATATGGCTCAGATAGCATTCAATACGAGTTGAGCTTATGGGATAATGACGACGAACTGATATTAAGAAAATACGGTACTTTTTACATAATGCCCGGCCAAACAAAATATATCGCCGATCTCCCTATGAGACTTTCAAGGCCGGCAGTTAGGCACGATTTTAAAGTTGTCAGCATAAACTGGCTTAAGGTTGGTGAGACGGTTGGCGAAGATGTGTCCCTGGTGGTTAGAAATATAACTTATTCCCAGCCGCCCGGAGAGTCATTTTTTTCAAAAGCCGCAGGTAATGTTTATAATAATTCCGATTTTGACCTGGGTGAGGTTGGTCTGGTTGCGGTAGCTTTCAATTCAAGCGGAGAGCCGATTGCAGTGAATAAAACTATAATCAACACTTTTCTGGCTAAAACCAGCCGCGGATTTGAATTAAAATGGCAATATCCTTTTGTCGGCTCATATTCAACTATAGAGATTGAAGCCAACACAAATATTTTTGAGAATGCCAATTTTATACGTCGGTTAGGCGAACAGGAAAGATTTCAGCAGCTCTATTAGCGCGGTATGCTTGCAGCTATAAGTCATAGGCTATAAGCTAGGGGTGCAGGTTTTAACCCCGCCATGGCGAGATTAAAACCTGCACCCCTATGTCATCATCAAGAAATTTTATTCACCGTTTTGACTGGATTTTATTTGGCGTAGTTTTATCTATGCTGGTTCTTAGCTCGCTCACTTTTTATGGCCTGGACGACAGGAGCGGGCAATTTTTAACCAGACATATCATTCTTATTCTGGCTGCCATAGGAATAATGTTTCTAGTTAGCTTTTTTGACTATAGGGTTTTCAAGAACTATTCCACAGCTTCTGTAATTATCTATGTTGTCGCCATAATTTTACTGGGCTTAGCCTTCGCTTCTCAGCAGATAAGAGGTATTAGCGGCTGGATAGTATTCAATCAGTTCACTTTTCAGCCGGCCGAATTTGCTAAGCTGGCAGTTCTGATATTGCTGGCTAAATATTTTTCTCAAAAGCATGTTGAGATAAATAATGTCAGCCACATCATAGGTTCGGCAGTTTATGTGGGACTGCCTTTGGCTATGGTTTTTGTTCAGCCGGATTTCGGCTCTGCCGTAGTATTCGGGGCAATCTGGCTGACGATTTTGATTTTTTCAGGTATTGATAAAAGGAAGCTCCTCTCAATTATTATGCTCGGCGTAATTGCCATAACTGCCGGTTGGTTTTTAGTTTTAAAAGACTATCAAAAAAATAGGATACTTTCATTCTCAGATCCGACAAGCGATCCTCGGGGCCAGGGTTATCATCTTATACAGTCTAAAATCGCCATTGGTTCCGGAGGCTGGGGAGGGGACATTTTTAATTTTAATAAAACTTATTCAACTACAGTTCCCGAACCCTATACTGATTTTATTTTCACTTCCTATGCTCATAAATTCGGTTTCATCGGAGTTATTATCCTGGTCGGTCTTTTGCTCGTGCTGACCACTCGGCTCATCAATATTGCTTCACACGAGGCGCAGAATAATTTTTCCAAGTTTTTTACAATAGGATTTTTGGGCATATTGATGACCCACTTTACTATTAATATAGGCATGAACCTCGGCCTTCTGCCTATAACAGGCATACCTCTGCCGTTCCTAAGCTATGGTGGGAGTCATTTGATAACTATGATGGCCGGACTGGGGATGGTGCAGAGTATAAAGATACATGGATAATAAATAGAATTAAGAAGTTAGAATCTAGAATTAAGAGAAACCCCCGATAAGTTTATTATCGGGGGTTTCTGCGCTGATATATGTTACCAGTTTTATTGTTGGAGGATTTTGGCTTGAAGAAATATCCTGCCTACATTTACCGCACCCTCGCAACTTATAAGAAGGTCTTTGGGGATTTCTGAGCTTGAAAGAGTGATTATTTTGTAGCCATAGCCGGGGAGAGCATATTGAGATGGGCCGATGAATATAGTTCTGGCATCTCCGGAACGGTTATCAAGCATTATACTCGTGCCATTTTTAAAAGTAAGATTATTTGGGACGGCTTGGCAGTTGATATCAAACTGTATCCTTCTCCCTTCATATTCTGTTAGCAGCTCCGTATATGTTTTTGGCGAAGTTGCGGCATCGCCGGATTTTTTCACAGAAGAACCGGAACTGCTTTTAGCTGGAGTAGCTGTTGCCGAAGGAGAGGGGCTAGGGGATTCCATCGCGGAATCATTGCCTGTATTCTTCAGAGTAAAATATAGAACCAAGACAACGACCGCGGCAATTCCTATCCATACATATTTATTAATTTTCACTTTTGTTACTTGCATGTTCTGTGTCTGGGCGGGGAACAGTACAAGGTTATTAATTTAACTTAATTATATTACCGTTATCATTTATATCAAAACATGTTATTAACAGGCAGTATAAGACACTGTGGGCTCATGCCCCTTGACTTCCTGGGCGTGATATATTAAGATTGTATTAAGACTTGTTTGAGGCGCTAGATAGATTGAAGTGGATAAGTAAACTTGACAAATTTATATAAACAAATAGAATACTACCAACGCTTCAAAATTCATTAAAATCAAAGAAACTAGGGCTTTTTGGGGAATTAAGGTTTGGCTGATAAATTGGCCAAACCTTAATTCCTGATATATCTAGTGTTGCCAGACTTCATTATTTAAAGTTGATATTTTTACCAAGTACCGCCAGGTAGAGTAGTGGCGGCCTTTCTTTTTGCTTTTAAATCCGAGTTGACCAATCTTATGAATTTGAGCCGATACAGATTTATAAGACCAAAAGCTCGGCCTCTTTTTGTCTAATAGCAGAAAAATATTTTCTAAATATCCTTCTGTAGAGTCTGTGGTCGCTCCAAACTTAGTCCAAGTTCAGCTGGATTCATACCAGTGGTTTTTGGATGTCGGTATAAAAGAGCTTTTGAAAGATGTCTCCCCGGTAATGGACTGGACCGGAAAAGAATACGACCTGAACTTTTTGGACTTTAAACTTGAAGAACCAAAATACGACGAGAAAACCGCCAAGGCCAAAAATATAACCTACGAAGCGCCGTTGAGAGTTAATATTGAAATAAAGAACAAGAAAAACGATGATGTCAGAGAGCAGGAAGTTTATTTGGGCGACTTCCCTATAATGACCGAAAGGGGGACTTTTATTATAAACGGTATTGAAAGGGTAGTCATCTCCCAGCTTATAAGAAGCCCCGGCGCATTTTTTCTGCTTTCAAAATTAAGCCGCCTCAAAAAATTATTCGGTGCCAAGATAATTCCTTCTCGGGGTGCTTGGCTTGAATTTGAGACCGAATCAAGTGGCGTCATAACTGTAAGAATAGACCGGAAAAGAAAAATTCCGGTTACTTCGGTTTTAAGAGCTTTCGGCATGGGCAAGGATGAAGACATAAGGAAGGCCTTTAAGGATGTGGATACCGACCCGGAGATGCAATATATTACGGCTACCATATTACAGGATGCATCATCTACGGAGGTGGAGGGTCTTATAGAAATGTACAAGAGAATAAGGCCCGGTGACCCTGCTACGCCCGACAATGCCAAACAGATGATACACAATATGTTCTTTAATTTTTCAAGATATGACCTTTCCAAGGTGGGCCGTCACAGAATGAATAGGCGTTTTAATGAAGATCATCCTTTAGACGAGAAGAACAGGACTCTTAAGCTCCAGGATATAATTAATGTTGTTAAAGAAATAATCAAACTTAACAATAGCCCCGCATCTCAGCCGGACAATATTGATCATTTAGGAAATAGAAGAGTTAAAACTCTCGGCGAGTTGCTACAGGACAGGCTAAGGCTCGCATTTACGAGGATGGAAAGAATTATTAAGGACAGGATGAGCACCTTAGATGTTGAAACGGTGATGCCGGTACAACTTATAAATTCAAGGCCGTTTATTGCCGCCATTAAAGAATTCTTTTCTTCCGGTCAGCTTTCACAGTTCATGGACCAGATAAACCCGCTTTCCGAGCTCGAGCATAAGAGGCGTTTATCAGCTTTGGGTCCGGGAGGTCTGACTAGAGAGAGGGCAAGTTTTGAGGTTAGAGATGTCCATCCTTCTCACTACGGCAGAATCTGTCCTATTGAGACTTCCGAAGGTCCGAATATAGGTCTTGTTGGCCATCTGGCTTTATATGCTAAGATTTCGCCTTTAGGTTTCATTCTCACTCCTTATAGAAAAGTTAAGAACGGAAAAATAACTGATGAAGTCAGTTATATGGATGCAAACGAAGAAGAAAAATACATTATTGCTCATGCTGGAGCAAAGACAGTTAACGGCAAGTTAGTTGAAGATAAGATTCCTGCCAGAATAAGGGGTGAAGCCGGTTTAGCCAATGCGGACAGTGTTGATTATCTTGATGTCTCTCCAAAGCAACCGTTCTCCGTGGCTACCGCTTTAATTCCTTTCCTTGAACACGATGATGCTAACAGGGCATTGATGGGATCCAATATGCAGCGCCAAGCTGTTCCTATTGTTGCTCCGCAGTCGCCTATTGTCGGCACAGGTATTGAAGAAAAAATTGCCCGTGATTCAGGCATGCTTGTTATAGCTCAGGAAGACGGAGTCGTTGATGCCGTAGACTCGGCTAAAGTTGTTATTAAAGAGAAAGGCGGCCGCAAGAAAGAATATGACCTTCTTAAATTTAATAAATCAAACAGCTATACCTCCATTAACCAGAGGCCGGTTGTAGCCCTTGACCAGGTGATTAAGAAAGGAGATGTTTTGGCTGATGGCCCCGCCACTCAGGGCGGAGAACTTGCTTTGGGCCGAAATCTTGTCGTGGCCTTTATGTCTTTTGAAGGCGCTAATTTTGAAGACGCTGTTGTGTTGTCTGAAAAGTTAGTCAAAGAAGACCTGTTTTCCTCAATACATATAGAAGATTTTTCCGTTGATGTCAGAGATACTAAGCTCGGCCCTGAAGTTACTACTTTTGATATACCAAATCGTTCCGAAGAAAGATTAAAAGACCTTGATCCTGACGGTATAGTCAGGATAGGCGCTGAAGTTCGTTCTCAGGACATTCTGGTCGGTAAAATTTCTCCTAAAGGAGAAAGCGATCTTACCGCAGAAGAGCGTTTGCTAAGGGCAATTTTCGGAGAAAAGTCACGCGATGTCAGAGATACTTCACTGACCCTGCCACACAGCAAGCAGGGCAGGGTAGTAGGTGTTAAAATATTTTCACGCGACCAGGGTGATAAATTACCGGCCGGTGTTATCAGACAAATACAGGTATCCGTTGCTCAGATGAGAAAGATTCAAGTCGGTGATAAACTTGCCGGAAGACACGGAAATAAAGGTGTTATTTCTACCATATTGCCGGAGGAAGATATGCCGTTTCTGCCTGATGGTACGCCGGTTGATATGATTTTAAGTCCCCTTGGTATTATTTCCCGTATGAACATCGGCCAGGTTTTGGAAACCCACCTTGGCTGGGCGGCTTCAAAATTGGGATACAAAGCAGCCGTGCCGGCTATGGCCGGACCGACGGAGGAGGATATTAAAGTTGAATTAAGAAAAGCAGACCTTCCCGAGGATGGAAAAATATATCTTATGGACGGCAGGACCGGTGAAAGGTTCAGTCAGAAATCAACAGTCGGCGTTATTTACTTCATGAAACTGAATCACATGGTTGAGGATAAGCTTCACATGAGATCTATAGGTCCTTATTCATTAATTACACAGCAACCCCTTGGCGGTAAGGCTCAATTCGGAGGACAGAGATTTGGAGAAATGGAAGTATGGGCTCTTGAGGGCTACGGCGCTGCATATACTTTGCAGGAAATGTTGACCATAAAATCTGATGATGTTCAGGGCAGAACAAAAACCTATGAATCAATTGTTGAGGGAGAAGAGATAAAGGCCCCTCATTTACCCGAATCATTTAAGGTCTTGCTGTCTGAAATAAAGGGCCTTGGATTAGATGTAGAACTTAAAGAACAATAACTAGATGTCCAAGCGCAGACGAGCAGAGCGAATCGAGCATTGGCAACAGATAGTTACCGAGCACATAAATTTATTCTTTATATGTGTTATGTCTATATAATAAAGACTAAATTTATGTGCTCGGTGCACGAATTTTCTAACAACTCAGCGGCGTAAGTAAACTTACTTGCCTCGTTGAGAAAATCGGCATGGCTTACGCTGAACTAAAAATAAAAATAGCTTCCCCGGAGGATATTTTAGATTGGTCTTATGGCGAGGTTACCAAGCCGGAAACCATAAATTATCGTACCCAGAAACCGGAGAAAGACGGCCTTTTCTCAGAGGCGATTTTTGGTCCGACTAAAGACTGGGAATGTTATTGCGGAAAATACAGGAGAATAAGATATAAGGGCATAGTTTGTGACCGTTGCGGAGTAGAAGTAACGCGTTCCATAGTAAGGCGTGAAAGGATGGGCCATATCGTACTAGCCGCTCCAGTTGCACATATTTGGTTTTTGCGGGCCGTTCCTTCAAGGATAGCCGCTACTTTGAATATCAGCTTACCCGATCTTGATAAGATAATTTATTTCTCATCTTACATAATAACCAGAGTCAACGAGGAGCTTAAGGTTGAGGCCATGAAGAAGATAGATTCTGAATTCAAGGCCATGATAAAGAATGCGCCGACCGAAAGCGAGCAGGACAGAATAAAAGAGCAGAGAGAAAAAGAAAAAGAAAATATTAAGAGTATAAAACGCCTAAAGGTATTGTCTGAACTTGAGTTCAGGGATCTTTCTATTAAATATGGAGAAGTTTTTGAAGTAGGAATAGGCGCCGAGGCCGTAAGGAAAATACTTGAAGAAATGAATTTGAATGAAGAAGTCAAGAATATAGAGAACGATCTTAAGACCATGGAAACAGCCGCCAACAGGCTTAAACTCGTCCGAAGGCTAAAGATATTAAAAGGTATGATAGCAAGCGATATTAGGCCCGAGTGGATGATAATGACTGTTCTGCCGATAATTCCACCGGCATTAAGGCCTATGGTTGCCTTGGACGGTGGCAGGTATGCTACCTCTGATTTAAATGATCTTTATAGAAGGGTCATTAACAGAAATAACAGGTTGAAGCATTTGGTTGAGTTAAAGGCGCCTGAGGTTATAACCAAAAACGAAAAAAGAATGCTTCAGGAAGCCGTTGATGCTTTGATAGATAATGCAATGAGAAGCGGTCAGACTCTGGTTGCCGCCTCAACCGGTCAAAAAAGAGCATTAAAATCTTTGGCGGACATGCTCAAAGGAAAGCATGGCAGATTCAGGCAGAATCTTTTGGGTAAGCGCGTAGACTATTCCGGAAGAAGCGTTATTGTTATCGGTCCGTGGCTTCCTATGAATAGTTGCGGTCTTCCAAAATATATGGCCCTTGAGCTGTTCAAGCCGTTCGTAATTAATTATTTGATAACTAAGGGATTTGCTCATAACATCAGATCAGCCAACCATTTGATAGAGCAGGAAACTCCTGAAGTATGGGAGGCGTTGGACGATGCCATAAAAGATAAGCTTGTTTTGTTGAACCGCGCTCCTACCCTTCATCGTCTCTCGGTGCAGGCATTCAAGCCGATATTGATAGAGGGTAAAGCTATAAAAATTCCGGCCATGCCTACCAGGGCTTTCAATGCTGACTTTGACGGCGACCAGATGGCCGTACATTTGCCATTGACTGAAGAAGCTCAAAAAGAGGCCAGGGAGCTGATGCTTTCCACACACGGTATTTTGAAGCCGGCAACAGGCGAGCCTGTGGCCATAGCTACCAGAGACATTACTTTCGGATGTTATTTCTTAACCAGCATAGCCCAGGGCGCTAAGGGCGAGGGTAGGATTTTCTCTTCAGAATATGAAGCTGTGATGGCCCATGATTTCGGCCTCATTGACCTAAGGGCAAAAGTAAAGGTCAAGATATCCAAGGATGTAAAAGATTCAGATACTAACTTTATTGAAACAAGCGCTGGCAGGGTAATATTCAATCAGTCTATGCCGGATATATTCCCATTTCTAAATAGAGAGATGGGCCAGAATGAGTTAAAAACGCTTGAGGCCGAGATATTAGATGATTACGGTGAGGACATCGCGGTTAAGTTCCTGGACTCTATTAAAGACCTTGGTTTTAAATATGCTACCGTGTCGGGAGTCTCTTGGGGCATGGATGATCTCAAAATTCCTCCCGAGAAAGCCGGAATAATAGATGAAGCGGAGAAGGTGATAGACAATAACAGAAAACTTTATGAGCAGGGTCTTTTGACCGAACACGAAAGAAAATCAAAGGCATTTGAGGTATGGATGGTTGCCAATGCTAAGCTTGAAAAACTGGTTAGCCAGCAATTTGACAGAGAAAGCGCCGTAGCCCTCATGGTCAACTCAAAGGCCAGAGGAAACTGGGGAACGGTTAACCAGCTTACGGGTATGAGAGGCCTGATGACCAGGCCGGACGGCCAGCTGATTGAGTGGCCAGTAAAGAGTAATTTCAAAGAAGGTCTTAATGTTGTTGAATATTTCATTTCCACTCACGGCGCCAGAAAGGGTTTGGTTGACACTGCCTTGAGAACTGCTACTGCCGGATATATTACCCGAAGGTTAGTGGACGTGGCTCAGGATGTTGTTATCAAGGAGGCAAATTGCAAAGATACCGAGGGGTACACTTTGCATACTAATGATAATAAGATAACCGGTGAGAAATTAAGCCGAAGGATTTTAGGCAGAGTTATATTGGAAGATATCAAAGATGATAAGGGCGAGGTTATAATCAAAAAGGGAACATTAATAGACAAGTATCTCGCGCCGAAAGTAGATGAATTAAATATTGATAAGCTGAAGATAAGATCCATTCTTACCTGTAAGGCTGTTGATGGCATTTGCCAGACTTGTTATGGCTATGATCTTTCTAAGAATAAAGTCGTTAAAATGGGCGAGGCTGTCGGTATTGTTACAGCTCAGGCTATCGGTGAACCGGGTACCCAGCTAACCATGAGAACCTTCCACACCGGAGGCGTTGCTAGCGCAAGCGATATTACCATGGGTCTGCCCAGGGTTGAAGAAATTTTTGAAGCCCGTACTCCTGCCGGTAAGGCTCTGGTTTCTGACGTTGACGGAAAAGTTACAACTGTTGAAGAAAAGAACAATCAAGTCTTGATAAAATTGATAAGCAATGACGGTGAGGAAAGGGAATATTTGCTTCCTCCCAAAATACCCGCCTCAGTAAGCGCCGGTGATCTTGTTACTGCCGGAACCCAGTTATCCGACGGTCATCTGGACTTAAAAGAATTATTCAAAGTTACCGGCAATATAGAGGAAGTTGCCAGATATATCATAAGAGAGGTTTATAAAGTTTATCAGACAACCGGTGACGGACTAAACGATAAACACATAGAACTTATTATCAGGCAGATGTTCTCAAGGGTTAAAGTCGTTGATCCGGGCGAGACTACTTTATTGCCGGGTAATATTGTTGAGAAGCGCAAGCTGATAGAAGAAAATATTAAAGCTAAGGAAGCCGGCAAGCAGGAAGCTAAGCATGAACAGCTTATTTTAGGCATAACCAAAGTTTCTCTGACTACTGAAAGTTATCTATCCTCAGCTTCATTCCAGGAGACCGCGCACGTTCTGATTGATGCCGCCATAACCGGCGCCGTAGATACATTACGAGGCCTTAAGGAAAATGTGATTATCGGCAGGCTGATTCCAGCCGGAACCGGAACAAAGCAATAGGCGCTCAAACCATAACATCTCTTGGAGACGCAAAAATCCCCCAGCGGGGATTTTTGCTATTACAAGAATGTGAATTTTGTTTGCGGTCTCGCTTCGCGAATATTATACCGCAAACAAACCATGCAATTCACAATCTTGAAATCTCCAAGAGATGCTATAGTTTTCGCTTAGGGTCGGGAAAGAAAAATCTCAAAAATTATGATTTTAAATCAGCACACAATCATAGTCAGTTTAAATATTGGTAAAATACAAAAATAAAAAGAAGCCCCGCCTTTTCTATTAACAAAAAACCCCCGAAGGGGTCGGATAGCTTATGGGAAAATAATTATTCCGCAGGCTATCGTTATAGCCACGAATGCGATTACATGCACTACGGCAGAGCCAGTTCTTGCATCATCGCTTTCAAAATCATGACGTTTGACATATTCAACAGTGCTATCTTTTTTATTTACCACTTTCTTTTTCATGTGGAAATATCTAAAAGACCAGATGACAATACTTACTAGGATAAACCATGCAATGGTACCACCCACAGCTCCCAATATGTCCGGTCCCATGATATGCCATACTATCAAGGCAACAGTTAGCTTGCCGGTATTTGTTTTAAGAAATTCGTCGGCTGCTACCCCAAGCTCCTTGGCGGTGGCTGCGATTGCTACTCCAATGTTTTTGCCCAAATCTACCCACTTATTAAGTTCTTCGGGGTTGACTTTATCCACCAGAGAGGTGGCGGGGCTATTATTGTCCTTTTTCATTTGAGCTACCTGCAGGGCAAGCTGGGCTCTCTGTTCTTCGGTTAAGCCGTCAGTACCTATTATTGTTTGGGCAACACAAATAGAGGAAATAAAACAAACAAAAACCAATAGAATCAAGGCTTTTTTCATTGCAGCTCCTTGTTTGTAAACTAACCGTAATCATATTAACAGATAAATATTATGTTGTCAAATTATATCATTTATTGACGTGACTACTAAAGGCATGGATGCTAGAATTATCAAAATAATATGACTAGAAAACAAATTATTAAAAAGATGCTTGAGGCCGGGGTTATATACAAAGGCCCCATAAAACTTTCATCAAAAAAGAGAGCCGGTTTTTATTGCGATGTTAAAAGAGTATTCGGCTATCCCGAATTATTAAATGCGCTTGCCGACGAAGTCGGCAAGCTGTTAACTAAAAAAATAACCTGTGTTGCCGGTTCAGGTTATGGCGGGCTTCCGTTGGCATCAGTAGTAGCATCCAGGCACGGTCTTAATTTTATTGCCGTGAGAGAAAAACCAAAAAAACACGGCAAGGGCGGATTTGTTGACGGCTATGTTCCAAATAAAAAAGATAAGATTGTGATAGTAGACGATGTAATAACTACAGGCCAAAGCATTGAAAAAGTCTATGTAAACTTAAAAAAGTCCGGTCTAATTTCTGTGGTCAATATTTTGTGCGCAGTTGTTATCGTGAGGCGGGAAAAAGCAAAGTTGCAGATTCCTTATAAATATATCTTTGATATTAGGGAAATATTATAAACTGTTGTCATTTTTTAGAATAAAGAGTATTAGCGCATATTAAATAATAAACAAGGGGCATCTTTGTACAAAGATGCCCCTTGTAATATTTGCCAGGATTAGTTTTTTTGTCAGATTTTTAACGCCTCAATTCATTGAGGCGTTAAATTGATGAGATTGCAGGGTTGTTTAATTTTTTGACGAGTTTGTCGAGGTTCAACCTCGTCAAAAATACCTTGACATGTTAACAATAAAGTGCTAGGCTAGTTTTAGTTCTATAAATATTTTTGTCAGGAGGTTAAGCATTGAAATCATCCATGGGCCCGTCTTTAAGTATTAAAAAGGATTTTTTTCTAAGAAAAGTAGCCAAATTACAGGCAGCTGTGCTGGCCCAAGCTATTGGCGATTTGGCTTATGGTTGGGGAAGTACTTTCTATAATGCCCGTACCTGGGTATTTGGAGAAACGGACGGGAGTTTTATGCGGGACCCCTTCTCTTTTATTAGGATTTGCCATGAGACAGAGAGAGACCCAGAGGTAATTCGGGCTAAAATACTTAGCCAGCTCAGTATTGCCAAGAGAGAAGTAGTTATTAATTACTGGCAGTCGGTTATGAAAAACAATTCAAATTATAGGACTGGTTCTCGCAGCACCGCATAGGCGGTGCTTTTTTGCCCCGCACCTTTTATGTATCAGTCCTCGGTCCCACCGTGGCGGGACCGACCTTTACCGATTACCAGTTACTAGTTACTTTGTTCGGGATTGACACATGGTGGCCGTAGCACTATATTATTGGTAGAGTCTTTAAAAAGAGGCTTATCGTGATTTACAAAGACGGAATACCTCAAATCGTAGATGACGCAGTATTTTTTACCAGGCCGCTTTACTATCCCTATGCTGAAGGCGAAACCTGTAAGTTTCAGATTTTAAATGAAAAAGATGAGTTAAAAGAATGCGGTAACCCGCTTTCACGGCAAAACCCATTTTTTATATGTAATTCATGCCAGACTAAGATAGAAGATGCCATTGAATGGAACCGTTTGGCCGCCAAGTATAAGCGTAATAAGATTAAAAAAACGGCTTCCTCCGTTAGGAGAGCAGGATTTGAACTAGCATCACTTGAGCGGAGCGAATTCGGGCAAGATTCGCGAAGCGAGGAGTGATGCGTACTTTAATGTACGTGAGCGACAAGCGACAAAGAAGTTTGCCTGAATTCACCCGCCCGAAGGGAAGTCCGAAAATGGATACTTTCGTCGTTGCTCCTTCCTCAATGTGGTTTAAACCACACTTTCGTCGTCGCGCCTAGAAATCATCTCATTTTCGGACTTCTCAACTTGATGAAAGTTCGAATCCTGCTCTCCTAAGCATTAACTATTTTAAGCCACGCGATACACGCGTGGCGTTTGTTTTTATTTAGGCCGGTTGGTATAATAAACCTGTATTAGAGATGTTTTCAAAACTCCATATTCGGCCATAATTTTTATATATGGCCTCCAACTTTGTGAAAATTTTTCAACAAAAGCTATGGCTTTGCCTCAAAATTTTCACTTCGTTTCGTCTCATATATAGAAATTCTATCTCGAAAGAAGGTTTTGAAACCATCTCATAAAAATCATTCTTAAAGTGCCTAAAAAGAAAAAAGAAAATAAAAAAAAGAAGATTGAGGATATAACCGATGAAAAGCGGGGACTTTCCCAGGAGACCAAGAACGGTGTCTGGGGTGTGGCAAGTTTTGGATTCGCCATATTATCGGTCTTGGCTTTTTGGGGTAAGGCCGGCGTAGCCGGGCAGGTTTTTGCTTCTGTCTCCAAGCTATTTTTTGGCTGGGGGATTTTTCTTATTCCGGTAGCTTTTTTAATACTCGGCATTTCTTTTATAAAATCATTTGAACGGCAGATTTATAAAAGCGCGCTCATAGGCACCTCTCTTTTTGTTTTAAGTTTTCTCGGGACCTTTCATATTGTGGGAGGGGGAGACCTCACTGAACGCATCAGTCAGGGAGGATATTTCGGCTTGGCTTTCGGGTACCCCCTATTCAAGTCTGTCGGTTTTATTTCATCATTTGTAATACTTATTCTGGCTATTTTTGTTTCTTTTTTGGTGGCCCTGGATATTCCTTTTCATCGCGTGATATTTAAGAAAAAACTTGAAGAAGGAGAGGGGGATGAAGAAAGCGAAGAAGAGCAATCCGGACCCCTCAAAGACAATATTGTTATCAGGCAGGGCAATAGGGTGGTTGATGACGCCAAGACTCAGAAGGAATCTCCGGCTCATGCAGCCGCTACCTTAGCTAAAAAGCAAGTTAAACCGGATGGTGAGCACGAATTTATTATAAAATCTTCAAAATCCGGAAAATGGACATTTCCGCCCATGGAAATTTTGCATTCCGACAAAGAACAGCCAAGATTTGGCGATATTAACGCCAATGCAAATATTATCAAGAGAACGCTATCCAATTTTAGTATTGATGTTGAGATGGGCGAGGTTTCAGTTGGTCCTACTGTAACTCAGTTCACTTTAAGGCCAGCCGTGGGAGTTAAGCTGGCCAAAATAACTGCTCTCCGAAGCGACTTGTCTTTGGCCTTAGCCGCTCATCCGATAAGAATTGAAGCTCCGATTCCGGGTAAGTCTTTAGTTGGTATTGAAGTTCCTAATAAAAAATCCGCCACTGTCGGCTTGCGGGACATGTTTGAATCTGAAGAATTCAAGAAGAGCAGTTATCTTTTGCCTCTTGCTATTGGGCGCGACGTAGCAGGGTTTCCGATTGTTGTCGGCCTTGAAAAAATGCCTCATATGCTTATTGCCGGTGCCACTGGAACCGGCAAATCCGTATCTATAAATACGGTTCTTCTGTCGCTTCTTTATAAGCATTCCCCGGACATGCTAAAGCTCATATTGGTTGACCCTAAGCGAGTTGAACTTTCATTGTACAATCATATACCTCATCTAATTACGCCGGTTATCGTTGATACTAAAAAAGTGGTCAATGCTTTGCGCTGGGCAGTCAGAGAGATGGAACGCCGCTATGAAGTGCTATCTGAATCGGGGTCGCGCGATATTTTGTCTTATAATACAAAACAGGCCACTGCAGGTGACAATCTGATGCCGTTTATTGTCGTTGTTATTGATGAGCTGGCTGATATCATGGCATCTCACGGCCGTGACGTTGAGGCGGCAATTGTCCGCCTGGCTCAAATGGCCCGCGCCGTCGGCATCCACCTGATAGTTTCTACCCAGAGGCCGTCGGTTGAGGTTATAACCGGACTTATTAAGGCCAATATCACTTCCCGTGTTGCTTTGCAAGTTGCGTCGCAGGTTGATTCCAGAACTATCCTAGACGCATCCGGCGCTGAATCCTTGCTTGGCAATGGTGATATGCTTTTGCAAGCCGGCGACACCGCTAAGCTAAGGCGTATCCAGGGTTCTTTCGTTACCGAAAAAGAAGTTAAAGACGTAGTTAAATTCATTAAGCAGGAGGCTGAAAAATTGGAAGAAAATGAAACTGAAGAAGAGCAGGAGAATCGTTTGAGAATGGACCTGGAGCAAACCGTTGAGGCGTCGTTGGCCGGAACAGAAGGGGATGATGTAGATGACCTTTATCTGGAAGCTAAAGATGAGGTTGTGAGGGCAGGCAAGGCATCGGCATCATTTTTGCAGCGTAGATTAAAGGTTGGCTATGCCCGTGCGGCGAGACTTTTGGATGACCTTGAAAGAAAGGGCGTAATAGGTCCGGGTGAGGGCGCTAAGCCGAGAGATGTATTTGTAAAGCCGGAAGGCGTTGTTGAAGCTATGCCAGCTGATGAAATGCCGGGAGAAGAAGGCGGCGATTCGCCGTCTGAAAAGACAGAGGAGATATAGGCCTGGCCCAAATTCCTAGTTCCTAATTTCTAATTCCTAAACAATTTCTAAATTCCAAATTTTAATATAAAAACCTCTCGCGAAAGCGAGAGGTTTTTATAAGGCATAAATAGACTTTGTGTTTTTTGTCAATATTTAATCATGTCTGGCAAATGTTAATATCACTAAACAATTAAACATATTAACATTTTTAAAATGACATCTCCGAATTAGCATTGTTATTCTGCTCAAACGCTTCTGTCGGAGCCCCGAGCAATAACGTCGGGGTCAAGTTGTTAAATTGTTATTTTTTATTTTATGCCAAAAATCAAAACCATTAAACCAATTTCAAAAATTTCTAGTGTTAAAGCCGTAGCTTCCAGCGGCGCTCTTGATCTGGCAGTCAAAGAAATTCAGGAGAAATTCGGCGACGGCTCAATAATGCGTTTGGGTGATGCTAAGAAAGTAGATGTCGATGTTATTCCGACAGGCTCAATATCTTTGGATGTTGCTTTGGGCGTAGGCGGAATTCCACGGGGCAGGGTAGTGGAAGTTTATGGTCCGGAAAGTTCAGGTAAAACTACGCTAGCTTTGCATGTGGTTGCAGAGGTTCAAAAAATGGGAGGCAAGGCGGCTTACGTTGATGCCGAGCATGCGCTAGATCCTGAGTATGCCAAAAAAATTGGCGTTAATGTAGCTGACCTTTTAATATCACAACCGGACACCGGCGAGCAGGCTTTGGAAATCGTTGAAATGCTCGTCCGTTCAGGTGGCGTCAACATTGTTGTCGTTGACTCGGTAGCCGCTCTAACTCCGCGCGCCGAGATAGAAGGCGAGATGGATCAACAGCATGTAGGCACCCACGCCCGTCTTATGTCCCACGCTTTGCGTAAACTTACCGGAGTTATTTCCAAGACGAACACAACACTTCTTTTTATAAATCAGATAAGACATAAGATTGGAGTGATGTTCGGTAATCCGGAAACTACCACCGGAGGACTGGCCCTCAAGTTTTATTCGTCCGTTAGAATAGAAGTCAGAAGAGCGGCCAAGATACAATCAGGTGATAAAATAATTGGAAATAGGGTGAATGTTAAGATAGTAAAAAACAAAGTTGCCGCGCCATTTCAAGTTGCCGAATTTGATATTCTATACAATGAAGGAATTTCCCGTCATGCCGATCTGGTAAATACCGGAGTTAAATACGGAGTCGTTGCCAAGGCAGGAGCGTGGTATAATTTTGGCGAGACAAAATTAGGACAGGGGATTGAAGGTTCAAGGCAATTTCTAAAAGATAATCCCAAGGTGGCCAGGGACATAAATTCCGCTATAAGAAAGGCTGTCATCCAAATGGTGTAGTCATTCCATAGATTAAGACCAAATTTAAGAACGAAAAAACCCATGTCTATATGTGGGTTTTTTCGTTAAAATCAGAAACCTGTCAATAGCGGTTGGGGCTATTTTTTTTGCTTTATTTTTTAGTTCACAGCATATAAATTTTAATGTTTTTATGGTCTATCGTTTGCATGTGATTAAACTAATAAACCTTAATAATGGTGCATAATTATTTCAGGGGCTTTAAATAGGTTTAATTCTATAAAAATTTTTATTATTTTTAATTAAAATTGACTAAATTATCCAAGATAAAATTGCTGGGTATTGCCAGCTTCTTAGTTATCAACATCTTTTGAGAATATCCTGTTAGAATTAAACTTAATACGTTCAACTTAATTATGGGTTCAATCACCCTTAAGGTCTAAATGGTTTTTGCCCGGGAGGGGGAAGTCTAGAATATTCCAGACTTTGGTTTTCTGGCAATTAACCCGAAAATAAAAATGGATCAAACGACAGAAGTAAGTGTTTCCAAAAAACACTTACTCGGTTTAATTCCGGTACTTGGCCTGGTCGCGGCCATAATTATCGGAATGGCTTTTGTTTTGTTTTATGCTCAGGCTCAACAGGATAACTGCAGCCAGATAAATACTGGCAGTTTTTACGGCTGTTATTACGGTAATAAAGACTTGACCAATCTTATACTTAATCGCACGGACTCTTATCCATTAAATTTTGATTGGGGAACGGGCTCGCCGGGATCTCCAGTCGGCACGGACAACTTTTCTGTAAAGTGGCGTGGTAATTTTCCATTTGAAGCCGCCGATTATGAATTTTCAATAACCGTTGATGACGGTGCCCGTCTTTATATTGACGGACAGCTTACTATAGACAGGTGGTTTAACCAGGCAGCCACGACCTACAAGGCTGTTAGGAGCATGACCAGCAGTAATCACATAATTGAGCTTGAATATTTTGAGACAGGAGTACGCGCAGTTGCCAAGTTATCATGGGTAAAAGTAGGCGTGTCTGCCGACACCACCCCTCCTGTTATCTCCAATATCACAACATCCAATATCACTCAGTCTGCCGCCTCTATTAACTGGAATACCAATGAACTATCTGACGGCCAGGTAGAATTCTGTAAAACCCAGACAAAGTGCGGGATGAACACTCCTATAGTTTCAACTCTATCTACTTCA
>JAUYLN010000009.1 GCA_030698885.1 bacterium
GAAAAAGCAATAAAAATTTAATCAAAAGACAAAGGAGGTGGGCATGCAACTTAAGCATCCGGAATACATACTTGGCATTCTGGTCTTCGCCCTCCTCCTTTTTTTAGTGTCAAAATTAAAGAAAAGGAAGAGAAGCGGACTAGGATTTTCGAGCAAGCTGGCAGTTAAGAAACTGCCGCTAATATGGCGCATCATAGCCTTCATGCCAAAAATTCTATATTTGGCATTGGCCGGAACATTATTAATCGCCTTAGCTGCACCATTCCAGATAGAAAACACTACCGAAACAGTTATCATAGGAAAAATAATTGTCCCAAGCATAGATGTTTCAGGCAGTATGAGTATCGGCCTTCCCGGCGGTACAACCAAACTGCAGGTAGTTAAAAAAATACTATTTGACTTCCTTCGTTCACGCAGTGAAGTTGACTCTGTCGGATTAACTGCATTTTCTGGCGGTGGCGACGGCTGGGGTGCCGGGGTTATTCAATACCCTACCCTAAGCAAAGAGCTGTTCATTTCTTCTGCTGAAAAAATAGATCAGGATATGTTCGGCGGTTCCACAGCTATCGGTGAAGGCATATTCATGTCTATTCTTGCCTTAAACGAAGGCGAATGGAATAAAAAACTACGCCAGGAATCAGGCGACCCCTCTGTAGAGCTTGATATATTAAGGCTCTGGAGCGCGGTCAATTCTCTGGAGATTCCCGAGGCCGGACTGGTTAATGCCCAGCCGCGCTCAGAGGACGAAGCTATGATAAGCGAAATAGCCAGACTTAGTCCCCCGGAAACTAATAAACACAAGGTCATCATTTTATTTTCGGATGGAGATTCTAATACCGGACTTGACCCACTGAAACCAATATGGCTGGCGTCACGCCTTGGCATAAAGGTTTATTACGTAGAGGTCCGCGAACAAAATACCAGCCAGCCGGAAGATGAGTTTGTGCCGGTTGCTAATACTCCAATTCCTGAACACATAAAAAGATTAAGGGAAATGGTGAGATTATCAGGCGGTAAGTTTTTTGCCGGAGGAAACTATAATGATGTCAGCCGTTTTTTCAACGAAATAAGCAAATTGGAAAAAAATGAAGTTGCGGTCAAGACAAACCGTAACAGCCGCGAATCCTATCAGAACATTATGTTTATCGCGGCCGGCTTACTGATGTTACTGGTAATTTTTGAGAATTTATTCCCGTCAAATTAATTTAAGGAAAGGAGGAGCAAATATGAAAGTCCTGCTGACAATTGCTACTTTGGCAGTTTTATTGGCATCCGGGTCAGGCTACTATGGATACCTGCATACTCAATACGCAGCTGCCCTTGAGCACTCGGAAAAAAATAGCGCCAAGCGTCAATATGCCTTAGCTATAAAAGAAATTGACCGGTTAAGAAACGAATGGTGGTACCAGCCGGTAAAAATGTATCCACCTATGGATATTCTGGAAATTGATAAGCATCTTGATTATCAAAAGGGCACACTAGAAATAGGCATGGTCAAACTGGACGACTCATTAGTCCTGCTCAATGAATGCGCTGAAGCCAAAGATGCTAAATTGGCCGGTGATTGCCTTTACCAACAGGCGAATGTTGCTATGTATAGAGGAAATATTAAAACCGCTGAAAAAAAATGGCAGGAAGCACAGGAAAAATATCCCGGCGGCCACGACCACTATACCCAGATAAACCTTGAGCTCTTAAAAAACAACCAGAAAAAAGCGGCAGGCATGGCCATGAGGGCCGGCTCTATCCTGTCCCACAGACGTAGTTCAGGACCATACAAGCCGCCAAGACAGGGCGGAATGCATGATGGCACCATAAAACCATGACAAGGGTAATACTGTGAAATATATTAATGACCTGATATCAATTGATTTATCAAAAATATTCTTTATTCACTCACAATACTTGCCATATGTTGCATCTATCGCCTTATTTGTACTGGTGCTTTATCTGATTACGCGTCTAAGAATACTGAAATTCTATAAAAGATATGGCGGATATAAAAATTGCGTAAAGGTGGGTAGCGCCAACAAAATACGTCCGGCAGGGCCACTGCGTCTTTTTGCCAAAGCCGTGTTACTCATGCTTATGACCGCATTGGTGGGACTGACCCTTCTTGAACCCTCAATAAAAGACATCGGACTTGAAAATGAGTATGAGCCTTCTCAGATAGTCCTGGTGCTTGATTCCACAATAAGCATGCTGGCCGAGGATGTTACGCCGTCACGGCTTGAAGCAGCCAAAAAAGAAGTAACATCACTAATTGACAGAGTAATCAGGGAAGGCGGTAAAGACAAGGTGGCTCTATACAGGTTTACCGATATCGCCATACCGATAGTTGCCAGACCGATTCAAGACTATGAGTTGATTAAGCAAGAGCTGGGCAGACTTACTCCGGCCTTTCTGGACAGATTTAAAACTCACGGCAGTAACGTCTGGGATTCCGTTACCCAGGGCATCAAAGCCTTTGACCAAGACAACGACCAGGTAAAAATATTGGTTATTGTCAGTGATGGTGAACAGCAAGCAGAACCGGAATATATAGACAAAATAAGAGACGAAGCGCTGGTCATTCGGAATAAAAATCCGGATATAAGAATATTTCTGGTCGGTATAGGTACCACGGAAGAAGATTCGTCTTTAATACCCAAAAAGAAAGACGAAAAAGACAACACCATAGAATACTACACGCATGAGCTGGGACCCAAAGCGGGCCAGTTTGTGGAAACCCGCCCCGACAGACAATATATGGAAGAAGTAGCCAGCCAGATAAATACGGCACGAGAAGTGATAGTTTCACAATCGGGCGCAGAATTAGCCCAAGAGCTCAATCAAATCCTCACTTCCGAGCGAAAAATAGTAGGCAGAAGAGAGAATCCCGAGATAAAGAATCTCTCGCCCCTATTTATATTAGCCACGCTATTGCTGATGTTATTTATTCCTTTAATTAAAATTTAAAAGCCGATCATTCTTGATCGGCTTTATTGTTTCCGCTTCCGGCTTTTATTCTTATCTCTTCTATACTGCCGGAGGCTTTTCTTTTAATTTTTAATACCGCTTCCTGACCGGGTTCTAAATTTCTTTCAAGCCACTTAAAACTGTTCAGGTCTTCAACTAGACCACCATTAATTCCCAGAATTATATCCCCCTGTCTTATTGATGCGTTTTCAGCAGGACCGCCGGGAATAACGCCGGTAGCCATAACTCCTTTTTGCTCCTGAATGCCAAGTTGTTTTCTTATTGCCGGGCTTAGGCTTAGAATATCTTGGCAGGAAATTCCCAAAAAACCAACTGAGGTTTTTTTATTTTTTATATCCTCCACTATTTTCTTGACGATATTTACCGGGATAGCAAACCCCACGCCGGCATTAGTACCGGACTGGCTTAATATCAACGTCGGAATTCCAACAAGTTTAGCCTCGAGATTAACTAAGGCACCACCGGAATTACCAGGATTAATCGCAGCATCTGTCTGTATCATAGGATGAGGAAACGGCCTATTACTGCCGAAATTTATTATCCGGATTGCGCTGACTATACCCGTAGTAACAGTCTCTCCCAGGCCGAAAGGAGACCCTACGGCGACAACATGCTCGCCGACAACTATGTTGTTTGAGTCGTCCAGCATCATTGGTTCAAGGCCCTCCGGCATCTGAATTGCCTTTATTAACGCCAAGTCAGTATCAGGAGCAACCCCTATCAACTCGGTCCTTATTTCAACTCCGGATGGCATAACGATGAATACCTTGCTTGAACGCCTTTCAATTGTTACTCCGTTAACAACCGAGCTTTCTTCTACAACATGCTTGTTCGTAACAATATATCCTTCATTATCCAAAACCACTCCACTACCTGAACCCTCTACTGTTTTTGGCTGGCCATTCACTAAAACCGTGCCCTCTACTTTGAGCATAACGACAGAATTTCTAACCTTTTTAAAAATATCAGAGAAAGTAAACCTCTCTATAGCTTGGCCGAATGAAAGCCCGCAAAGCACAAACATCAAAGCAATAACAATAAAAGATCGCGAAAGAGAAATATACATCTTTGTCTCCGTTTCAAAAATTTAAAAAACTGCTTGTAAAATACACCTAATTCATATAAAATGTCAAACGGAATGGATATAAAAATATCAGCAATCCCGGCAAAATCAGGGGTTTACTTTTTTAAGGACGGAAACGACCGTGTGCTTTATATTGGCAAAGCAGCAAATCTAAAAAGCAGACTCGGTTCATATAAAAAAACTACCGACTCCAGAATCCTAAAAATGCTGGAATTAGCTCAAAAGCTTGAATGGCAGGAAACCGATACTGAGATTGAAGCCCTGATTCTGGAATCTCAACTTATCAAAAGAAACAGGCCCATGTTCAATATAATGCTCCGGGACGATAAGCAATACTTTTATGTCGGATTTACAAAGGAAGAATATCCTAAAATATTTATTACACATCAACCAAAAGAAACTCAAAACGCAAAGCTCAAAACGGAAAATAACGGTTCAAAATTAAAAACAAAAAAACTACTCACTACCAACTACTCACTACCAACTAGTTTTATTGGCCCCTTCACCGACGGTACCGCCCTAAAAATCGCCCTTCGCCTGCTTCGCCGGATACTCCCCTACTGCACTTGCAAGCAAAAGCATAATAATTTCTGCCTAAATTACCACATCGGCAATTGCCCCGGGTTTTGTTGCCTGAAAAAAACAGTAATCAGTAGTAAGCAGCAAGTATTAAGCACTGAGGAAAAAAAGTATAAAAACAACATTAGGGCTATAAAATATATATTAGGCGGTAAAAAATCTTCTCTTATTAAAAAGCTTAGTAAAAAATTGAAGGAGTTAGGTAAAAATGAAAAGTTTGAACAGGCCATAGAGCTACAAAATAAAATAAAGGCGCTAGAAAAGGTTTTTAGTAATGCCCGCATTATACTTAATACTGACTACTTACTGCTTAATACTAAATCTAAAGACCTCCAACAAAATGTTCTGAGTAGCTTAAAATCATTTCTAAATCTTAAAAATTTACCCATTCGCATCGAAGGCTACGACATCGCCAATATCCAGGGGCAATATGCCGTCGGGGCCATGGTGGTTTTTACCGAAGGCAAGCCGGATAAAAGCCAATACAGAAAATTTAAAATTAAAACAGTTACCGGTGCAAATGACACAGCAATGATTGAAGAAATGTTGAAACGAAGATTCAGCCACCCGGAATGGCAGTTTCCTGACCTTATAATCGTTGACGGAGGGAAAGGACAGCTAGGAATTGCCCAAGCTGCAATTTTAAATTTAAAATTAAAAATTTTAAAAAATACTCCGATTATTGCACTGACCAAAGATGAAAGGCATAAGGGCAGCCACATATATTTAAAAACCACAAACTACAAACCACAAACCACAAACTTATCTAACTTGCCTCCGGCGGTCAGAAACCTAATATTAGCCGTTGATGCCGAGGCCCACCGTTTCGCCATCTCTTATTATCGAAAGCTACATGGGAAATCACTTTAACATCTAAACACTTAAACATTTAGATTTATGCGTAGGTTTTTGCCATTTTTTTGTTATATTTAGTTCCCTTAGCTGTTAAATTGTTTATTTGTTTAATTGACCCGCCTTATCCCCTACTTGTCCTCAGCATTGCTTTTTAACAAATTTGATATAATGAATGTATGACAGGAAAGAATAACCTACCTGACAAACTACCTCCCCAAAATATTGAGGCCGAGAAATCTGTTCTTGGTTCTTTGCTTTTGGATAAAGAATCAATCCATAAAGTAGCTGATATTTTAATACCTGAAGATTTCTACACCCGGGCCCATCAAATAATATATGAGAACATCTTAAAACTGGTTGAAAAAAGGGAACCCATAGATATTCTGAATCTTTCAAATAGCCTTCAGAACATAGGCCAGCTTAGCGGCATCGGCGGGAGCGGTTATCTGACCACCCTAGTTAATTCCGTTAACACCTCGGCTCACATAATCAGCTATGCGAATATCGTTCAAAGGAAAAAAGTATTACGGGATATGATAACGGCCGCTCACGACATCATAGGATTAGGCCATAGAGAAGATGAGGACATAGAAAACCTTCTTGATGAAGCTGAACAAAAATTATTTTCCATATCCCAACGATCCGTACAGCGTTCATTTGAACCTTTGAATGTATCGCTTAAAGAAGCTTTTGAGCGCTTGGACCGCCTGCATAAAGACGACGGCACCATGCGCGGCGTACCGACAGGTTTTTACGACCTGGACAATATTCTGGCCGGCCTTCAAAAGTCGGACATGGTAGTTCTGGCCGCAAGACCCTCACTCGGAAAATCAACTTTGGCGTTGGATATAGCACGCAATATTGCCGCCAAAGCAAAGCAGCCCGTCGGCTTCTTTACTCTTGAAATGTCACGCGACCAGGTAGTTGACCGTTTAATAGCAGCCGAGGCTAACGTCAATGCCTGGAATTTACGCACCGGTAAACTATCATCGGAAGGCGACGGTAATGATTTTGAAAAAATAATGGTCGCTTTGGATAACCTGTCAAAATTAAAACTTTTTATAGATGACACCCCCTCCCCCACTATTTTGCAGTTGCGGGCTATGGCCAGGCGCCTTCAAGCCGAACACGGCCTCGGTCTTATTGTATTAGACTACCTTCAGCTTATAAAACCCCAGAAACATTACGAAAGCTCCGTTCAGCAAATAACTGAAATATCCCGAAGCATTAAAGGCCTGGCCCGTGAATTGAACGTGCCCGTGCTGGCCTTGTCCCAGCTAAGCCGTGCCGTTGAAGCCAGGCCTGACCAGAGGCCAAAGCTTTCCGATCTTCGTGAATCCGGCTCTATTGAACAAGATGCCGATGTAGTCATGTTCATTTACCGTGAAGATAGGGTCAAGCGGGATAGCGAGAAGAAAAATATAGCCGAAATTATAGTCGCTAAGCACAGAAACGGACCGGTCGGTGAAGCAGAACTTTACTTTGACGACGCCCGCGTAACATTCAAGAATCTGGCGAAAAACATATAATCTACTAATTACCAATTCGTCAACGGTTTTACGGTTTCGCAGCCCGTATGGTTATACGTATGACGTGATACTTCTTATCACGATACGGGCAGCGATTAACATATAACGTATGACGAGAGCATATCAGCATCGGAGTGAATACTAAAATAACCAAACTAATCCAGCATTTAACCCGACTCCCTGGCATAGGCCCTCGCCAGGCAACTCGGCTGGCTTTGGCAATGGCTGATTGGGATAATGATGAGCTCAGAGAATTCGGCGATGCTGTGAGTAATATAAAAAACGGTCCGCTATTTTGCGGACAATGTTTTAATTTCGCCGATGGCGAACTTTGCTCCATATGCTCAAGTTCAAAAAGGGATAGAACCAGAATCGCCGTAGTTGAGAAAATAACCGATCTTCGCTCCATGGAAAAAACCGGTGCGTATGATGGTGTTTATCATGTTTTAGGCGGAGTGCTCCAGCCAGGGAATAAAGAAAAAATAAAAACAGAAGAATTGTTTCAAAGAGTCGCCTCTCTCCCCAATCCGTCATTGGCCGAAATTATTATCGCCACAAATCCTAATACCTACGGCGAGACCACGGCCCTCTATATACGCGAAAAATTAGCGCCCCTTGGCATTAGAATCACCCGCCTTGCCCAAGGCCTCTCCACCGGCTCATCCATTGAATACTCCGACGAGACAACTCTTGCCCATGCGTTGAAACATAGACGGTGATTTAAAATACAGAATATAGAATTTAGAATTGGGAATTAAGAATAGATGTATTTTGACTAAATAGCATAATAATGCTATTTTTTGTTAACTGAAGTTCTTTTAAAGGAGTTTGAGCGCGTATGCTTCCAATAGATTTAGTACTCGTCAGGCATGGACAGTCAGAAGGAAATGTTGCTCAGAAAGCAAGTGGTAAAGGCGACAACAGTTTTTTTAGCCCAGGGCATAGAGAAAGACATAGCCGAACATTTAAATTAACGGAAAAAGGCGTAAGGCAAGCGATACAAGCCGGTGATTGGCTAACCAGAAATTTGCCAATGCCGTTTGACCGGTTCTATGTTTCGGACTATCTAAGAGCTAAGGAAACAGCGGGCCTACTTGCTCTGCCTAGCGCAGAGTGGAGAATAGAATATCAGCTTCGCGAAAGGGACAAAGGTTTAATGGACAATTGTCCTGATGATGAGCAAGAACGTTTATTTAAGTTGGAAATGCATCAATACGAGCTAGACCCCTTCCTGGCTTATCCGGCCGGCGGAGGAGAATCTATCGCAATGCTCTGCCTAAGGTTAAAAGCCGATATGCTTGAACATTGGTGCCGGGAATGTTCTGATAAACGAGTTATATGCGTTTCACATGGTCATGTCATGAGAGCATTACAGCTTGAGCTAGAACATCTCGGCCATGATGATTTTATCAGGCTTGATGAATCAGAAGAATTATCCGATAAAATACGGAACTGCCAAATCCTATGGTATACTCGGCGTGACCCCGATACCGGCAAAGTCAGTACCAATCACCTTGTTGCTGTTCGCTCAGTCTGTCCTTGGGACCCTAATGGCGATTATGGCTGGAGACGCCTATCCCGCAAAAAATATTCCAATCAAGAATTGCTTGAAGAAGTAGCCCGCTACCCTCGCCACGTGAATGTTTAATCCAGTTTTATATAATTTCCCCCGCACCTACGCATAAGTGTGGGGATTTATTTTATAAACAACGGCTCATAAACGGCTCACCCCGCCATGGCGGGGTGAGCCGTTTGCATAGTGGCCCACACTAAGAATAGCGGGAGGCTACTATAATCACTAACTACGGCACCACCCTCACCGTATCGCTTCCTACTACTTCAGTATTATCTAATGTGTAACCTATAAGATTAGCAATTTCATCCGTTTCGGTTAACTGCAGGGCCTCCGTGCTAACATGAACTACAAGGTCAAGCAGGCTATCACTATTTACATCTTGAAATGAATACTGGGGCGTACCATTTCCTCTTAACTCAACCGGAGCACTGGCCAGCTCAACAGTTAACGGATTTATAGTGGTGGCATCAAATTCGGAAGTACTGAATATGGCCACGGGCACATTACCATTTGATCCAAGATTAATACTGTTTGGGTATGTATTTGGTTTAATATCTATCTGAACCGCTACCTGCTTCTTCTCAAATATAGCGAAATCAGAGAATGAAGTGGTTAAACCGCATATAATGTTATTTGTTGTATCAAGCGAGGTTGTTATATCTGTCCATACTGCACCGTCATAGTGCCATAACTTTAGGTTATTTTCGTTGTTGAATTGGCCTTGGGTCCAGCTGATACATACTTCTACATCGCCAGTGAATATTGCTGTAGTATCTATACTGTAATATATCGGCGGAGTACCAAGTTTAAATCCGGTTGGAGGCGGTGCACCGCCGCTGCTAGTAGTTACAGTTGTTTGGCCTTCTTGGGTTACCTCAGAGAAGGTTAGACTGACACCGTTTGAGCTTACATTTATATTAGGGCCAGCCGGAGTATTGCCATGAACTGTTATGGATAGATCCTTGAAGGCAACATCATTATTAGCATCAGCAACCTGAACAGTGAAGTTATATATATTGACAACTGTTGGGCTCCCAGAGATTTCTCCTGTGGAAGAATTAATTGTTAGGCCAGTAGGAAGAGAACCAGCAGAAATACTCCAGCCAAATGGCGAGGTACCACCTAAAATCTGAAGTATTTGAGAATACGCTTCTCCAACGAATACATCTGGTAATAATGTGGTTTCTATATTAATAGGATTTACTTCCAATGTAAATTCTCTACTTGTTTTAGATGAATTCAAATCAGTAATTTGAATTGTAAATACAAAAGTTCCGGTTTGGACAGGAGTACCAGTTAATAAGCCTGAGTCACTTATGTGTATACCAGTGGGCAGGCTTCCAACCGAAATGCTCCATACATATGGCGTGGCCCCTCCTGTTGCAATAATCGGCTGAGAGTACTCAATATTAAGGGTTGCAGGTGGAAGCACTGATGTAATAATATCTGGGGCCGGATGAACAATTATAGATAGATCAACCATCTCAGCAATAAAATTTGCATCGACAACCTCTATTGTGAAGTTATATGTGCCCGGATTTGTTGCCGTACCAGAAATCACCCCGGATGGACTGAGGGTTAAACCGGTTGGCAATGCTCCAGATATTACACTCCAAGTAAAGGGATAGGTTCCACTAATGACCTGAAGAGCCTGGGAATAAGTATTGTTAGTTGGAGCATCTGGCAGTGA